>CADABA010000283.1 GCA_902785985.1 uncultured Lachnospiraceae bacterium
TCCTCAAAATAAAATCTCAACTTTCTATTGGTGAAACCCTGCAATCATGCGGAGAATCAATAGAAAGTTTGGATTTTATTAAAGTTTGGATTTCGGAATAAATCCCAAATTTAGGATTTGTTTCGTAAAACCAGGGCAATGGATCTTTACAAAAATGGAATGCCGCTTTCGCATATCCAGCAGATGCTGGGGCACGAAAGCATGACAACTACATCCGGTTTCTATGCATTTGCCACAATAGAGACTCTCGCGAACTCAATGGCGGCGGCTAATAAAGAGGAATCTCTCAAAGGCAGAAAGTGGAATAATAAAGAAATCCTGAAAAAGATTTATTCACTTTGAGCACAAAACTATTCCGAAGTTTGTGTGTAAAAAGGCTTTGCATTCAGACTGCCACACAAAACTTCGGGATAGTTAAAACATCGGGATAATCGAAACTATTCCGATATCGGGATAGTTTCGACAATGGCTCCCAGTATGTTGCCCGGCAGTTAAAGCTCTCCCTTGCAAGACTCTCGATCCGTGTGCGTCACGCCCCTGTAAAAAGCGGGAAATCCAAAGGCAAAGTCGAGAAGTTCCACCAGGTCGTAGATGCTTACCTGAAAGAGGCAAAGGCCAAAAAGGTCAAAACACTTGAGGAACTCAATCGCCTGTGGATGATCTTTCTCGATGAGTACTATCACAAGAAGCCTCACGAGGGCATCTCGGAATACTACAGCAGCATCGGAGCATGCGTACCGGCCGGTGGGATTACACCGGAGCAGGAATGGAACCGGGATACCCGTGCGCTGAAGTACCTGGACGCGAAGCTGGTAGGTGAGGCTTTCATGCACCATGAAAACCGAAAGGTGAACAAGGGAGCGTGTATCAGTTTCCGCGGCAATCAGTACGAGACAAAGGCATCCCTCATCGGTTTCACGGTTGAGATTGCCTATGATCCCGCGTCTCCGGAGATCATCACGGTCCGCTATCCCGGTATTGAACCCTTTCAGGCCGCACCGCTTAAAATTGGAGAATACTGTGACCAGAAGCTGGCTCTGCCTGCATCCATGCTGACTGTCGAGCCGGAGACCTCAAGGTTCCTGGATGCCCTGGAAAAGAAGCATGAAGAGTCAGCAAGGAAAAGGGCGGACGCCATCTCCTTCGGCGCTTACCGGAAGGAGGTGAGCGCAGATGTATGAGCAGTATTTCGGCATGAGCAGTACTCCGTTTTCCCGAAACGTCCCGCCGGAGGCGCTGTATGAATCACCGGCAATGGCAGATGCACTTGGGCGTCTCGCATACGCAGCGGACAAACAGCTCTTTGCTGTAGTTACATCGGATGCCGGATGCGGGAAAACAACGCTGATTCGGAAGTTTTCCGCCAGCCTCCCGAAGGAAGACTACATCCTTTTATACCTGTCCGACTCCAAGCTTACCCCAAGGTGGTTCTATAAGGGCCTCCTGGACCAGCTTGGAATGGAATCAAGGTTTTACCGCGGAGATGCAAAGCGGCAGCTCCAGAAAGAGATCGAGATCATCCGCGGTGTGCACAGGCAGAAAGTTGTATGTGTCCTGGATGAGGCACACCTTCTGGAGAAGGAAACGATCGAGGAATTCCGCTTTCTGCTGAACTACCGTTTCGATTCCATGAGCCCGATGGCACTGATCCTTGTCGGTCAGACGGAGCTGTGGGATGACAAACTCCGCCTGAGGCGCTATGCCGCTGTCCGTCAGCGGATCGATATCAACTGTGTGCTGCCCAGGCTCGACCGGGCGGAAACAGAAAACTATATCCGGGCGCATCTGGATTATGCCGGTTGCGAGCAGGAACTATTTACACCCCGGGCAATCGATGAGGTTTTTCGGATCTCTGCAGGAACCATGCGGGTCATAAACAGGGTCTGCGAAAAGGCACTCATGTATGGATACCAGCAGCACAGACGGCTAATCGACAATCAGGACATCACCTTTGTCTCCGAACATGAGATGTTGAAAGGTGGTGAGAGCTGATGACTGCACAGGAACAGTCGGCGCTGCACGATATCCTCGAAGAATGCTATGACGTGCAGCTGGAACTCAGCGATTTAGGTGAATCCTATGAACTGCTGATCTGCGATATCGAGATAGTAATTGAAGAAATCAGAGAAAACCTTGAACGGGTGCAGGCACACCTGCAAAAGGTTGAGGATACCTTTCTCAGCTTTAACCGTCAGTTACAGGGATCAGGAAACAATGACAGTTCACAGGAATTCCCCTGGGACTGAGTCTCTCTCCGGAGATAGCGATATCTATCTCCGGAATAGTTCCGTCCATGATGGACAGTATACAGATCAGACTTCGGACAATTCATGCAGTCTGATCAGGGACAATCAGGCAAGTCAGTAACAACATGAAACAGCTTTGCATATTCCATCAGTCTATTAAGGTCTTTGTCTTTCCCACCGATATACGTTTTGAGAGCAGTCCGATAATCCTGTATTTCAAATCTGCTGCGAGATCTGATCAAATCACAGATTGTCCGCTCACGATTATAGATTGGGATTTCATGACCGAATGAATTTTTTACGATTTCTTTTCCTACACCAAGCAGTTCCTTTTGTACAGTAAAAACTTTCACTCCATCATTAACTAATCGGGATGTCCCATAACCGGTATATATAGTTATCGTTTGCTGCAAGGGTTCTCTGTCAATTAACCCATGATAATACAAAGCTTCATCATGAGACAGGACACCTTGCGGGCATCTCAAAGATAGAATATAGCTTTCATCTTCCCAAGCGTCCGGCGAAGCATATACTCCATGAGCCACCTGCTCAAAGCCATTTTCTTTTATAAAGCTATAAAGCGAATGTTTAGAGATACCAGCTTCAATGGCATCCTTCGTCAATAGAATTCCAGATGAATCAATTACTCTTTCGATTGCATTCATATGCACCACCTTCTTTCATGCTAATATTATATATTAAATTAGTACGAAAGCAAAATGAAGTATTTCCTATATAACCACATAAAAAGCGCCCGGTTTTACCGAACGCTCAACAGATTTTTTGTATTTTAAACCTTCCCTGACACCTGCAAATCTTGGAAACTCCTATCAACGCAAGCTCCTCTGAAGCACCGATTGATATCTTATCATCAGCTGATATAGGCATGAATATGTTCGTATTTGGTTCATAATTTTATCGGATTTTTTATTCTATACACTGAAACCTTAGTTTTTACGTAATAGATTGACTCCGATGGTGTCCAGAAGCGCTTGCGTCTTCTTCTGGATCGCAGATACTTTGTAGTCCTGGCCG
>CADABA010000284.1 GCA_902785985.1 uncultured Lachnospiraceae bacterium
GCAATCATGGACTTATGCCGAATAGTTATGTCATCGGTCGCCCCGGCGCGTCGGCCCACCGCCCCATGGGACCCGCCGCCCGCGCCAAACGGGGCTCGTTATAAAAAGCTCATCAAGGAGAAGAACGGGAGTCGTTTCGCCTTGAGATCACTTCGGTAACCAGGCTATTCAATCAGCCAGGACATCAAAGAGAGGCTATAGGGATCCCACACATGTGCCAGAAGCCTCTTAATTTTCAATTATTTATCAACTAAGTTATTGTCTATCCTTCTCCTGTCAATGGGTTTTTCCGCTGCTTTGGGAATCAGCCACATCCGACTGATCCGCTGCACGCCCGGTATCCGGTTTTCTTCACAAAGTTTCTGTACCCGTCTTTCAGAAATGCCCCATTTTTCTGCTGAGACATAAAAGCCGCTTTCAAATGAACGTAAGCGAAGCGGATCAGATGCCAATCCTGCCCATAACTACTCCCGTATTCATATAGTTGTTTCTTAATCCCATCCAACCTTTCAAAATCAAGCTTTCTTGAAAGCCTGCTCTTGAAGATCTTCATCTCCTTGTCATTCAATTCGTCTGCAATACCCTGTTTTACATTTATGATACAGATTACAGGCTTCCCCAATGCAAAGATGCGTTCCAAACACTCTGTCACATCTGGCTGTACATCGTCATCCGTAATGAGGAACATTATCAGATCGCATTTCTTGGCAGCATTAAACGCAACGTCCTCATCATCTTTTCCTTCAAACGCCGCGACTCCAGGCACATCCGTAATATTGAGTTTCTTATAGCTGTATGTTCTAACATCTCTGGTAAATCGCTGCGCACCATTTCCAATTGATTTTCCATCACCATGCGTCAAAATCTCCATTAAAGTTGATTTTCCTGCCATAGTCCTGCCAAACACGGTTATAGAAAAATCGTTCCTTGAAATAGAATCAACATCTTCTCTCATCTTTTGAGGGAGGATCGAATAATCTGATCGGATTTTTGCTAATTGCGACGATAACTTCGCTGTCGTATCGTCATTTCTGAAATTTTTATAATATAGGCGATCTATCTCTGACTGCAGTTCATAAGATACATTTGAAACAGTAGTATCCAGCATAGAGATTGCGTTCTGGGCTAATGATCTGCCGCGCTTAGAATATGGTGCCTGAGCCTTTAGCGCTTCTGTTAAGTCGGCAGAAAGATTAATACTTTTGGCCTTCATCTTATAGATCCTCCTGGGCCAATCGTTTTGTATATCCAAGCATGATTAATCCTCTTTTTTGACATAGGTGAGTTCAACATCATAGCCAAGAGCTTCCATCATCGACAAAAATGTCTTGTTTACAATATTCTCTTGATTATTAATCAGCCTGCTGACGTACTGCGGTGAAGTTCCGACTGTCTCAGCTATTTTCGCCTGTGTCGTACTTTCCTCAATGCATTTTACTTTAAAGTCGATTTCTATATTATTTTTCAGCATAATTGACCTCATAAATGCAAGTTGATTAGTTGCACATTTTGTGCTATTTATCATACTACAAAACGGCCGCCATTTCTACCCTCTATGCCGTTCCTTCTCAATATTGTTTTCATGCTTGTTCAGTATTACATCCGCATTCTGCTTCGCCCGGATGAATTCCGTTCGGTCCGCCTTGATCTTCCGGTACTCCGCATATTCTGCCTGCCGCTCCTGAATCAGCCTGGTACGCTCTGTATTCAGTTCCTTCACCGTGGGCAGTTTTGTTCCTGCCGGCAGCTGATCAAAAGCAGCTCTTGCAGCCTCCTGCAGTTCGATCTCTGCCCGGTGCAGCTCATAGAATTCTGCCTTCTTTGCCTTCGGCAGACGCTTATATTCCAGGTAAATCTTCCTGGTCTTGCTGTAGTCGAAGATGTGCTGCCGAAGTGCTTCAATCTCCTTGATCCTGGCATCCTTTTCCTTAATGGACGCAAGCAGCTGTTCTGCACCGGTAACTGCTTCGTTGGTCATACGTTCCAGATCTTCATAGCTGTGAATGTCATGCTGCTGCAGGAAGAGAAGCGTCTTGGCTGTCTGCTTCAGGTTGAAGCCCTTCGCCCAGCGCTCATAGCCTGCCCCTTTACCTAAAGCACGGTTCTGGATATCGATCAGCAGATCAATACCTGGCTGCTGTGTCTGGCGGTGAGAATCCCGTACATTTGCGCGGGATATTTTTTCTTTCAACGCTTCCTCGGTATAATCCTCGCCTAGGGAACGGAGACGGACAAATCTTTGCTGTGCACGACCTTTGACAGCGATATTCTTTCCGCGTTTGATCTCATATCCTTCTTCCGCAAGCAGACGCAGAAAATCTTCCCAATCCTTCGGTTTTCTGCGGATCAGATCATCCAGGACAGACCGGATCTCATTGCGGACCGTATGCCGTTTGAGATACTCCGTTCTCTTGGTCCGGTCAGCATACGGTTTTCTCTCGATGATGGAATAGCCGTGTTCAAAGCAGACGATATCGCTGAGCCTCTGAAGCGCAATTCCGGAAAAGAAAAAGTTATTGAACTTCCGGCTGCAGTCCAATGTTGTGGAATTGAAAATGATGTGGTTATGGATGTGGGCTCTGTCTGTATGAGTGGATACTGTAAAGGCATGATTCCCCTTGGTAAAACGCATGGCCAGCTCATAGCCGAGCTTGTTTGCTTCCTCCGGTGTGATCTCTCCCGGTTTGAAAGATTGCCGGATCTGATAGGCAATGATGTTTCCTTTGTATTCCTGCCCGGTGACCTGCTGGTACTGCCGCTTGGAGAGCAGGAACTCAATCGCCGCTGTCTCCGGATCGCAGGCATAGGACGAGATCTGTTCGCCCTTCTCAGTCTTTACTGGGTTCTGCGAGTAGTCCAGCCGTTCATTCAGGCACTGGGCCACGGTTTTTCCTTTGTTTACGTGTAATGCAATCAGTCTTGTCGCTGCCATTTCTTCCTCCATGCACAAAAATAAGGGGACTGCCCGCAGCATTTTCTGCCGTAGACAGTCCCCGTAAGGTTCTTCAGTATTCTGATGTTATGATCTCATGAAACGGATCAGACCGTCTCTCGCTCCTTCCAGTGCAACGATGACCACGGCCTGGCCAAACAGGACGGCGAAGCATCCGGTGCCAAGCATCGTGAGGATCGCGACATGGATCCACTGGGTAGTGATCAGGAAATAGATATCAAAGCCAAGGATGAGCAGAAGTGCCGGACCGATCACGTATCCCGACAGATCCGTTGCGAGATTAAAGAGGAATCCCGCGATGGCCGTCAGAACGATCAGCGGCAGTTTGTAGATATGTCCATCGGATTCCACAACGATGTCGCAGATTTTTTTCATGTATCGGCACCGGAGATCCCGATGCCTTTTTCGATCATTTCAGCGCAGCCAGCTTCAGGAAAATGCTGCGTTCTGTATCCAGGATCTCCTGAAACTGTTCCTGCAGATCCATGATATCCGCTGCGTAGATACTGCCGTTTTCGTTTGCACGCTTGGCATACTGGTTCAGATTGTTACCGCACCGGGCGACCTGTTCCGTAAGGGAACGGATATCCTTCAGATCCAGGCAGATACACAGACCATCCAGTGCCATTTTCCGGATGTAGGCGCTCATGTTATGAATGCCGAGCTCTGCCATTTTCTCTTCGATCCGTTTGCGCTCCTGCGGCGTGACCCGCAGATAGATCATGTCGGTCTTCTGGATACTCATAGGCCTGCTCCTGTTAGTCCGGATACAGATCCAGCTGCTGAAAGGCTTCATTATACAGCATCATCAGCATGGTTTCTTCTTTGGTAAACTTCTTCATTCCAGATTCCTTTCTCCGAACCATGCCGGCGGTTTATGTCCAGGCTCTTTGGCAGCCTTCAGTTTTTCCAGAATAGATTCCCGTTCTTCCTTCGGTTTCTCTGTCACCTCCATGGCCGGAGCCTTTCCGTTATTGATGATCCCGTCGAGCATGCCGTAATCATCCTCCATTGCCATTTCCGCATTCTTCAGATAATTCTCCGGCTTCAGGAATTCCGGCAGTGTGACAAAACCGATGGAATCCACGTAATGACAGGATACCTGACCATTGGTACGGATTGCTACGATGTCACTTACCGAAAGGCTGTGTCCATGGAAGTCTGCTGGATGCGCGATATTGAACTTCTCATAGATCTCATCCAGCAATGTGTTCTGATCCTTATAGGGAAGAAGCGGTGCCACGTAGACCACCTCATAGTGATCAATATCCGGCGTATCCCCGCTTTTCTGCAGGGCGGCATAGGATATAAAGTGCATCGGCCTGGTCTCTTCTTCATCCTTCAGCTGCAGGATTGCGTAGGTATCGTTGACGGCAGACAGGAAGGCTTCCATCTTCACTTCCTGATCCTGACCGTTGATCTCATCCCATTTAAAAATCTTCATCGTCGTTCTTCTCCTTTTCATCAAAAGGCAGGCCGTGGATCCTGGCGTCCTCCGCCTGCTGTTTCCGTCTTTTTGCGCTGTAAGGCGGCCGGATGCTGACGCATTTCTTCGGAATCCGGTAAGTCACCGAATGCTGTGGCCCTTTCTCCAGCAATATGAACTGATCCGGATATTTCTGTGAAAGCTCCTTCAGCTTCTTTCCGATCCTGCGGTCAAAGGTATAGACCGAGGCGGTATCCAGCTCATTGTCCCAGTTGATGATCGTCTCCTGCTCAGACAGCGTATAGCGATATCTCTTCATTTCCTGCCGCCTTTCTGCGGAAGCTCCATCGAAAAGGATGCTTTCCCTTCCGCATCCGCCGTCACCGAGATCACTGTATCAAATGTCTTTCCGCTCTTTCTGGAGACGCACTTTTTGAGCTTTACCTTTTCTCCGGAAATCAGTTTCACCGCAAGATCCCTGGTCAGGTTCTTTCCGATGCTCTGCAGGAACCGGTTGTCCTTCCATAAGGCAAACCGACAGCTTTGATTTGAGCAGGAATAGCTCTGCTTCCGTTCGATGATCTCTGCACCGCAGACCGGGCAAATGCCCAGCTTTTCTCCGCCGTAAGTCAGTCCCGGTATATTCTGCTCTGCCTTCTGTGTATCGATCAGATCCTGCACGAATGCGCCGATTTCTCCCATAAAGCGGCCTGAATCATAGGAATGATGCTCCATATCCAAAAGCTTCTGTTCCCACTCTGCCGTCATCATCGGAGACTTCAGCTTTTCAGGCATGACAGCGATCAGAGATGTGCCCTTTTCCGTCGGAAGCAGGATCTTTGTTTTCTTGTCTCCGGAGCGGATGACAAAGCCCTTCTGGATCAGTTTCTCTATCGTGCCTGCCCTTGTCGCCGGAGTTCCCAGTCCTTTGCGCTCTGCCTCCTCCGGGATATCCTCCGCACCGGCGGTTTCCATCGCACGAAGAAGCGATCCTTCCGTAAAATGCTGGGCAGGTTTTGTCTTACCCTCTTTCACTTCGGCATTACTGATTGCAAGTACCTGGCCTTCCTGTACATCCGGAACTGTCTCTTCCTTCTCTTTGGCCGGATAG
>CADABA010000285.1 GCA_902785985.1 uncultured Lachnospiraceae bacterium
GCGGCGGTTGGAGTTTCCGCTCCCCGAATGGAGGTGAAATGCCGTATCCCGGCAACGTGCACAAGTATATCATGCCGGTTCTTCTTATGTCAAGCTGTTATGAAACTTCTATTCAAGAACGTCTCCGCGTTCCTGCCGCGCCGCGCGAGGTGCGAAGCACCTTCCTCACGGTAAGGCTGTGATCCGCCGGACATTCGGTATGAGCCTCATTTCGTAAAGCTTCTGAAAAAATCAAGGCCGGCTTCCTGATCTCTCCCGATCTGCAGCTTCAGCTCCTCGACCGAGGCGAACTTTTTCTCGGGCCTCTCAAAGTGCAGGAGCTCCACACGGAACGGCTTCCCGTACAGGTCTTTGCTGCAGTCAAAGAGACAGGTCTCGATCCCCAGTTCCGTTCCGCCCACTGTCGGCTTGACTCCGACATTCGCGACTCCGCCATAGACTTCCCCGTCCACGTGTCCTCTGACAAAATAGACACCGTTCGGCGGCAGGATCTTTTCATTTCCCGGAATGATGTTCGCAGTCGGAAATCCAATCTTTCTTCCGATTTCTCTTCCGTGGGTGACTGTTCCGTCCACGAAAAATGAAAATCCGAGCATCTCTCTCACCCGCTCCATATCTCCCTGTGCCAGCGCCCCGCGGATCCTTGTGCAGGAGATATCTCCGCCTTCATCCTGAACCTTCGGCACGATCTCGACCGTGAAGCCTTCCTGCTCTCCCATTTTTCGGAGCATAGAGACGTCGCCTCTCCGCTCATGTCCGAAATGATAATCCGCTCCGACGACCACGTGGACCGCATGCAGTCTGTCCCGCAGAATCTTCCGCACAAAGTCCTCCGCCTCCATATTCATGACGGACTTCCCGAACGGACACTCTATGAGGACATCCATCCCGGTCTCCTCAATGACAGTTCGCCGCTCACTGCGGGTCAGGAGCATTTTCTGTGCGATCAGAAGAGAGAACACTGCCCGCACCGGCTTCTTCGGGCTCCCTTCCGCATAGGCGCACACTCTGTCCATGAGCGCTCTGTGACCGCGGTGGACCCCGTCGAACTTTCCGAGCGTAACACTGCTCACCCCGTCAATTGAAAAATCTGTAGTATCTTTTATCACCTGCATGGCACGCGTATGAGCCTCCGTAATTATTGCTGTACCGGTGAATAGAACATTTTTTCCGGTTTCATGAAGCGGCCTTCTTTCTTGTAAATGCCTATAAATGTCCCGTCCGAGGAGTAGATCCGGACGAGCTCTGCCTCTGTCTGTGAAGACGATCCGCGGACCCGGAAGGAATTTCCGTTAAAGACCGCTTTATCGAGGAACTCCTGCACGTTCATCGCGGGAAGGTCCGTATAGAACGCATCCAGCGGGCGCACGAACGAATACTGATCCGCCGTACCGCCGGCCTTAAGGTCCTCGCTCTCTTTCATTGTTCTGATCTCATCGAGCGTATATGCGTCTTCGATTCCGAATTGTCCGACCCGTGTCCGAAGAAGAGATTCCATGCATCCGCCGCATCCGAGCTTATTCCCGATGTCTTCGCAGAGGGTTCTGATGTAGGCTCCCTTGCTGCATGTGACCGAGAACCGGACCCGCGGCAGATCGATCTCCTTTATTATGATTTCCGAGAACTCGACTTTTCTCGGTTTCCGCTCGACCTCCACGCCCCGGCGGGCAAGGTCGACCAGTTTCTGCCCGTTCACCTTGATTGCCGAGTACATCGGCGGGATCTGCTCCTGCTCTCCCGTAAAGGAAAGGACGGCAGCCTTCACTTCCTCTTCGCCGACTGTCACTTCCTGTTCGGTGAGGACCTTCCCGGATGTATCCTGCGTGTCCGTCGTGACTCCCAGAAGGAGGACCGCCTCATACGTCTTCGTCCCTTTAGTCAGTGACTCGACAAGACGGGTCGCCATCCCCAGGCAGACCGGAAGGACGCCTTCCGCGTCCGGATCGAGCGTTCCGGTGTGCCCTATCTTTTTCTGACCGAAAGTTGACCATTCTTTCACCGCTTTTCCAGACCTATGTAATTGCGAAACTGTGCGCTGCCGGTGTATTGTATGAACATCCAAACGGCTTCGCGCCGAGTTTCGCAAGCGCCTACTTATTCAGACATCCCGAAAGGGCATCCATCACTTTCTCTATGCTCTCACTGAGCGGTCCCGCGAGCGTACATCCCGCCGCCCGGACATGTCCGCCTCCTCCGAATACGGCTGCGATCTTCGAGACATCGAGATCACTGCTGCTCCGGAAGCTCACCTTGAACTCATCAGCCCCTGTCTGATAGAAAAAGACAGCTGCCTGCGTTCCCTCGGTATAGCGCATCTCGGCGACGATCCCGTCAAGATCCCTCTTGTCGGCACCTTCCGCCTTCATGTCCTCCTCCGTCACGCAGGTCATGATCACCTGCCCGTCGAGATACAGCCGGCTTTCGCCGAGCGCCTTTCCGAGCATCCGCTGCTTTCTGAAGCTTCTCATGTTAAAGCTCTCGTCGATGATCTTCGAGCAGGCCGCCCCCTTTTCCATAAGGCGGGCTGCTGCCCTGAGCGTCTCGGGTCTCGTGTTGGAATACTGGAACACCCCGCTGTCGTGAATGATGCCGGTAAAGAGGGAATCCGCGATCTCTTTCGTCAGTTCCTGATCGTCGATCAGACCGCACAGGACTTCCGCGCAGGAGCTTGCCTCCGCGTCGATCACGTTGACATCCGCGAACCCGGGATTGCTGATATGGTGATCAATGCAGACTCGGAGAGCTGCCGCATGGAAGAGATTTTCCGCGACACCGATCCGGTCCACAGAGCTCGCATCGCAGGAAATGAAAAGATCCTTCCGCTCCGTTTCCGGGGTTTCCGATAGGATCTCCTCCATCCCCGGAAGAAACATAAGCTCATCTGCCGGACGTTCCAGAAAGAGCGCCACTTCGATCTCAGGCCGATATTTTCTTATATACTGCCAGACCGCCGTCACCGACCCGACACAGTCCCCGTCAGGATTCAGGTGTCCGGCGATCGCGCAGGACCTGATCCCTTCGGGGATCAGCTCACTCAGTTTCTTCATTTTCAACACTCTTTCCGCAAACCTCATCGATCAGGCGGGACATCTCCACTCCGCGCTCGATGGACCTGTCTTCGAGAAATGTGATCTGAGGAGTATTCCGAAGGTTCAGCGAGTGGGCAAGTTCCCTTCTCACATACCCTTCCGCACTCTTCAGACCGGCCATCGTATCTTCCCTGGCCTTCTCGTCTCCGAGCACACTGATATATGCCTTGCATGTCTTTAAGTCCGTCGCAACGACCGCATCGACGACCGTAGTCATCGGTGCGATCCTCGGATCCTTGAGCTCACGGATGATGACCGCAAGCTCATGGGCGACCTCCTCGTTGATCCGGAGGTTCTTCGTACTGTTTTTTCTCATTCTCTCGGTACCTCTACCATAGTATAAGCCTCGACCGTATCATCGATGGCGAAGTCTCCGAAGCCGTCGAACACAAGACCGCACTCGAAGCCTTCACGCACTTCCTTGACGTCATCCTTGAAGCGCTTCAGAGAGGCGAGCGAGCCCTCATACAGCTTCTCCTCGCCGCGGAACACACGGATCTTGCAGTTCCTCTGGAAAATGCCGTCCTTGACATACGCGCCCGCGATATTGCCGACGCCGGAAGCCTTGAAGATCTGGCGGATCTCCGCATGACCGAGGATCTTCTCCTCGTAAACGGCAGCACGCATTCCCTTGAGCGCTCTCTCGACGTCCTCGATCGCCTCATAGATGACGCTGTACAGGTTAATTTCGACCTTCTGGGACTCTGCCATTGCCTTGGCTGTCGCATCCGGACGGACGTTGAAGCCGATGATGATCGCGTTCGAAGCAGCTGCCAGAGCCACATCGGACTCAGTGATCGCGCCGACACCGCCGTGAATGACCTTGACGATGACTTCATCGTTGGACAGCTTAAGCAGCGACTGTTTCACCGCCTCGACAGAGCCCTGTACGTCCGCCTTGACGACGATTGGAAGCTCCTTGAGGCTTGCCTCCTTGATCTGGTTGAACAGATTGTCCAGAGACATCTGTGTCTTGGTCTCCTCGATCAGAGTCTTCTTGCCCTCTGTGATAAATGTCTGCGCAAATGCCTTTGCCTCCTTGTCACTGTCAAGCGCAACAAGGACCTCGCCCGCATCCGGAACGGAGGAGAGACCGATGATCTCGACCGGCATGGACGGCGTCGCCTTCTGCAGTCTGCGGCCTTTCTCGTCTGTCATCGCGCGGACTTTTCCGCTTGCACTTCCGCAGGCAATGAAATCGCCCTGTTTCAGGGTGCCCTTCTGTACAAGGATCGTCGCGACCGGACCGCGGCCCTTGTCAAGTCTCGCCTCGAGGACAAGACCTCTTGCCTTGCGGTTCGGATTAGCCTTAAGCTCAGCGACCTCGGCTGTCAGAAGGATCATCTCAAGCAGGTTGTCAATGCCCTCATGCGTCTTCGCGGAGACCTCGCAGAAGATCGTGCTTCCGCCCCAGTCTTCCGGAATGAGCTGATACTCGGACAGCTCCTGCTTGACTCGGTCGACGTTCGCGCCGGGTTTATCGATCTTATTGACCGCAACAATGATCTCAACGTTCGCAGCCTTTGCATGGTTGATCGCCTCGACGGTCTGCGGCATGACACCGTCATCTGCCGCGACGACCAGTACGGCGATATCCGTGGAATTCGCGCCGCGCATACGCATGGCTGTAAAAGCTTCATGACCCGGTGTATCGAGGAATGTGATCTTCTCCCCGTTGATCGTGACCATGTAAGCGCCGATATGCTGTGTGATACCGCCCGCCTCGCGGTCGGTCACATGTGTATCCCTGATTGCATCGAGAAGGGATGTCTTGCCGTGGTCAACGTGTCCCATGACACAGACGACAGGCGGACGCGCGACCATATCATCCTCCGACTCTTCGTTCTCTGCAAGAAGGTTGCCGATGACGTCTTCCTTCTCCTCCTGCTCCGCGACGATGTTATAGTCCATGGCGATCTCTTCAGCCTGCTCAAAGGTCAGCTCGTTGTTCAGCGTGACCATTTTGCCCTTCATAAAGAGATC
>CADABA010000286.1 GCA_902785985.1 uncultured Lachnospiraceae bacterium
ATAAACACTTTATCGACATCATATCCTGTTTTGATATTGATTATCAGGTGGTCATTATCTAGACAATAGCAGTACTGTTCTGACATTCTGTGATATATGGCACTTCTGTCCATTATAATTCTCCTTTAGGAAAACGTTTTCCGCAACAAGCAAACTATAATTTTTGGTCAATTCCCAGTTTTCTTTTCAGCGCAAAAAGGGGCTGTCGCTTTAGATTAGTGCGACAGCCCCATTGTTGTGCACAAAAAATATGTGATCAAGAATAAATCCGTTCTATTTAGGTTTCTATAAACTGTACCCAAGAAATTAGACACAACGTTTTGGGGCAGTCTCATTTAATAGACAAGTGAGATATAAGATTCATACCATCAGACATTGAATTATTATGAATCCAAAACAGTAGACACTTGACTAAATAATGGCCTTGAAACATGTGTACAACTTCCGGGTACCATGTTCATGTCTCTATGTCAATGGCAAGGGCTTCGCCGACGCAAAGCGTCCCATTGACATAGATCCATTCACATGGCATCTCGTCATCAAGCAGATCGAAGGATCGATCTGCTGTTATCCACAGCAGATGCGGGATTCTCTTTTACGGTGGAAGCCCATCATGGTACTCTGTAACTACAGGAAAGGAGTACCTATGAAGAAGCCATTTACCCCTGAAGAACAGAGCATACTGGTGGATAATCCTTACACTTACAAGGTGACTTCTACAACCATCAGTTTCACTGTAGAGTTTAAGAAACTCTTTTATGAGCGGAGATCGAAAGGCATGGCGATCAGGGATATATTTATCTCCCTGGGCTATGACCCGGATATCCTTGGGCAGAGCCGGATGGAGGGCGTCAGCTTCCTGATCAACAGGGCAATGAGGAAGGAAGGCCACCTCTGGGAAGGAACCCGCCCTTCTCGTTCTATCTTTGACGAGGAATCTCCCGAACCTACGGAAGAGAACTTCCACAGGATGTTCCATGAACTCCAGTATATGAAGCAGGAGATAGACTTTATAAAAAAAATTATCTCCGCTACAAACGATTCTGGAAAGTGAGGATGATCCTTATGGGAAAGCCATCCTGTATATATGAGATCATCCATGAAACCCTCCAGAAAAACGGTAACCGTCTATCAGTCCTGACGCTGTGCGAACTGGCCGGTGTATCGAGAAGCGGTTACTATGCATGGATCAGGGCGGAGCCCAGACGGGAAGCCCGGGAAAACGCAGACCGAAAGGATTTCGAGCTCATCCTGCAAGCCTATAAGTTCCGTGGTTATGCGAAGGGCGCACGGGGCATCCATATGCGGCTGCTGCACATGCAGCCCCCGGTAAATATGAATATCAAGAAGATCCGGAGGCTCATGAAGAAATATAATCTTCTGTGTCCAATCCGCAAGGGAAATCCATACAGGAAGATAGCAAAAGCCCTCAAGACCAGCAATTATGCGCCGAATATCCTTGACCGGCAGTTCACGGCATACGGTCCGCGTATTGTTCTGCTGACAGACATCACGTATATCCCGTACACGGGAGACACGGCATATCTGTCTGTTATCATGGATGCATTTACCAGACAGATCCTGGCACATGTGCTGAGTCCGTCCCTGGAGGTCGATTTTGTCCTTGAAACAGTTGAGATCCTGATCCGGGACCATGGTATTTCCCTCCATGCAGAAACTATCATCCACAGTGACTATGCCGAATTCAGGATAACAGTGACAGAGGTTTCCAGTATACAGGCAAACCTTTCTGCACACGTTTAAAGAAACATCATATGAAGCAGAGTATGTCCAGAGTTGGGACTGTCGCATTAGACGGTGTCACCACTACATATGGCAGACATTTGCAAATAACATCTGCCATATATAGTGGTTGCGCGCCTTAATGCGACAGCCCTCATTTCCTCAGTGCTGCGCTAATTTTATTGTATGTCGTTCAAAGTAAACACCGCAATGCTGTAGCCGGGCAGCGTCAGCACGCCCTGCTCATACGTGATGTCTTCCGCACCGGTGTTCAGCACCGCTGCCAGCGTAAGAGAACTTTCAGCGCCGGTACTGTCCGCCCCGTCAGCATCGGAGACGACCCCCGTCATCTCCTTCACCGCCGTATCCGTGCGAAGGTTCATCACGATAAGCAGATCGCCGTTTTCCGGATCTCTCCTCATGAACGCCGCCACATTGCCGTCGCTGAGAGAATCCACCCCCTCTGTCGTACCCCTTGCGATTGCAGGAAATGCATTCCTCACGCGGATGACCTCCCGGAACCAAGTCAGAAGCGACAGATTGTCCTTCATCTGCTCCGCGGCTGAAGAGAACTTCATAGGAAATTCATCCATGTCCGGCGGTCCCGCGCACATGTCCGGGTCATCCGGATCATCGCTCCAGTACATCGGCGCACGCTTATTTTCATCTTTGCCGGCTCCCTTCATGCCGATCTCCTCGCCGTAATAGACAAATGAGTTGCCGGTCATGAACAGGCTCATTGCGTAGGCCATTTTCGTGACAGGACCGTCATCGGCGGCATAGTACCCCGCGCTCCTGCCCATATCGTGATTCGTGTAGAACGGCGCGTCCACATAGTCCGGGTTCGCGCTGCTGTATGCTTCCTGTGCCAGCAGCATTCCTTTCACATAGTCCGACGCTTTATAAGTGCCGTTAATGATGTTGGCTATGAACCCTTCGTTGCCGCTGAACGGGAAATCGAACAGGGAATCAATTCCACTGGCATAAAGCTGCGCGATCGTGTTCCGGTCCGTCCATGCCTCTCCTACGAAATAACAGTCGGGACGAATGCTGCGGCCGGCTTCCGTGAGGAATCGCAGGAATTCGACATTTGCTTCCGGATCTGCGTAAATATAGTAGGTCACCGCATCCAGCCGAAAACCGTCAACACCCTTCCCCAGCCAAAAGGCCAGAATATCGCGGATTTCACCTCTCACAGCCTCGCTCGAAAGGTTCAGGTCCGGCATTTCAGACCAGAATCTCGCCTCGTAGTACCAGTCAGTGCCATCAAGAGGCGCATAGCCGCCGGAAGACTCTCTGCTGAAGTTGTAGTAATCGAAGTACTTGCACTCTGAAACGTCCGGCTCTGCTCCGGAGGACAGTTCGTGCAGATAATCCGACGCTGCCTTAAACCATGCATTGTCTTCCGACGTGTGATTAAGAACAAGATCCATATACACGCGGATGCCCCGCTCATGGCACTCTTTGAGTAAAGCCTCATAGTCCTCCATTGTGCCAAAGGCCGGATCGATC
>CADABA010000287.1 GCA_902785985.1 uncultured Lachnospiraceae bacterium
GACCAGTCCGATCACGATCGAACCGAAGCAGTCGACCGAATCACAGGGCGCTGTGATCGCGACCAGACCTGCCAGGGAAGCGTTCAGACACATGGAGACATCGGGCTTTCCGTAACGGATCCAGGTAAAGATCATGCAGACAACTGTCGCGACTGAGGGAGCAACCGTAGTTGTCAGGAAAATACTTCCAAGCTGCGGAACGCTCGTCGCCGCCGCGCCGTTAAAGCCGTACCAGCCGAGCCATAAAATGAAAACACCCAGCGCACCAAGCGGAATGTTGTGACCCGGAAATGCATTGACCTTGACGACCTTCCCTGCCTTGTCTTTGGAGAACTTTCCGATTCTCGGCCCCAGGATCGCTGCGCCGATCAGTGCGCAGATTCCGCCGACCATGTGGATGCAGTTCGAACCCGCAAAATCATGGAAGCCGATACCTGCCAGCCAGCCTCCGCCCCAGGTCCAGTGCGCTTCGATCGGATCGCTCCGGAGACGATCGTCGCTGTCGTCGCGCAGAAGACCAGGTTAAAGACGAATGTCGACCAGTCGAAATTCGCATAATCGGAAAATATCTGCAAAGACGGAATTCCAAGAAAGCCTCCCAGGGCATTCTCACCGAACATCAATCCAAATCCGACCAGAACGAACATCACTGTTCCGATGCAGAAATCCATCAGGTTCTTCATAAGAATGTTGCCGGCGTTCTTCGCCCGCGCAAAGCCGGTCTCGACCATCGCGAATCCGGCCTGCATCCAGAATACCAGCGCGGCTCCGATCAGGAACCAGACGCCGTAGACCTCGGCGTGCAGAGCTTCATAAATCTCACTTGTCATAATAATCCCTCCTCCATAGCGCAGCCGTTCTTTGCAAAAGCACCGCACGTAATGCATTGCGTGTTTTGCAGTTTGTTTTTACGGTTTGTTTTTGTAACAGGCTGCGTATTTTTTTTGCATCGGGATCCCATAAATGATGCAAAAAGGGCACTGACCGAATTTGTCAGCGCCCTTGCTTGAAATTTCAATTCGTATTGTACCCTCCGGAACTGAATATGTAAAATACATAAATCGAAGGCTGGGTCAGACCTCAGAGGTATCTCTGCGCCCGTCATCGTGCATCCACGGAGAAGGATTCTTCCAACGAATTTTATCCTTATCTTTATCAAAAGTCCGCATAAAATGTAATACAGCAGGACCGACATCATCCAATGGCTGTTGGAAAAAACTGATGAACAGTGTAAAATGAAATATATCAGCCACAGACAGGGAACCGGAATAGCGCCAACGAAGACTTGCGCGGCGTGGCAAGAACGCCGAGGCGTTCTTGATGAGGAGATGCTTTTGTAATGAAGAAAATCGGAATCGGGTACGAAAACTATAAAGATTTTATCGATCAGAGCCTTTACTATGTGGATAAAACTCTGTTGGTTCGGGATATCCTGGAAAAGGGAGGACAGGTTACTCTTCTGACAAGACCCAGGCGCTTTGGCAAGACCCTGGGTCTGTCCATGCTCCGGACTTTCTTTGAGATGGAAACAGACGCTGATGGAAATATAAAGGATAATGCCCGATATTTTTCCGGAATGAAAATAATGGCATGCGGGAAGGATGTGCTCTCAAAGATGGGAAAATATCCGGTCATCAAGCTGAGCCTTAAGGGAACCAAACAGCCCGACTTTGCCACGGCTTTCCTGATGCTGAAAAAAGAAATCATCGATGAGTACAGCAGACACAGTTACCTGAAAGATTCCATAAGACTCGATGAGAAAGAGAAGGCGCGTTTCCGGGAACTCTGGATGGGAGAAATTGAGTGGTCTGAGCGCGCAAAGAAATTTACCGGCAGGGATGAACGGGAAAATGCTCTCCGTGAAGAGTATGGAAAATATGCCGCCTCCCTGAAAGAACTCAGCCATTTTCTGAAAAAGCACCATGGTACAAATGCCATCATATTGATTGATGAATATGATGTTCCTCTGGAAAATACCTGGCAGTGTCGCTTTTATGATGAGATGGTCTCATTTATCCGCTCACTTTTTGAGTCCGCTCTGAAAACGAACGACGCATTGGAATTTGCCGTAATTACGGGATGCCTCCGGATCAGCAGGGAGAGTATCTTTACAGGCATGAACAATCTGAATGTCATTTCTGTCCGTTCCGGCAATTTTTCCGAAGCCTTTGGATTTACGGAATCTGAGACCATGCAGATGCTTTCCGATTACGACATGATGGACAGAGCCGATGAAGTCAAAGGATGGTATGACGGATACCTTTTCGGGAAGCAGGAGATATATAATCCCTGGAGCGTGATCAATTATGTGTACCGGCAGCTTGATACACCGGGGGCTTTCCCCGAGCCTTACTGGTCAAACACCTCTTCAAATTCGATCGTAAAAGAACTGGTCCTCCGGGCGGATGAAAACATACGGGAAGAGCTGGATACCCTGATTCAGGGGGGGACAATCGAGAAGCGTATCCACGAGGACATCACCTATTCTGATGTTTACGAGTCCGAAGACAATATATGGAATTTTCTGTTCTTCACGGGCTATATGAAAAAAGTCTCGGAAAGACAGGAAGGAAAGTATATTTATGTAACGATGAAGATACCGAATCTTGAAATAGCAGGCATCTATGAAACCCAGATTCGGTCGTGGTTCGACAAAATCGTGGAGGATGCTGACCGCAGAGATCTCTATGCGGCAGTCGCCCGTAAGGATACCGACACGATTGAAAATATTCTGACAGACCTGCTGGAACGTTCCATCAGTACTTTCGACAGTGAGGAAAGTTTTTACCACGGTTATCTGCTGTCCATGCTGACCGGTTTTCCGTCCTATGGGACACAGTCAAACAGAGAAGAAGGGAGCGGCAGACCGGATGTCGTTCTATATCCGAGAAAGCCGAGGGATCCGGCATATATATTTGAAATAAAGGTGCGCAAAAAATACAACCGGATGAAGGATGGACTTGCGGAGGCATTTGAACAGATAGAAACCCGCCGCTATGAGGACGGTATACTGGATGACGGATATGTCGGAGTCGTGTCATTTGGAATATGTTTCTGCAAGAAGAGCTGTATTGTCGGACTGTACAGCCACAGCTGAATTCCACCTTCATTTTACACTTTGGGGCTGTCGCATTAAGCATTATATGCATAAACAGTTCATTCAGGGACCGCTCGCGTTTAGTCCTCGCGCGCCGGTACTATTCAGGAACGCCTCGGCGTTCTTGCCGCGCCGCGCAAGGTGCGAAGCACCTTCCTCTTTGAGTACCGGTGCTGTAGATGTCCCTTCATGAATATTTATGCACTTTTTCTGCTTATTGCGACAGCCCCTCCGAAATATAATTCCACAAACCGACTGTCTCTCTCCGCTCCTCTTACTCCCTACCTGATATGCGTCCCGGCAAGCCCGTCAAGCGCCTTCCCGGCCAGCTCCATTGTTGTAATGACAGCCTCCCGGCCGCGTCCGCCCTCGACGAAGCGGACCGCCGCCTCGACCTTCGGCTGCATGGACTTGAATTCAAAATGCCCGTCCCGCAGATATCTCTTCGCCTCTGCAACAGTCCGCACTCCACCGCCGTAGTGATCAGAAGGATGTCGGCGTCCGTCTCACCTGCAAGGAGCCCGGCCGCATAATCTTTCTCGATGACGGCCGCTGCCCCTTTGAGCTCCGTTCCCTGACGCATTACGGGAATTCCGCCTCCTCCGCAGGCGATCACGATCTGATCCATGTCCAGAAGTGCCTTTATGGCTTCGATCTCGACGATTCCGCCGGGCTTCGGAGCCGGGACGATCCTCCGGAATGTGCCGTCCTCACACCGGACGACCTGGTTCCCTGCAGCCTCCTCTTCCTTCGCTTCGGAAGCGCTCATCCGCTTGCCGATCACCTTGACCGGATCGTAAAAGCTTTCGTCGTAGGGATCGACCTGCACCTGCGTGAGTACAGTCGCACAGGTCTTATAGATCCCGTGCTTCAGGAGCTCTGTGTGGATGGCATTCTGCAGATCGTACCCGATCATTCCCTGGCTCATTGCCGAGCACACGGAGAGCGGTACGCGCGAATACTGGTCAGGATACTTTGCAGCCAGATCCATCATGGCTGTGTGGATCATGCCCACCTGCGGCGCATTGGAAAATACAATGCCGATCTGATAACCCTTTTTTACGAATTCACTGATCATCTTCGCCGTTTTCCGAACGGCCTGATACTGCTCAGGGAGATTCATTCCGAGATCCTTGTGACCCAGTGCGATAATAATTCTTTTCTT
>CADABA010000288.1 GCA_902785985.1 uncultured Lachnospiraceae bacterium
GGACACCTATAAGTTCCCGGCCAATATCACGAACTGCAGCAATAACTACGGCCCGTATCAGTTCCCGGAGAAGCTCATCCCGCTGATGATCAACAATGCGCTGCACGGCAAGGATCTTCCGATCTACGGCGATGGCAAGAACATCCGTGACTGGCTCTACGTAGAGGATCACTGCAAGGGCATCGACATGGTCCAGGAGAAGGGAAAGCTCTTCGAGACCTATAATATCGGCGGACACAACGAGCGCGAGAATATCCAGATCGTAAAGACGATCATCTCGACCCTCCGTGAAGAACTCGCCGACGACGATCCGAGAAAGCAGCATGTGACGGAGGACCTCATCAAGTATGTCGCAGACCGCAAGGGCCATGACCGCCGCTATGCGATCGCGCCTGACAAGATCCGCGCGGAAGTCGGCTGGTATCCGGAGACGACGTTCGAGGTCGGCATCAAGAAGACGATCCGGTGGTATTTTGATCACCAGGAGTGGATGGAGCATGTGACCAGCGGCAATTATCAGAAATATTATGAGGATATGTACGCGGACAGGTGATCTGCCGCGCACATGATGTAAGGAGGCTGCTCGAAGGAGAACGGCCTCTTTGCTGTGATTTGGGATGAATCATCCGTTTTGCTTCAATTATTTTTTCAGTAACTGAAACTTCCCACATCCTTTACTTTAAGGCTCCCGGAATAATTATTTCCACGTCAGGACGCTCCCGCCCGCACTGGCAGCGGTACTAACATATTTTTGCGGCCACAGGCTTTAAAAATATGAAGTACCGGCCGTGCTCGAACGCCCTCCTTTGGAAATTATTTATTCCCGGTCGCCGCCCCATAAATACATGTGGGAAGTTTGAGTCAGTAATTATAACAGGAGATTTCAGACAATGAAGGGAATTATTCTTGCCGGAGGTTCCGGGACCAGACTGTATCCGTTGACCAAAGCCGTGAGCAAGCAGCTCATGCCTGTCTATGACAAGCCGATGATCTATTACCCGCTCTCAACGCTCATGCTGGCGGGAATTCGCGAGATCCTTATTATTTCCACACCGCGGGATCTGCCGCACTTTGAGGAGCTTTTCGGGGACGGCAGCCAGCTCGGCATGCGCTTCGCCTACAAGGTCCAGGAATATCCCCGCGGTCTTGCGGACGCGTTCATTCTCGGGGAGGAATTTATCGGAAACGACAGTGTTGCCCTGGTCCTGGGCGACAACATTTTCTACGGGCAGAAGTTCTCGCCCGTTCTGCGCGCGGCGGCGTCCAGAGAGAAGGGCGCGACGATTTTCGGCTATTATGTTAAGGATCCGAGAGAGTACGGCGTCGTTGAGTTCGACGAGAACGGCAAGGCGATCTCGATCGAGGAGAAGCCGGAGCATCCGAAGTCAAAGTATGCGGTGCCGGGGCTTTATTTCTACGACAATGATGTTGTGGAGATCGCGAAAAATGTAAAGCCCTCCGCACGTGGAGAGATCGAGATCACCTCGGTCAACAACGAGTATCTGCGGAGAGGAGACCTCTATGTCGAGACGCTCGGAAGAGGATTCGCATGGCTCGATACCGGAAACCACGACATGCTGCTCGACGCCGCGGACTTTGTCGCTGCGTTCCAGAAACGGCAGGGTCTCTATATTTCCTGCATCGAGGAGATTGCCTACAAGCGAGGCTTTATCAATGCCGATCAGCTGAGAGCGCTTGCGGAGCCGCTCCTGAAAACTGCTTACGGACAGTATCTTGTTGAGATCGCCGAAGGGCTCTGATCCGCAGCGGAGGCTTTTATTCTTCATCGCGAGACTGTACTCACGATGAAGGCGAGCTTTACTTTGCGCGCGTATCTCATGAGTAAACTCACGGGTATTGCGCGATGGAGAATAAAAAAGGAGTTGCATAGATTAAATGAAAGTACTTGTAACAGGGGCGAACGGTTATATCGGAAGGCATGTCACAAAGAAGCTCCTTGATCTGGGCTGTCAGGTCGTGGCTTCCGATATCCGTTTTGACTCTATGGATACGGAGGCTGATTACAGAGAAATTGATCTCTTTTCCGCGAAGGGGGATCTCTATACAGAGCTGGGACGGCCGGATGTCTGCATTCATCTTGCGTGGAGGAATGGCTTCGACCATTATAATTTCACGCATGTGGGCGATCTTCCGGGCCATTACGCATTCCTGACCGGACTCATAGACGCGGGACTCCCCCAGCTTGTCGTCATGGGGACCATGCATGAGGTGGGCTATTTCGAGGGAGCCATCACCGAGGAAGCGCCGACACATCCGATAACACCCTATGGAATCGCAAAAAATGCACTGCGGGAGCTCATGGAGATCTACTGTGCGAAGAAGAACACGGTGCTCCAGTGGACGCGGGGATATTATATCCTGGGCGATGACGCGAGGAACAACAGCATCTTCTCGAAGATGAAGGAGGCAGAGGCCCGGGGACAGGAGCTCTTCCCTTTCACGACCGGAAAGAATAAATTCGACTTTATCACGGTCGATGAACTCGCCCGTCAGATCGCGGCTGTCGCGATGCAGACGGAAGTAAGGGGAATCATCAACTGCTGTTCGGGCAGACCGGTCGCACTCGCGGAGCAGGCGGAAAAATTTATCCGTGACAACAATATGAAGATCAGGCTTGATTACGGAAAGTTCCCGGACAGAGCGGACGCTTCGCCTGCGGTATGGGGAGATCCGGAAAAAATAAACAGGATCATGGCGGCAGCTGACGGACAGCTGTGACAGAAAATAATGGACATACCGGGTGCGGCTGTTCAGTGAAAAAGAGGGAGAAATCATGGGAAAAATTACAGTGGAAACATGTGACATCGAAGGTCTCAAGGTCATCACACCGGCCGTATACGGCGATAACCGCGGCTATTTTATGGAGACATACAATTATAACGATTTTAAGGCTGCCGGGATCGACCAGGTCTTCGTGCAGGATAATCAGTCCAGCTCGACAAAGGGAGTTCTGAGAGGTCTTCATTTTCAGATCAATTTCCCGCAGGACAAGCTTGTCCGCGTCGTGAAGGGAGAGGTGTTCGATGTCGCCGTCGACCTGAGACCGGGCTCTTCGACCTACGGGAAGTGGTACGGCGTGCTGCTCTCCGCGGAAAACAAAAAGCAGTTCTTTATTCCGAAAAATTTTGCCCACGGCTTCTATGTCCTCTCGGATGAGGCGGAATTCTGCTATAAGTGCACGGATTTCTATCACCCGAACGACGAGGGCGGACTTCTCTGGGGAAGATGTCAGCTTACGCTGAACCGAATCCCGCGCCAATTCTCGCGGGCGGGAATTGAATCTTCATCGCGGGATTGTACTCACGATGAAGACGAACATCTTTTCGCGCGCGTATCTCATGATTAAATTCACGGGTATTGCGCGATGAAGGATAGAACTCACGTTATTAGAGGAGAACATATGTCTTTCAAGAAAAAAATCGTGCTGGCGCTGCTCTTTCTTTTTGCGGTGCTTTTGAACGTTTTTATTCTGACACACAGGAGCGGCCTGTCGGATACCGTGGAAGTGCGGATGACGCTTTCCGGCGACGCGGCAGACGCAGTGCAGCTCTATTATGGAAACTCACCGCAGTTCCAGCCGTCGAATCAGGTGACAGTCGATTACGCCGGAGGAAATAAAGAGCAGGAAATGGTCTTTACGATCCCGTCTGATGCGACATATCTGAGGATCGACCTCGGTTCGCAGAGGGCGTCCTTCAGGATCAGCGACGCGAAATACATGTATAAGCAGAGCATCGAGCCTGTGATGCTGCCGGCATTCTCGGAAGGGGTAGCCGAAGAGATGAACAATATCACATCGTCTGAGATCTCGGGGGATGTGCTCCTTGTCGAGACGGAGGCGGGAGATCCTTTCATCACGGCGAAGACCGGACCGTATGCGCTGGCGGAGGAAATCGCCGCTGCCAGGAGCAGGAACAACCTGATCAAAAATATTATCTATGCGGTGATCGCTGATCTGGCCTTTCTTGTGCTCTTCATTTTCCGGAAGAAATTTTCTTCGCTTCCGGCAGAGCTCATCCAGAACAGAAAGCTCATCCTGCAGCTCGCAAAGAACGACTTCAAGACAAAGTACGCAGGTTCCGTATTCGGGATCATCTGGGCGTTCATACAGCCGACGGTCACCGTCGTGGTCTACTGGTTCGTCTTCCAGGTCGGTCTTGGGGCAGGGGATGTCACATCGAAGACGGGCCTCACATACCCGTTCGTTCTGTGGCTCATCTCAGGTCTTGTTCCCTGGTTCTTTTTCCAGGATGTCCTGGTCGGCGGGACCAATGCGCTCATGGAGTACACCTATCTGGTCAAGAAGGTCGTTTTCAAGATTTCGATCCTTCCGATCGTAAAGGAGATCTCAGCACTCTTTGTGCATCTTTTCTTCATTGCGCTCATGCTGGTGCTCTACGCGTTCGGCGGTTTCCTTCCGGATCTCAAGGTGGTGCAGGTCCTCTATTACTCCTTCTGCCTTTTTATGTACGGACTGGGTGTCTGCTATGCGACCTGCTCGATCGTCGTCTTTTTCAGAGATCTGACGCAGATCATATCGATCATTATCCAGATCCAGGTCTGGATGACACCGATCATGTGGAATATCGATACGCTTGGCGCCAGGATGCCGTCCTGGCTTATTACGATCTTCAAGCTCAACCCGATGTTCTATATTGTCAACGGCTACCGCGATGCCATGATCAACAAGGTATGGTTCTGGGAGCGATTTGACCTTACGTTCTATTTCTGGATCGTCACCGGGGTGTTCTTTGTGCTTGGAGCGTATGTGTTCAAGCGGCTGAAAGTACATTTCGCGGATACACTGTAAAAGGGAGTCTGAACCCGCTCATGAATGGCTGCGGGACCGGCATCCGACCGGATCAATTAGTCTTAAGTATGCATTTGATAGAGGAGACTCTATGCAGGATATTGCAATCGAAGTATCACATGTAACAAAACAATATAAGCTCTACGACAAGCCGATGGACCGGCTGAAGGAATCTC
>CADABA010000289.1 GCA_902785985.1 uncultured Lachnospiraceae bacterium
CTTACGTCCTGCGAACGGGAAAAAAGTCAGGAAGACTGGATCCGGGGCCGTGTCCGCCTGATCGTCGCGACCTGCGCGTTCGGCATGGGGATCGACAAGCCGGATGTGCGTTTCGTCATTCACTATAATTTGCCCGGGAGCATGGAGAATTATTATCAGGAGGCCGGCAGAGCGAGCCGGGACGGAAGACCGGGGGAATGTATCCTGCTCTATAATATTCGAGACGTGACCATCAACAGATTTTTTATTCGAAGGGCGGGAAGCGGAAACAAAGGGGAATCCCTTCAGGAGATGCTGCGGCAGGATCTTCTGGTCATGCAGGACTATGTGAGCTGTCACACCTGCCTGCGAGCCTTCATGCTCCGCTATTTCGGGGAGGAGACAGAACCTTTCTGCGGAAAGTGCTCCGTCTGCCTGAGCGATACGGGTCCTCTCCCACGGGGAAGTACGCTCATCCCCGGCGTGGAATCTCCCGAACTCTACCGGGAGCTCAGAGCTCTCCGACTGGATCTCGCGAACAGGCAGGGAAAGCTTCCCTTTGAGATTTTCTCTGACAGAACGCTGCACGATCTGGCGGCTGTACGCCCCGAAAATCTGAAGGATATGTTGCTCATAGAGGGTGCCGGCATTTTAAATGTCCTGAAATTCGGTCCTGTTTTTCTGAAAGAGATCCGTTATTGGAACCATACTCATTAACAAAAACCTCCCGCATCCTGACTTCTGAGCCTCCCGGAACAGCTATTCAGGGAATTGTTTCGAAATTCACAGAAATTTGTGGATTTTTCACAGAATCTGTATTCACATTTCCCCTGTTTATGGTAAAATGAAATCACAAAAAAGGGCGTTTTCCCCGGAAATCTTTCAGAACTGAAAGCCGCCAAAACGCTCTGATCTGTGCGTTTGCGGACAATGTTCATCACATGCTCCTTGTGATAACCGAAAGGGGGGTAATTATTATGAAGGTAAAAAAGAAATTTCTCATCACTGTGGGACGCGAGTACGGAAGCGGCGGCAAGGTCATTGCCGAGCAGATCGGGAAGGATCTCGACATCAAAGTCTATGACAAGAATCTGATCGAGATGATCGCCAAAAAGCATGATCTGGATAAGGATACCCTGGTCAATGACGACGAGCGTCTCTCGAACCCGTTCTTTGAGCCCTACATCAATTACGGCATTGACACCGCCTCCCGCAGCTCCCGCCTGTTCGCTCTGCAGTCGCAGATCATCCGCGAGGAGGCCAACGAGGGTCCGGCTATCTTCCTCGGCCGCTGCGCAGATGATATTCTCTGGGAGTATCCGGATGTCATCCGCATCTTCATCTACGCGCCGAAAGCGGACAGAGTCGAGCGGATCATGAACGTCGAGGGAATCAGCGAATCTCTGGCGGCGGAGAAGATCATCCGCAGGATGGATAAGCAGAGAAAGGCTTACTATCAGTTCTACACGGACAAGAAGTGGGGCACCCCGGAAGGCATGGATTTCATGATCAACAGTTCTGCGCTCGGCATCGACGGGACAGTGAAGTTGATCGAGGAAATCCTGAAAATGAAAGGCTATATCGAAGATTAATATCCTCTCATCCCTGATAAAAAGCAGGCAATTGCGAAAGTCTGTGCTTCATGGGAATTGTATGAGCATTCAAATAATTCCATTTCGCACAGAGTTTCGCAGGAGCCTATTGATAAAAAGAAGAACCGCTGCACAGGGCGTACGGTATCATATGACCGACGGGTCCTGTGCAGCGGTTCTGTTTTTTCCGGCGGATTGCAAACGTGCGCAGTGGAAGGCGCTTACGCGCCGCGCACGTCGCAGCAAGAACGCTGAGGCGTTCTTGAATTTTTATCACTCTTCTTCAAGACACATCCGATAGACGTCTCTTTTGGAAATCCCGCGCTCCTTCGCCACGGCTTTCATGGCGTCCTTTCTGGACATTCCCTGTGCTTCGAACCGGGCAACATGCTCGGGGACCGGAAGATTTTCGTAGAGTTCCTCCTTCTCCCCCCGGATCTCCTCATCGGATTTTCCCTCGATCACAAGAACATATTCGCCGCGCGGCGGTTCTGTCTGCGCCCGGGCGATCGCCTGATCGATGATCGTCCGATCGATCGTCTCATACTTTTTCGTGAGTTCCCGGCAGAGCGTGATGCCTCTGCCTCCGCCAAGCTCTTCCCGAAGCGTCTCCAATGTCCGGACGAGCCTGTGCGGAGCCTCGTAGAGGATCATGGTGCGGCGTTCGGTCTTCATTTCCGCGAGGACTTCCTTCCGCTCCTTTTTATCCCCGGGAAGAAATCCCTCAAACGCGAACCGCCGCGTGTCCTGTCCGGAGAGCGTGAGGGCGGTTATGCAGGCATTCGCGCCCGGCAGAGATGTGACCTCGATCCCGTTCTCCATGCAGAGCCTGACCAGGATCTCGCCCGGATCCGAGATTGCGGGCGTACCGGCGTCCGTGATGAGCGCGATGTTCTCTCCGGCGATCAACCGGCCGATCAGCTCCTGCCCTTTTTCTTTCTCATTGAATTTATGATAGCTCGTGAGCTTTGTCGTGATCTCATAGCGGGACAGGAGATGCCCGGATGTGCGGGTATCCTCCGCCGCGATGAGATCGACCTCCCTGAGGGTCCGGAGGACTCTGAGCGTGATGTCCTCAAGATTCCCGATCGGGGTCGCGCACAAATATAAAGTTCCGCTCATGGATCAAACCTTTCTCATTTTTTAAGGTCATCAGATACGCCGAACCATCCCTGCAGGAGATTTCTGCGTAAGAATCCTGCCAAAGGATCCTGTCAACGGAATCCTTCTCGGTCCTTCAGATCTTCCCGTAGATCTGCAGGACCTCGCGGGTATATTCTCCGCTCTTCTCATACACGATAAGCGGCGGGTCAACATTGAGCTGCGGACCTCCGCCTTTGACGGCTTCCAAAAGAACGAGGTTCGGTGCCTTGTCAGCGAACGGATACACCATCCGCATACGTTTCGGCTCAAGCCCATGCATGCGCATGCAGGCAAATATCTCTGCAAGCCGCGAGGGTCTGTGGATCATGGCAAGACGGCCTTTCATTTTGAGTAGCTTCGACGCTGCCTCCACCACGTCGGAAAGCGTGCAGAGCACTTCATGCCGGGCGATCGTCTTCCGGTCGTCCTCCCCGCGAAGCCCTCCGCCTCCCGGCGTGTAGGGCAGCTTCCTTCACATCTCCTGTTATGATTCCGATCTCGTCGGAAAGGCCGTTCAGACGGACGGATTCCCGCGCGAGCGATGCCGCGCCCTCCTGGATCTCCAGTCCTCTGAACGAGACCCTTTTCGCCTCGTCTCTCGCCGTTCCGTGCATGATGAGCGGTATGACACCGTTCCCGGTACAAAGGTCCATCACACAGTCACCGTCCTTCATCACCGGATAGTGTGCGAGCAGGACTGCGTCGATCCCGAAACAAAAAGCCTCTGAGTCCTGCCAGATCCGATATCCGTTCTCAAGATCATCTAATCTTTTCATACGGATTCTCCGGAATTTCCGTTGGCTCCTTCAGAGCCCGGTTTTCTCCTTCCGTGGCTTCTTCTGCGCCGTTTTCTGGATTTAGAGGAGGCTTCCTGCCCTTCTCCTTCTTTTCGCTCCGTCATTTCTCCGCTCCCGGTCTGGTCTGCCCCGGCTTTCTCCTCGTCCGGTCCGGACTTTTCGTTCCGGGATGCTTTTTCCGTTCTGTCACCGCGGTTCGAACGTTCAGATCTGTCGGGTCTGCCGTTCTTTCCGGCTTTTTCGCCCCGGTCGGACTTTCCGTTTTTGTTCTCCCAATCCGCGTCCGCTGTCTGGTGCTCTTCACTCTGCTCTGCCTCGTTCCCGGACATCGTCGCCTTCTTCACGCGCATTTTCCGGTTCCGCGAACGGTCTTTGCCGTTCTTCTCAGACGCAGAAAATTCCTCTTCCCCGCGCTTTGCGCTGAAGTCTTCCTCTGCGGTCTCCTTCTCATCCGTCTCAAATTCGCGCGTTTCCTCGAAAGACTTCGCGCCGTGGTCCTTCCCGCGGGCCGGTTTTTCATTTTTCGAGGCAGCTCCCTGCTGGTTCTTCGGGCGCTTTGAATGAGGGATAAATGTGATCTCCGATACGTGGTAATCCACGAGCTCCCGCTCGTCGTTGTCCATATCGACGACGCATTTTACCCGCTGCCGCAGAATGTCGACGCTCTGCACCTCGCCGTGACGGCCGTCCGGGGCGGTCATCTGATCGCCTCTTGCCGGAAGACCTTTGTTGAGGTATGCGTAAGTGTCCGCTTCATTTTTCAGACAGCACATGAGACGTCCGCAGCAGCCCGATATTTTGGTCGGGTTCAGGGACAGGTTCTGTTCCTTGGCCATCTTGATGGAGACCGGCGCGAACTCGCTCAGGTATGTATGGCAGCAGAGCGGCCGACCGCAGATTCCGATCCCTCCGAGGATCTTCGTCTCGTCACGGACACCGATCTGTCGCAGCTCGATCCGCGTGCGGAATATGCCCGCCAGATCCTTTACCAGGTCGCGAAAGTCGATGCGGCCGTCCGCTGTAAAGTAGAAAAGGACCTTGCTGTTGTCAAATGTATATTCCGCCTGGATCAGCTTCATCTCCAGACCGCGTTCCAGGATCTTCTGTCTGCAGATCTTAAACGCTTCTTTTTCTTTGATGCGGTTCTCAGTCTCCCGTTCAATATCCTGCGCATCCGCGATGCGAAGGACCTCCCGGAGAGGCTGCGGAACCTTGTCATCCGCCAGCATCATCGGGGCCAGAACGACGGTTCCGAACTCGATCCCCCGCACGGTCTCGACGATGACGTGATCGTTATAGTGAATGTCCAGATCTTTCGGGTCAAAATAGTAGACCTTGCTGGCATTTCTGAATTTTACTCCGATTATTTCCTGCATTCTTTCCTCTTAAATCTATTGAATCTCTGACGCAGAATTCTCATGATCCCGATCATGAGATAAATGTGCAAAGTGAAACTTTTCTTTTGTATGGAATACAGACCCAGGTCAGTAATTACAGCCAGTATTATGACAGGTGCTCGGCGATCGTCATAAAGAGAAGCTCCATCGTGAGATCGAAATTGACATTTGCGCGAAGCCTCGTCCTGGCTCTCTCGACTGCCTTCAGGATTTTGTCAAGTCCTTCATAGGAACTCTCCGCGGACTCCCTGCGGATCTCGACGAGCTCCCGCCGAAAGACCATGCTGTCCGCATCCTGTGTCGCCTTGTAGAGAAGAACATCCCTGAACCAGAGCTCGATCATATCGAGGTAACTGTGGATATCCTTTTTGTTCTCGGACATTTCCTTTACGATCTCGCCGATCTCATAGGTCTTCATTTCCCGAAGCTGCTTCATGAGCGCCACGACCCGGGCCGATATTTCCCGAAGAGCGGAGCCGGACGCCGCGTCCCTGGCCCTTCCGATATTGCCCTGGGCAAAAGCTCTGACGATCTCAGCTTCGTAATCAGGAAGCTGCATATCCGTCTGCAGATACTGAAGGACCTCTTCATCGCTCACAGCCCTGAGATTCAGGCGGACGCAGCGGGACCGGATCGTCTCAAGGAGCGCGTCAGGGTTCGACGAGAGCAGCATGATGACCGCGTAGACAGGCGGCTCCTCGATCGTCTTTAAGAGGGCGTTCTGGGCCTGCGGGTTCATTTTTTCCGCCTCGTCGATGATATAGATCTTGTATTCGCTCTCATAGGGACGGATCCCGACGGTCGAGACGACCTGGCTTCGGATCTCGTCGACCGTGATCACATCCGGTTTTTCATGATGAACATAGATGATGTCCGGATGGTTCATATTCACGGCTTTCCTGCAGGACTCACAGGCAAAGCAGGGATTTTCGGAACTCTTCCTGCATTCGAGGAGCGTCGCAAAGAGCGATGAGAGCAGCTTCTTCCCGGAGCCGGGCTCCCCCGAAAAGAGGTACGCATGCGAGACTCTTCCGTAGACAGAAGCATTTTTTATATGTTGAATTACATCTTTATGGCCGACTACAGCCGCAAATCCTCTTTCATCCATGCGATCCCTCCTTTCTTATACAGTACAGGATCCGCTTCGCGAACCCTTTTTATCGAAAGCTGCTTTCGCATCTTCCGATAAAATAAATTTTCGAATATCAGCTATGCAGTCTGACAGTTCCCCGTTGTTGTCAAAGCGCCTGTCGATTCCGGCTTCGAGGATCTTCTCCTCCGAGAAATCCTCACTGTCCGTCAGAAAACGGCGGCACATCTCTTTATACTTCGGGACGTCCTGCTTTTTCTCCACCTCGATATACAGAGGCACAACGCGGTCCGTCCCGTAATAATCGCGAAGCTTCACAAAGGATTCCAGCGTCCCGATCGCAATATAACTGCCTTTTTGAAGGTCAATATCTTCGTCCACCGTCGCGTAAGTCCAGGGTCCGTAGACTGTATCGTACGTGCGCTCCTCGATGACGCGTCCTTCCCTGCGCAGCTCGAGAAGACGGCTCTCCTCCACAAAGTGGTAGGTCTCACCGTCGATCTCCCCCGCGCGCATGGGCCGGGTCGTGTACAGTATGAGCTCCGAGAGGTTCAACTCCGCGTCGCCTTTGAGGGCAGCGAAGATATGATCCTTTCCGGAGGCGGACTTTCCGATGATGTAAAAGATCTTCATGCAGATATTGCTTCCTTTTATCCCATAATTAATTTATTGTACCTTTTCTGAAAATTTTCTTGAACCGATCAGATCGCAGCCGGGCAAAGAGAAAGGTGCTTCGCACGTAAGCGAGGCGCGTCAGGAATGCGGGGAATCCCTGATGGCTCCTCCTCACAAATTCGCAGAGCGAGCTGTCTGCTTTACAGTATCGGTTGCAGCTGCAGCAGCTCAGATGACCCGTCACTTGAGTTTGCCGGCGGCAGCGGGGCTGCATCTTCTGAAGAAAAACATTCGCAGTCCGACCGAGAAATCGAAAATGCTGCACTTTTTGTGACCAAAAGTATGCGAAGAGCGACTTGCGGGAACAAAAAGTGCAGATGCATTTTTCGATTTCGCAGGGCAGGACAAGAGTTTTTCGAAGAAGATGCTGCCCTGCGCCGCCCGCTCATATGTGCCCGGGTCATCTGAAATGCTGCCTCAGACCCCCTTCAGCCCCCCTTCAGATCCCCTTCATCGTCAGAGAGATCCTCTTTCTGCCCTCGTCCACAGAAAGGACCTTCACCGTCACCACATTCCCGACACTCACCGCCTCGAGCGGATGCTTTATGTACCGGTCTGACATCTGGGAAATATGGACCAGCCCGTCCTGATGCACGCCGATATCCACGAACGCCCCGAAATCAATGACATTGCGGACGGTCCCCTTAAGGACCATGCCCGGCTTGAGATCCTTTATTTCCAGAATATCGCTGCGAAGGACCGGCGCGTCGAGCTGCTCTCTGGGATCACGGCCCGGCTTCTCAAGCTCCTCAATGATATCGCGCAGGGTATACTCGCCGATCCCGAGATCCCGGGCAAGCTCCTTCTCATTGACGGAGGAGAGCTTCTTCCGGATCTCCCCTGTCCTGCCGCTCTTAATATCCTCTTCGCCGAAGCCGACCGTCTTTAAGAGCTTCTTCGCAGCCGCATAGCTCTCCGGATGAACGCCGGTCATATCGAGCGCGTCCGCCCCGCCGCGGATCCGCAGAAAGCCCGCACTCTGCTCAAAGGCCTTAGGACCGAGCTTCGGGACTTTCAGGAGCATGCGGCGGTTCCTGAACGGGCCGTTGACTTCGCGGTATGCAACAATGTTCTTCGCAATCGTTTTATTGATGCCGGAAATGTAGGACAGAAGCGCGCCCGAAGCCGTATTCACATCGACGCCCACCCGGTTCACGCAGTCCTCAACGACACCGCCGAGGGCTTCGGACAGTCTCGTCTGATTCATATCGTGCTGGTACTGGCCCACGCCGATCGATTTCGGATCGATCTTGACGAGCTCCGCCAGCGGATCCTGCAGACGGCGGGCGATGGATGCCGCGCTTCTTATGCCGACGTCAAACTCGGGGAATTCCTCCGTCGCGAGCGCGCTTGCCGAGTAGACGGAAGCGCCGGCTTCATTGACGATGACATATTTGAGCTCCCTGCCTTCCTCCGCCATCTCGCGGATGAAGTCCACAATTACAGCCTCGGACTCTCTGGAGGCCGTGCCGTTCCCGACCGATATGACGTCCACATTCCAGCGCCTGACCAGTTCCTTAAGTTCCTCCTTCGCCCCCGCAATATCTTTTTGGGGCCCGTCCGTCGGGTAAATGACCGTCGCATCCAGCACTTTTCCGGTCGGATCGCAGACAGCCAGCTTGCAGCCCGTCCTGAAGGCCGGATCCCAGCCAAGGACCGTCATGCCGGCGATCGGCGGCTGCATGAGGAGCTGGGTCAGATTCTTCCCGAAGACCCCGATGGCATCCTCCTGGGCTTTGGCGGTCAGTTCATTTCTCAGATCGTTCTCGATCGACGGAGCGATGAGGCGCTTGTACGCGTCGCGTGCAGCCTCCTCAATATACTTTCCGGTGGCAGGACGCTTTGCCGTGCCGAGCTTTAGCTTCAGATAGGTCTCGATCTCCTCGGCCGGGGCTGAAATCTTCACACCGATGATTTTTTCCTTCTCCGCGCGGTTCATTGCGAGCACGCGGTGGCCGGGGATCGTGCGAAGCGCTTCACTGTAGTGGTAATAATTCTCGTAGACCGACTCCGCTTTCTCGTCCTTCGCCTCGCATACCAGGAGGCCGTCCGCGTAGGTCTTTCTTCGAATGAAAGACCGGTACTGCGCGTTATCGGATATCTCCTCCGCGAGAATATCCTCCGCGAGATGCAGCGCGTCCTTCGCAGTTTCGATCCCCTTCTCCGGATCGATATATTTCGAAGCCTCCGCTTCCGGATCACATTTCGTATATGTATCGAGCAGGAATTTCGCGAGCGGCTCAAGCCCTTTCTCGCGGGCGATCATTCCCCTCGTTCTCTTCTTCTGCTTATAAGGCCTGTAGAGGTCCTCGAGAGCCACCAGCGTTTCCGCCGCGTCGATCTGCCGTCTCAGCTTCTCCGTCAGCTTTCCCTGCTCCTCGATGGCGGAGAGAATGGCTTCCCGTCTCGCATCCAGATTCCGGAGATAGGTCAGGCGCTCTTCAAGACACCTGAGGATCTCGTCGTTCAGTGCGCCGTGCTTTTCCTTCCGGTAACGGGCAATGAAGGGAATCGTGTTCCCCTCGTCCAGAAGGCTGATGACAGCCTCCACCTGGTCTTCCCTGATGTCCAGTTCCTGTGCAATAACTGCTGTAATATTCATAAAAACCTCCATGCAGCAGGCTGTGCGACAGCTTCAATTTTCTTCCAGGATCCCTTTGAGTTCTTCACCCAGATTCGTCCCGATCTTCTGTATCTTTCCGTTCTCTCCGGCGACGTACGTGGTCTTCATTTCCCTCTCCGCCTCCTTCACTTCCTCAAGGAAGTTCTGGGCAGACAGCCTGAGCGCGCCCGCGCCGTAAATGATGACCTGCTCGACCGCATCCGACGTCGCGACCGTGACGCGGTACTGGCGGCTCAGCTCATGCGGTCTCCGCTTCCTTCGTAAAGATGACGTCAATGTTGTGGTGACGGCAGACCCGCTCCTGCCCTCCGGCAACTTTGTAGGCGTCGAACACGCAGATGACATTACGCTTCACATAGCCCGCATAGTTCGACAAAATCTCGAGAAGACGGTCCCGCGCGGCCTTCATGTCCCCGGAAGCGAGCTTCCGAAGTTCCTCCCACGCGAAAATGATGTTATATCCGTCCACGAGAAGATATTCCTTATCCGGCTGCTTTTTCTGCTTTCTGTATTTCGGTGCAGGTTCTGCGGTGACCTTTTTCGGCGACGCCTGTGCCATCAGGCTCCGGTCTTTGATCGGTCCGTATGTGCGCTCGAAGATGGCCATGAGCTCCCCTTCGGCAGCAAAACGATCCGCCTCCCGCTCC
>CADABA010000290.1 GCA_902785985.1 uncultured Lachnospiraceae bacterium
AATATATCCGCCGTTCGCATGGATCTCATCCATCATATTCAGCGCAACAACGGTCGGTATACCGCTCTCAAGAAGCTGCATCGTAAGGTAGAGGTTGCGCTCGATATTCGTCGCATCGACGATATTGATGATCCCCTTCGGCTTTTCCTGCAGGACAAAATTTCTGGAGACAAGCTCTTCACTCGAATACGGAGACATGGAATAGATGCCCGGAAGGTCTGTTATACGGGTATTTGACTTTCCTCGGATCACACCATCCTTTCGGTCGACCGTTACGCCCGGGAAATTTCCCACATGCTGATTTGATCCGGTCAGCTGATTGAAAAGCGTCGTCTTCCCGCTGTTCTGATTCCCCACCAGCGCAAAGGTCAGGACCGTATCCTTCGGCAGCGGATCTCCGCTTCCCCTGGGATGAAAACGCCCTGTCTCACCAAGGCCCGGATGAGCCGTATGCTTACCGGCGGTCCTCATCTCTTTTCTTTCCGGTGCAGAAGGCTCTTCCTCCCGATCGTCTTCGATCGGAGTCACAGTGATCGCTCCGGCATCATCGAGCCGCAGCGTAAGCTCATAACCATGGATTCGAAGTTCCACGGGATCTCCAAGCGGTGCATACTTGATGACAGTCACCTTCACTCCCGGAATCATGCCCATATCCAGGAAATGCTGCCGGAGCGCTCCGCTTCCCCCAACTGTCTCGATTCTCGCGCTCATGCCGGGTTTTAACTCTTTCAGTGTCATCCTCTGTATCCTTCCAAGCAAATTTTCATGATTTTTACATATTATATAATTTTACCAAATATTTTGAACAAAAGATACGGTTTCCGGTCACATTTCCGACGGTTTTCCACGAACGGAAAACGAACAGATTTTCGGAATATCTGTTTGCTTTTTGGCAGACCCTGTGATACACTTACAGCATAAAAGTCAAAGTATGCACATTTCTGCCGACTGGTCATGCAAGGAGGATCAATTCTATGGCATACGGTAAGATCACAGCAAAGCAAAAAGAAATTCTGGATTTTATTAAAAGCGAACTGATGAACCGCGGATATCCGCCCTCGGTAAGAGATATCTGTCAGGCAGTCAATCTGAAATCCACCTCTTCCGTTCACTCTCATCTTGAAACACTTGAGAAGAACGGTTATATCCGGCGGGATCCGACAAAGCCAAGAGCGATCGAGATCATGGATGAGAATTTCAACCAGAGCCGCCGGGAACTCGTCAATGTACCGCTGGTCGGGACCGTCGCCGCTGGACAGCCGATCCTGGCTGTGGAAAATGTCGAGAGCTACTTCCCGATCCCTACAGAATATCTCCCGAACAAGCAGGTCTTTATGTTGAAGGTTCACGGGGAGAGTATGATCAACGCAGGCATTCTGGACGGAGACGAAGTGATCGTCGCTCAGCAGAATACCGCGAAGAACGGAGACATGGTGGTTGCCCTTCTCGGAGATTCCGCGACCGTCAAGACATTCTATAAAGAGAACGGATATATCCGTCTTCAGCCGGAGAACACACTGATGGATCCGATCATCGTCTATGGCGATCTGATCATTCTCGGTAAGGTCATCGGCATCATGCGTTTTCTAAAGTAAAAGGAGCAGCCTGGCGCTGCTCCTTTTGCTTACTGACTAAAAACTTTCCGGGTCATTGCAAACCTCTGCGCTCTCAGTGAATTGGAGGATCACTCAATTCACCTTCGCGCTGAGTTTCGCAGGCTCCTTACCAGTATATGTCAATTGTATACAATGCATCCTCATTGACAGGATAATAGGACATCGTCCCCTTCCCCTCAATCGACATCTTATGCTGCAGGGCTGTACTGAGGAGCTCTCCGTCATAAAGATCTCCTTTAGCCGCCGAATAATTGTCAAAATCCGAGAATTTCATGTGCACAGAATCTGCTCCGTTATTGATCGCATCGATCAGCATCGTATAGATTTCGTCATAGTTATAATACTCGTGGTAATAACCGTTCAGCACATAATAATCCCAGGTTCTTGAATACGTCTCCGGAATTGTATATTCTTCCGTCGGCTGATATCCCGATCTGGCAAGATCATCAGACGTCAGACACAGGTAAGAATAGGTGACTTCAGGAGCCATGTCATTTTGCTCCTCCGAAGTATAATTCGGATCTCCCCATGTAGGATCTACATAGGTATATTCCCCGTCAATCATCACGAGATTCCAGGCATGCGCTTCCATGCTTCCGGATGTTCTGTCTGTAATATCTCCCTCGACATATGCACAGAACACACCGGCATTGGCAAGCAGATACTGAAACTCTCTCGCATAGCCCGCGCATACGCTCTCATGATAAATCATAGAGCTCTGTATGTTCTGGCTTTGCTGGGCACCCATCACATAGTCCGTATTCCTGATGACATACTCATAGGCCAGCCGGACCTTCTCATATTCGCTCATCCCGTCATATAACTGTCCGAGATATCCTGCAGCCTCCGCCTCGATCAACGCCTGCTGGCTGTCAATATCAGCCGGGTCAATATTAAATTCGAGGGTGATGCGCTTGATTCCCGGTCCCGGAAATCCATAGATCGACGCGCTGCCTGTAAGCCAGAAAAACTCAGGATGATCCGCCAGCAGAGCTCTCAGCGCAGGGCCGACATTTTCGGCACTGTCCGCAGTGATGTAGAACTCCGATTTACGTTCAGAAATTCCGGTATATAACTGCTCATATACTTTTCTTTCTTCTTCCGGGATCTGATCATAGTGAAAGCCGCTTAAGCCCTCCGTGCCTTTCTCCGCGGTTCCCTCAACGGGATCCTGCTGTTCCTCGATGATGACGATCTCTTCCGGATCAGTTTTCTCCCCTTCCCGGGAAGATGACTGTGAATTATCAGGGAGGAGAGGACTTCCCTCTTCCTTCGATTCTTTGCTCAGGAATGCAAATGCACCATCCGCAGAACAACCGGCTGTACTGAGGCATAGAGAGGTCGATAGAAGCAAAGGCACTATAATCCGTGTTTTTTTTATATTCATAAATAAAACCTCATCGCGCGAGTATCATGCCCGCTGATTCCACCCTGTCACGCAAAGAACTCCTTTTTAAGTTCCTCAATATCTACAGGAGTCCCGTCTTTCCAGATGCGGTCCAGGTCATAAAAGCTTCTTGCTTCCTCGTCAAAGATATGAATGACCACACCTTTATAGTCAAGCAGCGTCCAGTTCCCGTTCTTATGCCCTTCAACATGGTCACGCAATGACAAAATAATCCCCAAGCGGCGAAATCTCATCAATCTCGATTACACTGATATCTGTCGCGAGCTTGTCTTCAAGGGCTTTCACGGCGATCGCTGCGAGTCTTCTGCTCTCTTTTAATTCCATTCTTTATCCTCCGGTATGCTGTTAAAACAACTTCTTTCCTTTTCGTTTCAGGATTTCTCCCCATTCTTCTCCATATGAAACTTCTCATAATAACAGAAGGCCTGCTCCGTCATCTCATCGATCCTTCCGCCCTTTGATCTCAGATATGTTACCGAGTCCCTCAGAATGATGTAACAGCACTCATCAAGATCATGAAAAGCAACTTTTCTGACCTCCGGAAGGTCAGGCGCCTTGAATCGTCTCGGCTCGATGTAATCTGCAATAAAAATGATCTGCTCAAGTCTGCTCATCGCCGGCCGGCCGGTCGTGTGATAGGTGATTGCGTTCAGGACATCCTCATCTTCGACCTTATATTTTTTTCTTGCGATATAGGCCCCGAGCTTTGCGTGAAGAAGATATACATTCTCACGCTCGACCGGCGTGATCGGTATATCGTTCTTTTCACAGAGTTTTATCTTTTTGGGATCCGGGATATTTTTCGCGCTGTCGTGAAGCAGTCCTGCAAGCTCCGCCTTCTGATAGTCCTCACCGTGCGCCATGGCCAAAGCCACCGCTGTATACCGAACTCCCTGTGTGTGGTAGTATCGGTCCTCGTCATCGTCAAAGAATTTCTTCAATCTCCTGTTATATTTTTCAATATCATATTTTTCTGCCATAATTCAACACCTAAGTCTTAAGGAACAGGGACTTCACTTTTCTGAATAGACGTGATACGTGTGGATATAGTTGATCACCGTATCCGGTACATAATATTTGACCGTATGGCCTTCTTTGATCCAGGATCGGATCTGGCTCGAGGAACAGTCAATATTTTCCGTGTCCAGCTTCTCAATAGTCGCATTGAAGCGCTTTCTCACGAACTCGATCTTCTCATCCAGCTTCTCGTCGCTCGTATGATTTCTCGTCGCAACGACAAGAGTGCACGCATCGGCGATACGCTGCGGATTTTTCCAGGTATCAAAATAAAAGAGAGAATCAGCGCCGATAATAAAGTAATATTCCGTGTCCGGATGCTCCTTTACAAGCTTCTCCAACGTACGGTAAGTATACGTATAGCCTTCCTCATTCATTTCAATATCGGAAATCTCGAAATGCGTGTTGGACGCAATTGCCAGCTTGACCATATCCATACGCTGCAAGTCCGTTCCGCCGTCGCGGTCCTTCTTGTGCGGCGGATTCCCGGAGGGCATGAAAACGACTTTGTCAAGGCCGAACTGAAGATACGCATTTTCTCCCAGGATCAGGTGCCCTATATGGATCGGGTCAAATGTCCCGCCCATGATTCCCACTTTTCTCATAGTCCCTCCACGCCATCAGCTTACATCTCAGTGTAAGATGACCCCGCCTCTTCAGGCGGCGGGCAACAAATCAGTCTCAGTGGCGGATGTCAATCCCCCACTGAGATATATGTTCAGCTCCGCAATGCTCCACAGGTGCATGGTTACGCATGCACAGGCACGCGAGGATGCGCAGGGATTCGGTCTGGAAAATGTCAGCTTGCGCTGACCCGAATCCCGCGTCAAGTCTCGAGAGCGAGACTTGAACAAATGCCTCTCGTACAAGGTCTGCACCTGCCGCATGCCTTATTTTCGCGGCAGCTCGATTTTCCTGTTCTTATCTGTTCCCGGTTTATACAGGACGATCTTCTTTCCGATGACCTGCACCACCGTTGAATGCGTACGCTCCGCAATCATTTCCGCGAGCTCTCTGGGATCGTCCGCGCAGTTGTTCTGCACGCCGATCTTGATAAGTTCTCTGGCCTGAAGAGCCTCTTCGACATTTTTTGTATTCTCGGGTGTAAGGGAAGCTTTTCCGAGATACAGGATCGCATCCTGTGTCATCGCAAGGCTTTTCAGATAGGCTCTCTGTTTACTCGTCAGAATCATCCTGCTCCTCCGTGTTCTCCGTGTAATAGTCGAATTCGTGTC
>CADABA010000291.1 GCA_902785985.1 uncultured Lachnospiraceae bacterium
TATTGTTATTTTTTCATAAAACCCTTAAAATAAAGACAGATTATGCACAGGGGAAGAAGGACATGTACGTGTTTTGTGAATAAAAGCCCGGCATGTTGATTCATCCGGTCGGTAAGAGGAGTTTCAAACTTATAAAACAAGGAGTGAATGAGATGAAACAGTGGACGCTAGAAGAAAGATATCGCGTACTTGAAAGCGCGGAAGATGTAAGGGATCTCTTTGGCCGCATTCTCAAATCTGTCTATCGCCAGACGTATCATATTATGCCGGTCACAGGTCTGTCCAGTGATCCGAACGGCTTTGTCTATCACGACGGCGTGTGGCATCTGTATTATCAGTGGTGCCCGTGGGGAGCAGTCCACGGACTGAAATACTGGTATCATGTATCGTCGAAGGACCTCATCCACTGGACGAACGAAGGCGTCGGTCTGAAGCCTGACAAGATCTTCGACAACAAGGGAACGCACTCGGGCTCCGCGATTGCTTACGGAGATGATCTCTATTTGTTCTACACAGGCAACCACAGAGATGAGAACTGGGTCCGCACGCCGTATACCTGTGCGGCGAAGATCGGCCCGGACGGGAAACCGGTCAAGCTGCCGGAGCCGCTGTTCGGACCGCGTCCGGATTACAGCGAGCATCAGAGAGACCCGAAGGTCATCTGGGTGCCGGATCAGAAGAAGTACTTCATTTTCATCGGAGCGCAGACGATGGACAAGAAGGGAACGGCCCTCATCTACAAGTCCTCAGACCTGCTTTCCGGATGGGAATTCGCCGGCCAGCTCAATGTTCCGGGATTCGAGGACTTTGGCGGCATGTGGGAATGCCCGTGCATCGTCAACATCAGCGGAAAGGACATCCTGATCTTCTCTCCGCAGTATACGAAACTGCCCGGCCGCGCGGAGAGCACGAACCACAATGTCTATATCGTAGGAAAGATGGATTACGACACTCTGACCTTTACGCCGGAGGCGGATTATCAGTATCTTGACTTCGGTTTTGACTTCTATGCGGCGCAGTTCGCAGCCAATGTGGAAGATCCGGATAAGGCCATCCTCATTGCCTGGATCGGACTTCCGGATAATCACTATCCGACGGAGCCGGACGAGTGGGAAGGCAGCATGTGCCTGCCGAGAGAGCTCCGTCTCGTGAACGGCAAGCTTGTACAGACTCCGGTCGAAGGCATAGAACAGCTGAGAATCGAAGAGGTCGCTGCGGACGGAACGCTTCCGGCCGTGTTCGAGATGGAAGCGGCTGTGAAAGGCGGGGATGCGGATCTCAACCTCTTCACGAAGGCGGACGGCAGCGGCGGACTGACGATCCATTATGACGATGCAAGGAAGACGGCTGTCATCGACAGGACCGGCATGAACAAGCGGTTCAATGAAAATGTCGGTGAGGTGCTAGAGATGCCGCTTGACCGGCCGCTTGAGAAGCTTCGTATCTTTGCGGATAAGTGCTCTGTCGAGATTTTCGCGAATGACGGTGAATCGACCTTCACGACACACCTGTATCCGGAGGCGGATGAGTTCAATTACACCGCGACGGATAATGTCGAGGTGAAGATCTGGACGCTTGCTCCGTCCGTGAAGGATGATTTCGTGATCTGAAGACAGCGTTTCGCAATTGCCTGGATCTATTGGAAAGAGGACCTGCTCTCCGGATGTTCCGGAAAGCAGGTCCTCTTTTGTGCCTGTGACTGCAGCGGTCCGTGAACAGCTGCCTTTTTTATTTTTTCGGATCGATCGTATACTTTACGATGTCCATGATCAGTGCGCCGTCCGCGAAGAAGGAGATTCCTTTCGCCGAGAGATCTGTTGTGATCGTCACGGACATGACCTTCTCACCGTCATTCACAAAGACCTCGGCGCTGTAGCGGTCGAGAATGAGACGCAGACGGAGAGCGCCGTTATTGTGATTTACGTAAGCTCTTCGCTGATGCAGGATCGCTCTTCTCGAGCCGGAGAATTTCCGGTTGATCTTGAGCGTGGATTCGTGAGGCCTGAAGCTGATTGCAGTGTGGAACTCGTCATCCTGCGCAAAGCGCAGCGCAAATTTCTGATAGATCCTCATGGGATCCTGCGGCTTCAGATCAATCGTGAGGTCGATCATGCGTCCGTCAATGCCCGGCAGCTCGATCTCGTCATCCTCGAGCTTCACTTCCTCGTATGCGCGCTCGTCACAGCGCAGGTCATTGAACTCACGGATCGGAGTCTGGTACAGGATACCGTTCTTTATCGAGAGCTCGCGCGGCAGGGACATCTGACCGAACCACGGGATAGAAGCCGTGTGCAGGTTGCAGGTATCCCAGTTCTGCATCCAGCCGATCATGATCCTGCGGCCATCCGGCGTGAGAACGGTCTGAGGTGCGTAAAAATCAATTCCGTAGTCGATGGAATGATTGGTCTCATCCTTGAAAACTTCCTCATCCTGATTGTATTTTCCGATCATGTAGAAAGTACCGTTCCCGTTGTGATATTCAAGTCCCTTCGGGAGCATATCCTGAGAGCTGGCGAGGAGGACCTGCTTTCCGTCCAGCTCAAAGAAATCCGGGCACTCCCACATAAGACCGAGCCGGTAATTGTTCTCCACAAGAGATTTAACGAATTCCCAGTGGATGCAGTCCGCGCTCTTATAGAGAAGCATCCGTCCGCCGTGTCCGATCCGGTTGTTGGCGATCAGACAGCGGTAAGTGCCATCCTCAAGCTTCCAGATCTTCGGATCCCGGAAGGCATAGCGGCTGCCGCCGAGGGGAAGATCCTTCTCCGTAAGCACCGGGTTCCCTTCATATTTCGTGTAATCCATACCGTCACCGAAGGCCAGGCACTGAGTCTGTACCTCTCTGACCTCTCCGCTCTTCGTGTATTCGTGGATGACACCGGTGTACATCAGAAGATGCTGTCCGTCAGGAAGCTCGATCGCGCATCCTGAGAAGCAGCCGTTGCGGTCGTAAGGCATATCCGGGGCCATGGCGGCCGGAAGATAGGTCCAGTGGAGAAGGTCATTGCTCACAGCGTGTCCCCAGTGCATCGGGCCCCAGTGGGAATCAAAGGGGTGATACTGGTAGAACATGTGATACTGGCCTTTGTAATAGGAAAAGCCGTTCGGGTCATTCATCCAGCCTGCGCGGGAGGACAGGTGGAAGGCAGGCCGTTCCTTTTCGGTAATGAACTGCTCCTTCTCCTCCTCATATTTTCTGCAATCTCTCAAAACCTG
>CADABA010000292.1 GCA_902785985.1 uncultured Lachnospiraceae bacterium
CATTCACTCCTGCCGATCAGCCCTTAACAGCACCTTCTACCATACCTTCCATGATCTGCTTCTGTGCGATCAGGAAGATGATGATCATAGGCAGGATTGCGAGCAGGGCCGCTGTCAGGATAAGATCCCACTGCTTTACGTAAGATCCGACGAACGCCTGGACCGCAACAGGAAGTGTTTTATACTTGCTGTTATTTCCGAGCATCAGGGACGGAAGCAGGTAGTCGTTCCAGATCCACATGCCGTTAAGAATCGTAACGGTCGTGAGTACCGGTGTGAGGAGCGGGAAAATGACCTTGAAGAATGTACCTTCCGGTGAGCATCCGTCAATCGCCGCAGCCTCCTCAAGATCATAGGGAACGCCTTTGATGAAACCGGTCAGAATAAATACTGTCATAGCACCGCCAAATCCGCAGTATGCGAAGATCGCGCCGGGAATAGACTTCAGCATCGGGATCCCGACGAACTGTCCTACGTCACGGAATGAAGTAATAAGCGGAAGCATGACTACCTGGAACGGAATGATCATGGATGCGATAAATATCATATAGATCACAGTTGCCCATACCTTCTTATTGTTACGGCTGATGACCCATGCAGCCATGGCGCCGAAGAGCGCAAGAAGGACAAGGGAAATTACTGTGATGGATACGGAGGAACCGAGTGCCGCCCAGAAATTAAAGTTCGAATTTCCTACAACGCTTGAAACATTCGAAATGAACTGTTTAATGGACGCACCTATCCATGCGATCGGGCTTGCAACGATATCCGTCTGCTTCTTAAAGGAGTTAAGGACTACCAGATAGAACGGGAACAGGATATATGCTGCAATAACAATGCCGAAAAGAGTAAGGATAATTGTTCTCGATTTCTTTGTTTGTGACATTATAGCTCGACCTCCTTACTGTTGGATATGCGTACCTGGATAAGAGATACGACAGCGAGGATAACGAAGAACAGCACAGCTTTCGCCTGTCCGACTGCATAGCTGTTCTTGGCGATCGCCGTATTGTAGATATTAAGAGCAAGCATCTGCGTACCGTTGGAGAGATAGCTCCCCATGAAATTCGTTACGGATCCTGCACCGTTCGTCAAAGCCATGTTAACATCGAACTGCTTGAAGGCAGATGTCAGTGTAAGGAATGTACAGATCGTAATGGTCGAAGCGATCATCGGGATCTTGATCTGGAACAGCGTCTGTATCGGTGTTGCACCGTCAATATCCGCTGCTTCGAGAACATCACCGGGAACCTGCGTTAATCCGGTGATATAAATAAGCATAATATATCCGCCGTACTGCCACAGATAAACAACTACGATGCAGAGAAGAGCTGTTCTGGACTTCGAGAGCAGAGATATATTATTTGTCATACCGATCAGAACGTTGTTGAATACGAACTGCCAGATATAACCCAGTACGATACCGCCGATCAGGTTCGGGAGGAAGTAAGCAGCCCTGAAAAATCCTGATGCCTTGATGGAGGATGTACAGAGAAGAGCCAGACAGAAACCGATCACATTAATAAGGATCATATTAATGATAACAAAAACAAATGTAATCAGAATGGAATAAATAAATGCCGGATCCTTGAACATTGTCGTGTAGTTGGCCAGACCGACGAACTTCGTAATCTTAACACCCGTCCAGTCAGTAAAAGAATAACCGATACCGAGAACGAGCGGAATAATAACGGTTACTGCAAATGTAAAAAGAAGCGGGAACAGGAAAATGATGTAGACGATCTTCCTGTGATGCTTCAGCGTCGGAATAAGATAGAGGCCGGCAAAGAACGCAACGATGCCTAAGATCAGCATAGCGCCTCGCCCGGCAAATTTACTGCCCATTATGTCCATTGCCAGAGCTGCTACAAGAAGTGCGATTCCGCCTATCAGCAGTATAAAAGACAGAGGACCGTTCCCTTGTGCTTTTGTTTTCACGAGATCCCTCCTCACGTAATAAATGAAAACCAGGCGGCGGCTAAAGGCCGCCGCCTGCAGATCATCTGAAAATACTAATTAAAAGATCATGAATAGTACTGTGCTGTTACCTGACCGACAGTCTTTGTGAATGTAGCAGCATCCGGGATCGTGCCTGCAGCATAATCCTGATATACAACACCGAGTGCATTCTGTGCAAGACCTTCCTTATTGTTGAGCCAATGCCATCCGGATGTCTTGCCTGCATGTGTGTAATCAGAGATCGTCTGAGCGAACGGATCGCTTGCAATATAGGTGCAGGATTCGAACGGGGAGATGAAACCGGCATCCTCAACAAGGATCTTCTGTCCGGCGTCTTCGGAGCACCACTGCAGGAATGCCTTGGCAGCGTCAGCCTTATCGCTCTCAAATACTGCCCACCAGGACGGAGAATTTGTAAGGATCGTATCCTGTCCTTCTTCAAAAGCATACGGAAGCATGCCGACCTTGAAACTGCCTGCTGCCTCATACTGCTCTTTGTCATCAGCTGTCATCGTTGCGCCGATCCAGGAACCCTGTGTCACGAAAGCATATTTGCCGGAAGCAAAGTTGAGGATCTGCTGATCGTATGTTCCGGAAACAAGAAGAGCCGGATCTGAGTACTTGTTGAAGAGCGCGACCATCTCAGCATATTTCTCGAAACGGGCCTCATCGATCTTGCCGCCGTCAGCGAGCATATCGAAGTACTTTGTATCGTCACGTGCAAGACCTTCATCTTCGTAAACGCCGAACAGATGATTGCCGGTCGACCAGTACAGGTTCGTTGCCTCTGCGCAGTAGCCGATGACTGCTGTGAGACCAAGCTCATCCTTCTTGGAATCAAGCGTCTCAAATGCAGCTTTCATGGATTCCGGTCCTGTGATGGACTTCGGATCGATGCCTGCCTTTTCAAGAAGATCAGCGTTATAAGCGAGACCGATCGCCTCTGTCGTGTACGGGAAGCCGACAACTTTGCCTGAACCGTCGACATATTCAGCTTCCGTATCATTTACCCACTTCTCACCGCTCATATCGGAAAGAAGGCCTTCCCAGTTAGCGAAGTCTGTAGCACCGCCGTTAACGAAGATGTCCGGCATATTGTTGCCTGCATAGTACTGCTTCAGCTGGCCCTGAATGTCAATGCCGCCGCCCATGGATTCGATTTCAACATGAACGCCTGACTCTTTTTCATAAGCTTCTGCCAGTTTCTTGAGCTGAGCATCTACTTCGATCTTTCCGTTTACAAGACGCTGCAAGGCCGAGCGTCATTGCGCCAACGAGCGCGATTGCCAAAAGTTTTCTTTTCATTTTTTTCCTCCTTTAACGTTGCCTTTAAGCCACTGTGATTTTTTTACCCGAAGTATACAATGTCATTTACATCAAGTACTTTTTGCACAAAATCACTCATTCATAATAACATTCTTTTGGCCAAATTCAATACTTTTTTCTCAAATACAGTTCCTTTTAACATATCACACAAATTCCATCCCCCTGATTTGTATATAATTTCCCATCCCCTCATCGGCCAATTATCCGGCTTTTCTTCCCCTGAACAGCAGCACAAAAATTCCAAAAAGTCATATTTCCATAATTTATGGACAAATTTCAGTTAGACAGTTCCGGACAGAATTTTTATAATGACATCATAAAAACAAAAATAAACCTACTTCAACCGGCCGCAAAGTAAACAACCATAACAAAATTGTGAAAGCGCATCATTTTTACACTAACGGAGGATCAAACAATGAATAACGAAAAGCACGCCTGGTGGAAAGAAGCTGTCATTTATCAGATTTATCCCCGCTCTTTTCAGGACAGCAACGGAGACGGGATCGGCGACCTGAACGGCGTCACCATGCGTCTCGATTATCTCAAAAAGCTCGGAATTGATGTGATCTGGCTGTCTCCGGTCTACAAATCCCCCAATGATGACAACGGCTACGACATATCAGACTACAGAGACATCATGACGGAGTTCGGGACCATGGAGGACTTCGACCGCATGCTTGCGGCAGCGCACGCAAGAGGGATCAAAATCGTCATGGACCTGGTCGTGAACCACACCTCAGATGAGCACAAGTGGTTCATCGAAAGCCGCAAGTCTAAAGACAATCCCTACAGA
>CADABA010000293.1 GCA_902785985.1 uncultured Lachnospiraceae bacterium
GCAGCCTTCGGCATTAAAAGAAAGAAGTACCGGCCGTGCTCGGACGCCCGACTTTGGAAATTATTTATTCCCGGTCGCAGTCATGTTAATGCGTGTGGGGAGTTTTAGTTATTGACCGATCCGGGCAGCAAGGCGGACTGCAAAGAACTGCTTTGCTGTGGACATGTTTTTCCTGCAGTGATAGACTGTGGTGGTAATACGTGCAAACAGGAAGTAAAGGAGAAACTGATTGATCGAAACAGTACCGTTCATATTGATCTTTGCAGTGATCATCCTGGCAGCCGCCATGATGATCATGCAGGAGAACAGAAGACAAAAAAACAGATTTATCAAAAGGATAAGACGGTCGTGGGGCAGGAAGCCTGATACGGCCTGCAGTGCGGAGGAATATGAATCGATCTCCCACTATTTTAAAAATGAACTTTTTGAGCCGAATACTTATTGGGTCGATGATATCACCTGGAATGACTGTGATATGGACAGGCTCTTCAAGTCCGCGGCAGCGACCATGTCCTCTCCGGGCGATTCCGTCCTCTACGCATGGCTCAGAAAGCCCTCTTTCGATGTGAAAGAACTCAGAGAGAGGGAACGGCTCATCGAATTTATACGGTCCGATGAAAAAACGCGCGAAAAGCTTCTCCTTGTGCTGGCGGAGACAGGAAGAATGAAGGGCCTTTCGTTTTATGACTATCTCGCGGAACTTCGGAATGCTGAAAAAATCGGCAGCGGGAAGTTCATAGCGCTGGGGATCTGCATGCTGGCGGGCATCATTATGCTCTTTGTGAATCCTCTCATAGGCATTGGTATCATCCTTCCGACAATAGCTGTGAATATTGCAGTGTATCTCAGGAGTAAAGATACCACAAAAATGCAGATCAGGAGCTTTTCCTGCATCCTTAAGATGATCCGCTGCGCAGAGAAGATCTGCGCTCTGCAGGTTCCGGGATTTGCAGAAATAAGCGCTGAACTCAGTGAGGCAGCCGGAAAGCTCGCCTCCTTTAAAAAGGGCGCGTTCCTTGTGACGTCATCCGGAAGAATCGGCACCGGGCTGGCTGACATGCTCCTTGAATACATGAAGCTTTTCTTCCATGCGGATCTCATTAAATTCGATCAGATGCTGGATTCGGTCTCCGGAAATGAAGAGGCCTGCCTTGCGCTCCTTCGCGGGATCGGAACGCTTGACGCAGCCTGCGCAGCGGCATCCTTCAGGGAATCACTCCCGGTCTTCTGCAGTCCGGAGTTTACGGAGGCGGGGGAACCGGAAACAGAAGAAAAGATCATTATTCAGGCAAAAGGTATGGTACATCCGCTTCTTCAGAACGCCGTCCCGAACAGCTTTACAGTCTCGGGAGGAAACCTGATCACAGGATCCAATGCATCCGGTAAGTCCACATTCCTTAAGAGTACAGCGATTTCCCAGATCCTTGCGCAGAGCATAATGACGGTGCCGGCAGAGGAGTGGAAAGCCCCCTTCCTCAGGGTCTTTTCCTCCATGGCGCTCACAGATGATCTTGTGAAGGGGGAGAGTTATTTTATTGTAGAGATCAGGTCACTCAAGCGGATCATGGATGCTGCTTCGGATGGAAGCGGTATTCCTGTGCTTGGAATTGTCGATGAAGTCCTTCGCGGGACGAACACGATCGAGAGGATCTCCGCATCTTCACAGATCTTACGTCGGATCGCAGGGGAGAGAATGATCATTTTTGCCGCGACCCATGATATCGAACTCACTTATATCCTTGACGGTGTATACAGGAATCTTCATTTTGAGGAGGAGGTCCGTGAAAAAGACGTTGTCTTCAATTATAAACTTGCCGAGGGACGCGCGCTTTCGAGAAATGCAATCGCGCTGCTGCAGATCACAGGATATGATGAATCCGTCGTGTCCGGTGCGAGAGCCCAGGCGGAGAGATTTGAAAAGACAGGAGAGTGGAAGCTTTGATGAATGTGAAATTATTTTCTGACGGGGCATCAAGAGGAAACCCCGGCCCCGGAGGGTATGGGACGATCCTGCAGTATACAGACAGAGCAGGTAAGCTTCACGAGAAGGAGATTTCGGAGGGCTTCCGGAGTACGACGAATAACAGGATGGAGCTGATGGGAGTCATCGCGGGGCTCGAAGCGCTCGTCAAACCGTGCAGTGTGGATGTCTGGTCTGACTCCCAGTATGTGATCAAAGCTTTCAATGATCACTGGATCGACGGATGGGTGAAGAGAGGATGGAAAAAGGCGGACGGGAAACCGGTCCTGAATGAGGAACTCTGGAGGAGGCTTCTTCTGGCAGCGGAACCGCATGAGATCACATGGCACTGGGTGAAGGGGCACGCCGGACATCCCGAGAATGAGCGCTGTGACGCGCTCGCGACAGCAGCAGCGGATGCTCTGCTTTCCGATGAAGAGTGAGCAGGTAACTGCGAAAAGCCGGTTTTCCCGACCCTGCTGCCCGAACAAATACACTTGTGTTCGGGAATTGTTTGAGCTATAATTTTGAAAGTTATTGTAACTGTCCGGCACTTCAGCGGGAATGCTCCGGAGCCGTTCTGCTCGGCGGGAAGCATTTTCCAGGGACGCGGTGTTTCCGGGATGTTCGACAGTTACAAGCCGTACATAGACCCGAGGAGGAAATTATTGTGGAAAAATATGGTGTAAATCAGCTGAGAAAGATGTTCCTTGATTTCATGGAGTCAAAAGGACATCTTGCCATGAAATCATTTTCGCTTGTCCCGCACAATGACAATTCGCTGCTTCTGATCAATGCGGGAATGGCGCCGCTGAAGCCTTATTTTACAGGCGCGGAGATTCCGCCGCGCAAACGTGTGACGACCTGCCAGAAGTGCATTCGAACAGGCGACATCGAGAATGTCGGACATACATCACGCCATGGGACTTTTTTTGAAATGCTCGGAAATTTCTCATTCGGCGATTATTTTAAGCGCGAGGCGATTCACTGGACATGGGAGTTCCTTACGGATGTTGTAGGACTTGATAAGGACCGTCTGTATCCTTCCGTCTATCTGGATGACGATGAGGCATACAATATCTGGAAGGATGAGATCGGCGTACCGGCAGAGCGCATTTACCGGTTCGGCAAGGAAGACAACTTCTGGGAGCATGGCGCAGGCCCCTGCGGTCCGTGTTCGGAAGTCTACTATGACCGCGGTGAAAAGTACAGAAGCTTCCCGGAGGACAATGAGCCGGGCGAAACAGAAAAACATCGATACCGGCATGGGACTTGAGCGTCTCGCGGTCGCGGTGCAGGATGTTGATTCCATGTTCGATATCGACACGATCCGTGCGCTCAGGGATAAGGTCTGCGAGATCGCGGGCGTGACTTACAATATGGATGAAAATGCGGATGTCTCTGTCCGCGTTATTACAGACCACATTCGTTCCGCGACCTTTATGATCTCTGACGGGATCATGCCGACGAACGAGGGACGCGGATATGTTCTCCGCAGACTGATCCGCCGCGCTGCAAGACACGGACGCCTTCTCGGTATCAGCGGATCTTTCCTGGCTGACCTGTCCGCGACTGTCATCGAGACATCCCGCGAAGGATATCCGGAACTCGAGGAGAAGCGCGTATTTATCCACGAAGTCCTTGATAAGGAAGAAGAAGCTTTCGGGAAGACGATCGACCAGGGACTCAGGATCCTCGCTGATCTTGAGAATGAACTTGCCGCAAAAAATGAAAAGACACTCTCCGGAGAGAAGGCTTTTGAGCTTTACGATACATACGGATTCCCGCTCGACCTCACCAAAGATATCCTGACGGAAAAGGGATATGAAGTCGATGAGGAAGCATTCGCAGCATGCATGAAAGAACAGCGGGAGCGTGCGCGCAATGCCAGAAAGACCACGAATTACATGGGCAAGGAGCTCACTGTCTATGATAAGGTCGATCCGGCTCTTCAGACGGAATTCACAGGATATGATACACTCTGCGATGAATCTGAAATAGCTCTTCTCATGACAGAAGTGACGGAAGAGGACGCCGGTGACTTCGTGCAGGCGCTCACAGAGGGCGAAAAGAGTGCGATCATCACGAAGAAGACGCCTTTCTATGCGACGAAGGGCGGTCAGATCGGCGATAAGGGTGTTATTGTTGCAGCGGAAGGTGAATTCAAAGTTGAAGATACGATCTCCATTCTGGATGGAAAGACCGTTCATGTGGGCGTAGTGACAAAGGGAATGCTCCGTGTGGGCGACAAAGTCACTCTGACTGTTGACAGAGACGGAAGACTGGATACGGAGAAGAACCATTCCGGTACACATCTTCTGCAGAAGGCACTTAAAGTAGTTCTCGGAGAGCATGTCGAGCAGAAAGGCTCCTATGTCGCACCGAACCGCCTGCGCTTCGACTTCGCGCATTTCAAGCCGATGACGAAGGAGGAGATCAGGAAGGTCGAAGATCTTGTCAATGAGAAGATCCGTGAGGAAATTGCTGTCAGAACGGATGTCATGACGATCGAGGAGGCGAAGAAGACCGGCGCGATGGCTCTCTTTGGAGAGAAGTACGGCGAGAAGGTCCGTGTTGTCTCGATGGGTGACTTCTCGAAAGAATTCTGCGGCGGCACACATGTTAAGAACACCGGAGAAATCCAGGCCTTCAAGATCGTGGCGGAGAACGGTGTTGCTGCAGGTGTCCGCAGAATAGAAGCCCTGACAGGCAGGAACGTTTTTGAGTATTACCGCGGAATAGAGGAGACACTTGAAACTGTGTCCGGTATTCTTCGCGCCGGAAACGGAGATATCGTTGAGAAAGCCCGCAAACTTCAGGAGGAGATCAAGGCTCTTTCATCCGAGATCGAATCCATGAAGGCAAAGGCGGCGCAGGCTTCTCTCGGCAACGCTGCTTCCGATGCTGAGGATGTGAACGGAGTCTCTGTCGTTGCAAAGGCGCTTGAGAACGTTGATATGAACGGTATGAGAGATCTCGGCGATTCCCTGAAGGAAAAGCTCGGCAGCTGCGTCGTGATCCTTGCCTCCGCGGCAGGTCCGAAGGTGAACCTGATGGTAATGGCGACGGACGATGCCGTGAAGCGCGGAGCGCACGCGGGCAATATTATCCGTGAGGCTGCAAAACTTGTCGGAGGAGGCGGCGGCGGACGTCCGAACCTTGCTCAGGCAGGCGGAAAGAATGCGGCCGGCATTCCGGACGCGATCAGGAAAGCCCAGGAGATCGTAAGAAGCCAGATCAAATAAACGGACTGAAGCTTTCCGCATATATCAGCGGACGGCGAACGGGATTCGGGAACGCCCCGCGTTCCTGCCGTGCCGCACAGGGGGACGAAGCACCTTCATCTTTTTTGTGCGGCTGCGGTCTGCCGGAGGCATTAATCTCTGCCGGATATTTTAAAATTTTTCATTGACGAGGCATACATTCTGAGGATATAATGAAAAAGCTTTAGGCTTATCGGGGATTTATATCCCGGCGTGTATGAGACTTAGAGTAAATAACCCCACGTGGTCAGGGGGAGGTGAGATCAGTATGGCAGGCATTATCGTAAAAGAGAATGAATCGCTTGACAGCGCGCTGAGAAGATTCGAACATTACGAAAAACCGTCTGTTCGTCGCAAGAAGAAATCTGAGGCTGCCCGCAAGAGAAAATATAACTGACATACATAGGATCCCCGACTTTATGTCGGGGATTTATTTTCATCTGTGATGCAGAATTCTCGCGTTTTCGGCCGTGAGATGAGTGCGCAGAAGTAAAATCTCCCTGACGCAGAATTTTCGCAATTTTGTACAATAGACGGATATATCATTCTGTGCGAACCTGTGAGCGGTGCGGCAAGTACGCCGGGGCGCTCTTGATGCGGGAATCGAAAGCGGAATGCGAACAGGACCGCTCGATCAGCCGGGACCTGCCGCCGGACCGGAGGAATGTGAATTTATGAACAGACCGCTCGTAAAAGCGTACAAAGTAAAAACAGCAAAACTCACAGGACCGGTACGGTTCGTTCTCCTCTCAGACCTGCACAGCAGGATCTATAAAGAAGGGAACAGAGGTCTTATCGATCTTGTCCGGAATATGCATCCGGATATCATCCTGTGCGCCGGGGATATGCTGGTCGGAAAACCGCGGCTTTCTTATCAGACTGCCGCCGATTTTCTGTGTGCACTTCCGGGAATCGCGCCGGTCTTCTTTTCGAACGGGAACCATGAGACCCAGTATCGGACCTTCAGCAGGAGCAGATACGGGAATTACCTCATGTCGATCCGTGAGGCAGGTGTCTGCGTCCTCAATAATGCGAGGACGGAACTGGAGACGCCGGGCGGGCCTGCAGACGTTGCCGGTCTCGAGCTTCCGCTGGGGAAATATAAAAAATTCAGGAAGCACGACCTCAGAGAAGACGATATAAAGGAGAGGATCGGAGAGCGGGCAGATGACGGACGCTTCCAGATCCTGATTGCCCATAACCCGGAATTTGCGGAGACCTACAGAAAGTGGGGGGCGGATCTCATCGTATCCGGACATTATCACGGAGGCGTTGTGCGTTCACCTTTCACGGGGCACGCGCTCTTAAGCCCGTACGGATATCCTTTCCCGAAATACGGCTATGGACATTACACCTGGGATCCTTCCGGAAAAGTCCGCTGCGATACGGTGGGAGAGAAAGGCATTTTGCCACGGGCAAATGAAAATGTTTCTGAGGGTGTGCACTCTTCGTTTCCCGGAACAGAGACCGGGGATGTGCATCTCATCATTTCAGGAGGCCTGGGTGATCATTCTGTGCCGCTCCGCATTTTTAACCCTCGTGAGATTGTATGCATAGATGCTGTGCGCGGATAAGTGAGGAGGTTTTATGGCACTGACGGTTGAACTGCCTGTATTCGACGGGCCTTTGGATCTGCTCCTGCATCTGATCGATAAGAATAAGATCAATATTTTTGATATTCCGATCGTGGAGATCACGGAACAGTATCTTGCCTATCAGAGTTCATGGTGATGGCTGCCGAGCTCATTGCGATCAAGTGCAGGATGCTGCTTCCTCCCGACGTCGACGAGGTGGGGGAGGAGATCGACCCCAGGGAAGAGCTGGTCGCACAGCTCCTCGAATATAAGATGTATAAATATATGTCCTATGAGCTGCGGGACAGAATGGAGGATGCCTCGAGGAGACTGTACAAGCCTGATACGACTCCGAAGGAAGTTCTGAGCTTCCGTCCTGAGATCGATCCGGCTGAGCTTACGGCGGACCTCACATTGCAGAAGCTCCATGCAGTGTTCGATTCTGTCCTGCGAAGACAGACGGACAAGATCGATCCGATCCGGAGCCGGTTCGGAACGATCGAGAAGGAGGAGGTCAGCATGGAGGATAAACTTCTCGAAGTTGCGGACTACGCGAAGAAGAGAAAGCGCTTCTCCTTCAGAGAACTTCTCACAGGGCAAAAGAGCAGAATGCAGACAATCGTCGCATTTCTTGCGATGCTGGAACTCATGAAATACGGGATCATAGAGGCGTCTCAGGAGGAGACGGCCGGTGATATCCTGATCCGGGCTGTGCCGGGGGCGAATCTTTCCGGAGTCAATATTGAGGCTGATTTCGGGAACGGGTGAGATACATTACTTAATCTTCCCACATGTATTTAAGGTGCGGCGACCGGGATTCAATTCTCGCTCGCGAGAATTGGCGCGGGATTCGGGTCAGCGTAAGCTGACATCTTCCAAACCGAATCTAAAGCGCATCCTCGCGGAGCGTCCCGACGTGGAAATATTTATTCCGGGAGCCTTAAAGTAAAGGATGTGGGAAGCTTTAGTACATTACTTAAAAAGCAGCCTGATCATATATCAGGAGTCTGACTTACGGAGAGAAAAGTATGGAAGAATCAAGGGTCCAGGCTGCCCTGGAGGCAATTCTTTTTACAACAGGAAAGGCCACAAAACTGTCGGATATCGCAAAAGCACTGGAAATCGAGACAGAAGCGGTCCGGGAGGCTGCCGTTTCTCTTAAGAAACAGTATGAGGAAGAAGACCGGGGAATCCGTATCATTGAACTGGAGGATTCTCTGCAGATGTGCACGAATCCGGAATTCTACGAGGAGCTGATCAAACTTGAGCTGCAGCCGAAGAAACCGAAGATCTCCGAGGTACAGCTGGAGACGCTTTCGGTCATTGCATACAAGCAGCCTGTCACGAAATCGGAAATAGAGCGGATCCGCGGTGTGAATTCAGATCACGCTGTCAACAGACTCATCGAATACGGCCTTGTGAAGGAGCTCGGAAGGGCAAGACTGCCCGGCAGACCGGTCCTTTTCGGGACGACGGAGGAGTTTCTGCGGTCTTTCGGAGTCTCGTCCCGGGATGAACTGCCTGACATAAGTCCGGTACGGATCGAGGACTTCAGGGCAGAGGCCGAGAATGAAGCAGGAATAAAAGTAGGTGTGTGACCCTCCTTCAGGAGGCAGATTATGCGGTACAGGACAGATGAGGAAGCAGAAGGCCGGTGCTGTATCCCGGTGTGTGAAACTAACGTTTTTACGAACGGTCGGTAAAACAGTAGTCTGCTCGTCTTAAGCGGCAGGTTCAACTCCCCCGCTGAATTCAGGAATGCCTCGGCGTTCCTGAAGGAATCAACATATTGAGACAGGTATAAAGCGGTTTCCCATATGATGTGGGAGCCGCTTTTTTTGTTTTCGGGCTTTATTTTCCATTCCAGGAAGATTCTGTAAGAATACTATGAAAAGATATAGCAATAATTCAGTTGTAAATTGGAGAACACTGAGGTATCATAAAACAGATATCGGGTTTTTATAGTATCATTAAAGAATTCATAAAATGGAGGAGTAATGATGAGTGTTACACAAACAGCTGCGGGCAGAGTGAATGCGCTGCTCGACGCGAATAGTTTCGTTTATGGCACAGTGGACGGCAGCCTTGTGTATGTTTACAGTCAGGATGCTGCTGTTCTCGGAGGCTCTATCGGGGAAATGCACGCAAAAAAGATCGTTCGGATCTATGATCTCGCACGCAAAATGGGTGCGCCGGTCATAGCTGTCCTTGACTCCGCAGGCGTTCGTCTCGAGGAAGCTGCGGATGCCCTGAATGCACTGGGTGAAATCATGAACAGTCAGATCATGTCTTCCGGCGTTATACCGCAGATCACAGTGGTATTCGGGACATGCGGCGGCGGTCTTTCCTTTATCCCGGCGCTTTCTGACTTTTCACTGATGTCCGATGGCGCGAAGCTTTTCGTCCATACTCCGGACGCTGTAGAAGGAAACAGCGCTGATAAGAAAGACACGAGCTCTGCCTCTTTCCAGGCGGAAGCCGGAAACGTCGATTTTACCGGCAGCGAGGAGGAAGTGATCGCAGCCGTCCGCAGGCTTCTCGGATTCCTTCCCTGCAACAACGAAGATGACGGTGAGGTCTGTGACTGCACGGACGATCTGAACCGTTCGACTCCGAACCTTTCCACACTGTCCGGAGATGCTTCACAGATCGCGGCACAGATCGCTGACAACGG
>CADABA010000294.1 GCA_902785985.1 uncultured Lachnospiraceae bacterium
AATCTTTGCGACAGGTATCCTGATTTCGAGGCGTTGTACAGGCACATATATGAGATTTGCAGGAATACGGAGGACGTCATGGGATTTTTTTCAGAAGCATTGTTGGAGATGGACCGCAATACTGTCCAATATATGATAGATGTAAGAAACAAGGAAAATGAGGAGCTTAAAAAGGAAAATGAAGCACTTCTGAGCCAGCATGAAAAGCTTCAAAGTCAAACGATAGAACTCGAGAGCCGGAAGGAAGAACTCGAGAATAAAACAGAAGAACTTGAGAGCCGAAAGAAAGAACTCGAGAGCCAGAAGGAAGAACTCGAGAGCCAGAAGGAAGAACTCGAGAGCCAGAATAGTGAACTCCTTGCAAAACTGAATGTACTTGAGAAGCAGTTAATTGAGCAGGGAGAAATTATCCGGAAATTACAGGAAAAAATCTAAACGATTAAAATCAGAGCGTCCCACACTGAAAGGTGCGGGATGCTTTCTTTTCGGGATGGAAGAAAGATGTTATAGTAATTGAGAGATAACACAGGGACCGCTCCGCGAACCCTGTAATCATAATTTGGCTTGCTATGCCAGTCTTTTTATCGAAAGCTGCTAACGCAGTTTCCGAGCAGATTTTTATCAGATACATACCGTGCGACAGCCCTGGAGGCCATAATGAACATTATTATAATCGGAGCCGGCGGAGGAAATGTTTCAACCTATACACAGGAAGCACTTGAAGCCCTGCAAGGCGTTCAGGTGATTCTCGGAGCGGAGCGTCTTCTTGCCGGTATTCCTGCAAAAAATCCTGACTGGAAACTTTGGAAAGCCGCCCGACCCTCTGAGGTGTGCGATGCGCTGGTCCGGCTGAAAAATAAAGCCTCCGATGTCCGCGTGGCAATTTTGCAGAGCGGCGACACCGGGTTTTATTCGGGCTGCAGATTTCTTATCGGAAAAATGAAAAGCCTTTTCGGACCTGATTCTGACGAAGTGCGTAATTTGCGTATCCTTCCCGGAATCTCATCTGTTCAAATGCTTGCCGCAAGGTTGCAGGAACCCTGGCAGGACTGGCTTCTTGCGTCAGGGCATGGAGTCTCGTGTGATGTGCTGCACCTTTTGATGCAGGGGAAAAAAGTGTTCGTGCTGACAGGTGGAGAGCTCACACCGGATGTGATCTGTAATCAGCTGATGCAGGCCGGCCTGGGAAATCTTGGAGTTGCTGTGGCGTCTGACCTGTCCTGTGAAGAAAGGGAAAATATTTGCCGCGGCAAGGCTTCTGACTTTGTGAACAGGAATTTCCCGGTCATGTCCGTCATGCTGATTGATGCAGCGCCGGTATGGCACGGCTATTCAGCAGGAATTTCGGATGTGGAATTTATCCGTGGCAATGTCCCAATGACGAAGCAGGAGGTGCGCAGCGTAATCCTTGCAAAGCTTGCGCCGTGCCGGAATGATGTGGTCTGGGATGTCGGGGCCGGGACAGGGAGTGTGAGTGTCGAGCTTGCGCATCAGGCAGGGGCGGTCTGGGCTTTTGAGAAGAAGAAGGATGCCATAGACCTTATCCATGCCAATCGAAGAAAGTTTTGCGCGTGGAATCTCCGGGTCGTTCCGGGAAGCGCACCGGAGGTCTTCCGCGGGAGTGGATCGAAAACACATGAAAGACCGCTGAATGTGGAGACGGAACAGCCGGATATATATGAAGGTTCACGGAATACGGAGACAGAGCATCCGGGTCAGTGTGTTTTTCCGGTTCCTGACAGGGTCTTTATCGGGGGCAGCAGCGGGAATCTTTCTGAGATCATTCGATATATCGCCAGGCTCAATCCGGAGGTGCGGATCTGCGTGTCTGCGGTTCTCCTGGAGACGCTTCATGAGACGCTGGAAGTATTTGATGAACTTGGGTTTGAGACTGATGCGGTGCAGGTCGCGGTGACCCGCACGGAGAAGATCGCAGGCAGGCGTATGATGAAAGCCGGCAATCCGGTGTGGATCATAACCGGAAGTGCAGAGGAAGTTTTTTCATAACAGGGAATTACTAAAATGCGAAGAATAATGATTTCCGCGATGAGCAGCGGCAGCGGGAAAACGGTCATAACGACTGCGTTCCTTCTGGCAATGAAGCGCCGCGGTCTCAATTTAATCAGCTTCAAATGCGGACCGGACTACATTGATCCCATGTACCACACCCGTGTGCTCGGAATTCCGTGCAGGAATCTGGACCTTTTTCTAATGGGAAGCAGAGCGGTGGCGGAGGAACTGTCAGGCGACAGGATGCCTGCCGTGTCTGCAGACAGAGCTTCAGCAGATGACATATCCTATGATTTCAGGGACAGAAATCATGCAGAGGGGATTTCCTGTGATCTTGCGGTGATCGAAGGAGCCATGGGATTCTATGACGGCCTGGGAGGTACTGCGCGTGCCAGCGCTTATGAAATTGCTTCGCAGACGACTACACCCGTGATTCTTGTCGTCCGCTCGAAAGGTCAGAGCGCCACCCTGGCCGCCCAGCTGCTCGGCATGATGAAGTTTCGGGAGAATCATTGTCTTGTCGGTGTCATATTTACGGAGTGTACGGAAGGGCTGTATGCGCATCTGAAGCCGATCGTGGAGCGTGAGACCGGACTTTCAGTGTTTGGATATCTGCCGAAGATGGAGGAGGCTGTAATCGAAAGCCGTCATCTCGGACTTGTGACAGCAGAGGAGATTGCGGAGTTTGAAGACCGTTTCGCAAAGATGGCGGATCAGCTTGAAAAAACAGTGGATCTGGACGGGATGCTGCGAATCGCAGAGCAATTTCATACTGTGTCTCAGGGGAAATCAACGGCTTCTGCGAGGTATCAGGCAGAAAGACAACAAGCTGCGTTTTCGGAGAAATCGGCAGTTTCTGCGAGTTCTCAAGCGGCAGAGCAAGTTCATGCTGCAGGCACGGAAGAATCGACTGTTCCCGCGAAAACTTCCGGGGCGAAAGTGAAGTCTGAGCATGTGCGCATAGCGGTTGCCCGCGACGAGGCATTTTGCTTCTATTACGAGAGCAGTTTTGAAGCACTGCGACGTGCGGGCGCGGAACTTGTGTGGTTCAGCCCGGTGAGGGAGGATCATTTTCCGGAAAATGTTCACGGCCTCTACCTCGGAGGCGGCTACCCGGAGCGCTATGCGTCCGCTCTCTCTGAAAATGAAAACATCCTCACTGCCATT
>CADABA010000295.1 GCA_902785985.1 uncultured Lachnospiraceae bacterium
AATAAGATTTACTGACTTGGCGGTTGGTAAAAATCTTATAAAACAAAGAGGTATTTCAAATGAAGTCTAACACGCAGAACGCAAAAATTGAAGCAGTAACAGAAAACACTTTGGTTGTAGGTATCGATGTCGGAAGCGAATTCCATTATGCCAGGGCTTTTGACTGGCGGGGAATCGAGTTCTCTAAGAAGCCATTTAAGTTCAGCAATACAGAACCGGGCTTCACAGAGTTTAAGGCATGGATCCTTCACATACAGACAGAGCATGGTAAGGATGCAGTACTACCGGGGATGGAGCCGACAGGCCATTACTGGTTCAACCTGGGGAAGTTCCTTCAGGACAACGGCATGAAGCCGGTACTGGTGAATCCGCATCACGTGAAGAAGTCAAAGGAACTGGACGACAATAATCCGACAAAGAACGATCGTAAGGAACAGGGTATGAAACTGAAAGAGACGGGACTGAGTTTCCAGGATATTAAGGATAAAGTAGACAAATACATGATCGAAACGTATAAGCGCTTCGATTTCCTGGCAGAAACGGCCAGAGACCAGTACATTTTTGATGAGAACGGAACCCCTTATCTCGATTTTTATGCAGGCATTGCGGTAAACTCGGCCGGCAGCTGCAACGAAAAAGTCGTCAGCGCCGTAATCGACCAGGTGCAGGATATCATGCATACGTTTAATTATCCGTATACGATCCCGCAGGCGCTCCTTGCGGAAAAAATATGCGAGACGCTTGGAATGGATAAGATCTTTTTCCAGAACTCCGGTACGGAGGCGAACGAGGCCATGATCAAAATGGCCCGTAAATACGGCATTGAAAAATACGGTCCCAATAAATATCATATCGTCACTGCCAAGATGGGATTCCACGGAAGAACCTTTGGTGCCATGTCCGCTACCGGTCAGCCCGGCAACGGCTGTCAGATCGGTTTTGGTCCCATGACTTACGGATTTTCTTATGCGCCTTACAATGATCTTGCGGCATTTAAAGCCGCCTGTACAGAAAATACGATTGCTATTATGGTAGAACCGGTTCAGGGTGAAGGCGGTGTACATCCGGCAACACCCGAATTTCTGTGCGGGCTGCGTGAATTCTGCGACGAAAACGGCATGCTTCTGCTGATCGACGAAGTTCAGACCGGATGGTGCCGCACCGGAAATATCATGTCTTATATGAATTACGGCATTCAGCCGGACATTGTCTCTATGGCAAAAGCCTTGGGAGGCGGTATGCCCATCGGTGCAATCTGTGCTTCTGCGGAGGTCGCAAAGGCATTTACTCCGGGATCGCACGGAACAACCTTTGGAGGCCATCCCGTCTGCTGTGCGGCTGCGCTTGCAGAGGTGAACGAGCTTCTGGACCGGGATCTTGCCGGAAATGCAAAAAGAGTCGGCGATTTCTTTGCCCGGTGTCTGGAAGAATTGCCGCATGTGAAAGAAGTTCGCCATCAGGGACTTTTGGTGGGCGTGGAGTTCGATGATACCATTTCCGGTGTTGATGTTAAGCACGAAGCGCTGCACCGGCATTTACTCATTACTGCGATTGGTGCCCATACAATCCGCATGATCCCTCCGCTCATTGTTACAGAGGAAGACTGCAGTAAGGCAGTTTCCATTCTTGAAGATTGTGTCAGCGCGCTGCTTTAAAGTGAATTGAATATAAAGCAGAATGCAAAACCCCTGGCTGAACCAAAGATGGTGGCAACGAAGGAAATAATGAAAAAGTTCCAGAAAAACCTGATGAAAGGGAAGAAAAAATTTAACCTGCATGATATGACTCCTGAATATATCGTAGATACCATTATCGATATAGCTGCTACAGAAGAAATTAAAAACATACTTGAGATAATGATTGAACTTGGTTACAGAGATAAGAAAACAGTTCGTAAATATCTCGATCCTTTAGTAAAACAAGGATGGATTGCAATGACGATTCCGGATAAACCGACTAGCAGAAATCAGAAGTACATCACCATAAAATGATGTTTCTCCATTTTAAAACGGTCTCTACAGAAAGATTGAAAAAGCTGGGGCTGTGAAATAACATGGTTCCTGCAAAAAGAGAAAAAGAAGGACCAAGGGTTCATACGAGCCCAAGGTCCTTCCTTTTTGTGTTATAATTTACTTGCGAATGAAAACTAAAACACAAAGATATTCTAATACCAAACAGGCAGTTCTGCCAATGCTTATTTCGGATTATCTGGATATCTGTGATCCGGTGCTGACATTTGACCGATTTATGGGAGAGATCGATCTGGAGAAATATCTGAATAGTATTCCCAGACACTATACGGGGAGGATCAGATATAACCCGGTCAGCATGCTGAAAACAGTATTATTCGGATTCATGACGAATGGCTACATTTCTTTACGTGAACTGGAGGATCAGTGCAAAGTTAACCTCCGCTTCATGTATCTTATGGAGCACGAGACTCCATCCTATCGCACCTTCGGGTATTTCATTAATGAAGTGATCGGAGAGTCTATTGAAGAGATCTTCAAAGACATCAATAAAAAGAGCTTTGAAAAGGAACACGTGGATCTTCAGCATCTTTACATTGACGGTTCAAAATTTGAAGCAAACGCAAACAAGTATTCCTGGGTATGGAAAAAGGCAACGGAGAAATCAAGATATCGTCTGTTCGATAAAATCACAGCCCTTTTCCAGGAGATTAACGAGGAAATGGGAAATCAAAATCGAATGGAGCAGTTACTCATGGTGATATAAGTGATGTTGCTATAGAAACTCATAAAGAAAAGAATAATGCAGAATATGTGGCTATACTTTTTTATAGGAATATGAAAAATGTTATAAAAGATCTTTCTGTCCCTGGAGCCTGGATTGGATGCATCCTACGATGGAATTAAGTCTCTTAATATAATCAACTGGTTACTGTAATTTCAAACACTTATGGAGACTCTTGTTAACAATTTGATTCATCAATTGATATAAGAAAAGTAATATGGTAGATTAAAAACAGAAGATTGTATCGTGTAAGAAGAGGATGGTTTAGGAATAGCAAAATCTGAAGGAGGAAAAGAGATGGCTGCTAAAAAAGCAAACGACAAAATTGCTGAAAAGGAAGCTGCAGAGAAGACCGCTGAAGTAAAGGCGGCGGCAGAAGAGAAAGCTGCTGAGAAGAAACCTGCAGCAAAAAAAGCTGCAAAAAAACTGCAGCAAAGGAAACCGCCGTAAAGGAAACTGCAGCAAAGAAGCCTGCAGCAAAGAAAGCTGCTCCGAAAAAAGCGTCAGCGAAAACAGCTGCAGCTAAAAAAGATGCAGTGAAAGAGGCTGCAGCGGAAGAGACTGCTGTAAAAGAGGCTGCTGTAAAAGCGGATGCAGTGGAAGATACTGCAGTGAAAGAAGCCGTTGTGGAAGAAGCCGCAGTGAAAGAGGCTGCAGTAGAAGAGACTGCTGTGAAAGAAGCAGCAGTGGAAGAGGTCGCAGCGGAAGAAGCTGCCGTGGAAGCTTCAGCGGATGAAATTCCGGCTGCTGTCGAGGAGCCGGTCCAGGCACAGGAACCCGAGACACCGCGCAGGAGCATCGCATTTATCGGATCTGAATGTTATCCGTTCGTAAAGACCGGCGGACTCGGAGATGTCATGTACTCCCTTCCCAAGGCGCTGGTCCACAGGAACTGTGATGTGAAGGTGATCCTTCCGAGGTACAAGTGCATTCCGCAGAAATATCAGGAGAAGATGGTCTACCGGGGAAGTTTCTACATGGATCTGACCAGTGACGGAAAGCAGTACTATGTCGGCATTATGGAGTATGTCTGGGACGGCGTTGTCTATGATTTCATTGACAACGAGGAATTCTTCGGAGGGGATAAGCCGTATACAAATCTGATCGATGATATCCCGAAGTACTGCTATTTCAGCAAGGCAGCACTCGCGGCGCTTAATTATATGGACTGGATCCCGAATATTATCCACTGCCATGACTGGCAGGCGGGACTCGTGCCGGTATTCCTGCGCACATTTTTCCAGGACACCCCTATCGGAAATGCAAAGACCATGATCACGATTCACAACCTGCGTTTCCAGGGTATTTACAATATTGAGACCATCAAGTACTGGACGAATCTGCCGGATTATGTTTTCAACAAGGATGCACTGACCCAGAACTGGCTCGATGCGAATATGTTCAAGGGCGGCCTGACCTACTCCAATATGATCACCACTGTTTCCAATACGTACGCCGGCGAGATTCAGACATACGAGTATGGAGAGGGTCTGGCAGATCATCTGCGTTATCACTCGGGGAAACTGCGCGGTATCGTGAATGGTATTGATTACGATATCTGGGATCCTTCAAAAGACAAGGACATTGCTGCGCCGTACAGCAACGAAGATGTGATTGCCAAAAAGAAGGAGAACAAGCTGGCCCTGCAGAAGGAGCTTGGCCTTGAGGAGAACGAGGACAAATTTGTGATCGGACTCATCTCCAGACTGACGAACCAGAAAGGTCTCGATCTGGTAAATGCCTGCATCCCGCAGATCATGGATCCGTTCACCCAGGTCGTGATACTCGGCACCGGCGATCCCGAGTATGAGAATTCCTTCCGGTACTACGAGAATGAATACAAGGGGCAGCTTGCCGCGTGCATCCAGTACGATGAGGCGAGAAGCCATCGTATTTATGCCGGATGCGACGCACTGCTCGTGCCTTCGCAGTTCGAGCCCTGCGGACTGACACAGCTCATCGCCATGCACTATGGTACAGTTCCGATCGTCAGAGAGACCGGCGGTCTTAAGGATACTGTGGAGCCTTACAACATGTTTGCAGACTGGGGCAACGGCTTTACATTTGACAGATATGAGACGGGGCTTCTCTACGATGCGATCAACCGGGCAAAGACATTGTACTTCGAGAACCGTTTCTATTGGGACGAGATGGTTCACCGCGATATGGCCAAGAACGTTTCGTGGGATAACTCGGCAAAACAGTACAAGGATCTTTATCTGGAGCTCACTGCCTGGTAAGTACCACAGAAGGATACAGGACTTTGCTTTGGGGCCGGCACTATCAGCCTGAAAAAGCAGAACGATCCATACGGTAACAACTGCATGGAAGAGCCTTGCATAAGCAGTAACACATGCTGCCATATGCGGGGCTCTTTTTATTCTTCATCGCGCAATACTCGTTCTTTTAATCATGAGATACGCGCGCAAAGTGAAACTCGTCTTCATCGCGCTTTTCCTCGTGTCTTTAGACATGAGATGCGCGCGCAAAGTGAAACTTGCCTTTATCGTGAGCACAATCTCGCGATGAAGAATAAAAGCCTCAGCTGCACAATGCTCCACTGGAGCATAGTTACGCATGCTTAGGCACTGCGGATCGCAGCCGCGCAAAGAAGAAGGTGCTTCGCACCCTGCGCGGTGCGGCATGAACGTGAGGCGTTCTTGAATCGGATGTAATAGAAATCTTTGAAAGCATGCGATTAATACTGTACAGGATGTTGTTCATCTGGTTACTTAGGCTGATAGAATGCTTGGCAAACTTAGCAAAGAGCTTCCCTTTGGTATATTACTGGCATTAAGCGCAGCAAAGAGCTTCCCTTTGGTTTATTACTTGCTTTATTCAGGCGGTTAGGCACAGCGGCTGATTTTCTGTAATTTGTTCCCCAGGGTTTTTGTTGATTTACGGATAATTAGATAATATGAAGTGACCTCACATTTGTAGCATCGTGGATTTACCTGTATACTAAAGATTGCAAAGATCAATGGTAACAGGGATTACCGCATACAAA
>CADABA010000296.1 GCA_902785985.1 uncultured Lachnospiraceae bacterium
GCAGAAAGATGAAATAAAATCTCAACTTTCTGTTGGTGAAACCTTGTAATTATATGGAGTTCCGATAGAAAGTATGGATTTTATTAAAGTTTGGATTTCTTAATCCGTGAGCCTTGAAATGAAATAATGTTCCGCCTGCATCCCGGATATCATTCTTGTCAATCATCTTCTGTACTGCACTGGAAAACGCCGGCTTGCTGAATGGGAGCCCCATACACCGTCCTTCATAACAATTAAAGAGATATCTGTCTGGATTGTTCTCCTTCGTACTTTTCACTGCGGCCTCCTCTGCCAGCAGCTTGACCATTTCTGCGACTTCATCCCGGATCGGATCTTTCAACTGCGGAATTCCCACTTTTGTGATTTCGCTGCAAAGATACGGAACAGATCGGCCCTCTCTTGCATCCCAGTCGTACTGTAGACAGGTGTCATAACGAAGATTCAGTACATCCGTACCTCGCCATCCGGTTTCTCTCAGGAGTATATACACCGGCCGCATTTCTGCGGGTTCTATCTGTTCGATACACGCATCCATCTGCTGGATGATTGGTGCCGGGATATACCTTACTTTCTCTATCGTATCGGCAGCGCGCTCACGTTTTGGGACATCATCCTCGAAAATGAGTCTTTCTATGCTTTGCTCCGGTGCCAGCGGATACTCGGCGATCTGGATATAATCCAACCAGATCCTGACAAAAGAGACAGCTTTACTGCGAAAAGTTGCATTGCACCTTTCATAATCCTCTGCCACCCAACACAGATAGCTCTCTACATCCTGCCGGGCCAGGTTTTCAAGGAACCCCTCCCCGTAACCATGATCATGAAAAACCCGGAAAAAATATCGGATGTACATCAGCATTTCCTTACAGTATGACCAGCTCCGGCGGGTAACAAGCCGTTTCATAAAGCGTTTGACCATGGGGCGATAAAATTCAGTAAGCTCTGTAAAGTTCATGCTGGGGTTCTGGCGCTTCGTGGCTGCTGACAGTTTCACTCCGGGGATCCTAAGGGCATGCCACACATCTTTTTCCGTTTCTTCCCTCTCGTCATAAATGTCGGAAATGAATTCAATTACACCACGGCGGAGGTTCTTATACTCACGGAGCGGTGTCTTCCCTGCGATTATGTCCGGCATATCGCTCTCATCATCCACATCTATCTGGGAAAAGCTGGCCAATGAAAGATCACAACCTATTCTCTCCCCCAGCATGCGAACCGCCGATTTCTGCATGTTCTGCAGGTTGTAGGGAGATCTCCACTTATGTTTCATCCCATACAGGATGAAATATTTCACCTCAAGCTTTAACCATTCGTTTTGATATCCGCTGAAATCTACAATAGCCTCGTCTGGGAAACGTACGTCTCTTAAACCAGTCTTTTTATAGGCAGCTGTATCAGCTCTCCATTTATCATTCTTGTACCAGTACCCATCCTCTGCGGAGAGGTACTCCACCATCATCTTATGTTTTGTATCATTTCCTTGCCTTAATGCCAGATTTCCAAAGGTGCTCATTCTTCCGCCCCCTTTTTCGGGAGACGGAACCTGTCCGCCGCCTCTTTAAATGCCGCCGTCACTTCTTCCTCTGAAGGATGGACGTAGGTATTCAGCGTCGTATAGATGTTTTTGTGCCCTGCACGCTTTCGAAGCAGTTCCGGTTCCCACCCTGCAGAACTCAGCATGCTCAGGGAAGTGTGACGGAACATATGCGGCGTGATATAGATCCCGGTTTTCCTGCGGATTTGCCGGAACAGATTGTCCACATCCGTATAGTTCATGGCCTTCCCGGCATTCTTTCCCCGGATCTTCACAAACACATGGTCTGTAGGTGTGCTCCCGGTATGGAAGCAGCAGATATATTCCGTAAACACCTTTATCAGATCGTAAGTGCAGTCGAGCGTCCTTGGGCTTGAAACTGTCTTGATCTCCGCAAGGTTCTCCATCTCTCCGCGGTCAACGATCCTTATCCTGCATTCGGAAATATCAAAGTCCTCCAGCCAAAGTGATAATGCCTCACCGATCCTCATCCCGGTCTCAAAAAGGAGATACATCAGAAAGTAATCCCGGACATTAACACAGGCCTTCATAACTGATTCGACATCTTCCTTTTTTACTGTGCGGAGGACACGTTTCGGTGTCGGAAGCCGGAGCAGATATCTCTTTTCCCGCCGCCGGTCAGCTATTCCGTCAAGGAATCTCCTGAATCCTCCATGCGGATTTTTAATAAAGGTAACCAGTTTCTCCGATACATTGTTATCAAGACCGCCACGCAGGTACTGATAATGATAAAAAGCCAGTATGATGTCCAGGATTGCGTTGATTGTTTCCGCCCTGTACTTCGGCTCCAGATTCAGAGGGATGACCTTTTCATCTATCCGCGGATACTTCAGCCAGGCAAGAAAATCCGCCAGGTCATCCATTGTGACTGCCTGCCACCGCAGCCCTCTCTTGTCAAGGTACGTGAAATAATGTTTCAGGAAGATACATACCAGACGAAGTGTATTCCTCGCCGCACCTCCATTGTCCCGGAACCTCAGGTATTGCAATACTGGTTCTACAGGTGCTCCATCATCATTTGCGAGGTAATATCTGGTTTGCCCGGTACTGGTCTCAACTGTTACTACTTGCATTGCTCATGCTCCTTTCTTAGATAATCATGAGCAATACTACACCAAATCTTTTATGCACACCTTTTCAGTTCGGGTACTTCGGGTACTTTGGGGACACTACACGAGTTATGGCTGTCCCCCAAATATTTTATGGGTCAGTTCGGGTACTTCGGGTACGGTGTTTTTCATACACGAGTTACCTGGTGTCGTTTGATTACAGCAATTGTATCACCATGGTGATACAAAGTCAATGGGTTCGAAGAAGGAAGCTGAAGAAAATATCACCATAGTGATAGTGAAAGGCTTGTAGCAGCCTGTAGCAGGTTTTTTCGGTGGTTATTAATATTAGTTTTCTTTATATGTATGATTATGTCGCCAAAAGTCGGGAAATCCCGACTCCGGTAGCTAAACAATTCTTGTTCCTTGACAACTGAATACAGTTTATGACTGGATTTGCCATGTTTCAGAAGTATCCTTTCGGATCAATGTGGGTATCACCCTGCCTTTCAGACCGTTCCGGCC
>CADABA010000297.1 GCA_902785985.1 uncultured Lachnospiraceae bacterium
AAGAGCGTTAATCTTCAGGAACATGACAGTGTTCCGTAAGTGTGCGGCAAAGTCCGCAAATCAGGGTGGCACCGCGGTTAATTTTCGTCCCTGGCAGAATTGCAGTATTCTGTCAGGGACTTTTTCTTTTGGATCACAGCCGTGCAGAGGGGAAGGTACTTTGTACCATGCCCGGCGCGGCAGGAACGACAGGGCGTTCTTTATGGAGCAGGATACCCGGCCGCGAAGCGGGATTACGGAACAGTCATTCGGGAATAAGAGCAGAAAAATCAGGAATACATAAGGAGGTTATTATGATCAGAGAGGCAATCATCAAACTGGCGAACAAAGAGGATATCGGATTTGAGATGGCAGAGGCTGTCATGAATGAGATCATGTCAGGCGAGGCATCGGAGGTGCAGAAGTCCGCCTATCTCACTGCTCTCTCCATGAAGGGGGAGACGATTGACGAGATCACAGCGTCGGCGAAGGAAATGCGCAGGCACTGCGTCCGCTTCCTGAATGATCAGGATGTTCTGGAAATCGTCGGAACAGGCGGTGACCGTTCGAATTCATTCAATATTTCCACGACATCTTCCATTATCATTGCCGCGGCGGGAATTCCGGTCGCAAAACACGGCAACCGTGCCGCGTCAAGCAGGTCCGGGGCTGCCGACTGCTTTGAAGCGCTCGGCGTCAATATTCAGGTCGACCCGGAAAAGGGCGCAGAGATCCTTCGGAAGATCGGGATAATTTTCCTTTTTGCACAGAATTATCATATTTCCATGAAGTATGTAGGACCGGTCAGAAGAGAGCTCGGTATCCGCACGGTCTTTAATATCCTGGGACCTCTCGCAAATCCGGCCGGCGCGAACATGGAACTCATGGGTGTCTATGATGAATCCCTGTGTGTGCCGCTTGCTCAGGTGCTCTTCAACCTTGGCGTAAATAAGGCTCTCGTTGTCTACGGCCAGGACGGCCTGGATGAGATCTCCATGAGTGCGCCCACGACGATCTGCGAGGTCAGGAACGGATGGGTAAGAAATTATGAGATCAAACCGGAGGACTTCGGCTTCGAACGCTGTTCAAAGGAAGAGCTCGTCGGCGGATCTGCTGAAGAGAACGCAAAAATCACGATGGACATTCTGACCGGGAAAGAGCAGGGACCGAAGAGAAATGTTGTTCTCATGAATTCGGGTGCAGCCATTTATCTGGCCGGGAAAGCGGAGTCGATCGCCGAGGGTGTGAAGGCGGCTGCGGAGATCCTGGATTCCGGCAAAGCACTCAGAAAGCTGCAGGAATACATTGAACTCAGCAACGCATGAGGAGCTGCAGAGAAACACAGAGCCGGGCAGCGCATGGGAAGCTGCAGAATACATTGAACTCAGAAACGCATGAGGAGCTGCAGATATATACAGGGCTCAGCAACGCATGAGGAGCTGCATAAAAACGCAGAGCCGGGCAGCGCCTGAGAAGCTGAAGAAAAAACAAAGCCAGGCATTGCATGAAAGGCTGTATGGAAAGGCGGAGGAAAAAATGTCTGTATTGGATACGATCGCGGAAAAGACCAGGGAGAGAGTCATCGCTGCAAAGGCAGCAGATCCGGACCTCCCGGATCGGGTTTTAAAAAGCGTTCCCCTGGGGGCGGAGGCGGATGAGATCCTCCCCTTTGAGGCTGCACTTAAGAAAGAACGGCTCTCCTACATCTGTGAAGTGAAGAGGGCAAGCCCTTCCAAAGACCTCATTGCGCCGGTATTCCCTTATACGGAGATTGCCGGGGAATATGAGAGAGCAGGGGCGGATGCCATTTCATGCCTTACGGAGCCGTACTGGTTCCGGGGAAGCCTCGATATTCTGAGAGAGATCAGGCAGGCAGTGAGCCTGCCGATCCTGCGGAAGGATTTCACGGTCGATCCGTATATGATCTATGAGGCGAAGGAGGCGGGCGCGGACGCGGTCCTTCTCATCTGTTCGATCCTCACGGAGAAGGAGATCCGGGAATGGCTTGCTCTCTGCAGAAGAATAAGACTTTCGGCGGTCGTCGAAGCGCACGACGAGGAGGAGATCCGCATGGCGGTCCGCTGCGGGGCGCGCATCATCGGAGTGAACAACAGGAACCTCGGCGACTTCACCGTGGACATGAAAAATGCCGGAAGGCTCAGGGCCTGTGTTCCGGAGGACAGGGTGTTCATTTCCGAGAGCGGTGTGAAGAGCAGGCGGGATACAGAGATGGCAGAGCGTATGGGTGCGAATGCAGTGCTCATCGGGGAGACCATGATGAGGGCGAGAGACAAAGGTCAGAAGCTCCGGGAACTCAGGGGCCTTCCGTTTTGTGAAATGCCGATTGTCAAGATCTGCGGGCTCCGCACGGAGGAGGAGATCGCTTCTGCAAATATTCTGCGGCCGGATCTTGTCGGTTTTGTGTTCGCGGGATCCAGACGGCAGGTGAGTCCGGAAAAGGCAAAAATGCTGAGAGCCTGTCTCGATCCGGCAATTTCCGCGGTCGGCGTGTTCGTCGACGAGGATCCGGAAAAGATCATCAGCCTGCTTCTTGACGGGACGATCGACATCGCACAGCTTCACGGGCATGAGACGGATGAGATGATCGCGGAGATCCGGGAGAGGACGATGAGACAGGTCATCCGCGCTCTCATTCCGACCGGAGAGGACGATGATTCCTGGAAAAAGTATCCTCATGCCGATATGCTTCTTCTGGATGCGGGGAGCGGCAGCGGGCAGAAACTCGACTGGGCGATCTTAAAAAATGTGGATGCACCGTTCATCCTCGCCGGGGGTCTCACGCCGGACAACGTGCAGGAGGCGGTCAGGACCGTCAGACCGTTCGGTGTCGACGTTTCTTCCGGTGTCGAGTATCCGGAGGGCGGAAAGAGCTTTGAGAAAATGAAGAGTTTCGTGGAATCTGCCAGGAATGCGGTATGAATACACAGTAAAGTCTTCGGCAGATCGAAGCCACGCAGAGAAGAAGACGCTTCACACCCTGCGCAGTGCGGCAGGAACGCCGGGGCATTCCTGATAGGTTACATCTTTTGCCGCTGCAAAAATACTGCAGCAGCCTTACTGTACGAGGAAAACATCGATGAATAAAAAAGGAAGATTTGGAATTTACGGAGGACAGTACATCAC
>CADABA010000298.1 GCA_902785985.1 uncultured Lachnospiraceae bacterium
TTGAGACCGAAGTTCAGATGTAAACACAACCATCACGCAGACGCTCCTCCGGGGGCGTCTTTTTTACGTTTGGGGGATGGAAAAATCGAAATAACTGTGGTACAATATTTGAGTTATTAGTTGAAATCTTGAGAGAGGATATCCTTATGCTGCGAAATAATGTGGAGCTGGATCTTAAAACAAAACTCATAGAAGGCGAAATGTCGCAAACCGAAATCGCCGATAAGCTGGGTGTAACGGTTTCCTATGTCAATAAGATCACTCGCGGCCGGGAACACATGGTAAATAGGACCTTCGTTGCCATGATGGAGCAGCTTGGTTATGATGTTCGGCTTGTGTATGAGAAGCGAGATGAGACGTGATCTGAGAATCACGGTTGTTCTTTTATAATTTTTGGCAAGGAGGCCGTGAGGCATGACAAAGAATGTATTTGAATTAAATGAGCAGACCCTCTCTGTTATTGAAGAGATCGGCATTCATATGCCCGGCGGATTCTTTATTTATCTGGCGCAGGCTCCTCAGGCACTGGTCTATGCGAACAAAGCCGTATTCAACATATACGGCTGTACAGATCTGGAAGACTTCAAAGCATACACCGGATTTACGTTTAAGGGCTTGATTCACCCGGAAGATTATCAGAGGATTTCTTCTTACATTGCTCAGCAGATAGAAACCGACTCGGACCGGATGGACTTTGTGGAGTATCGGATCATTCGCAAGGATGGAGCTGTTCGCTGGGTGGATGATTTCGGCCATTATACAGAAACAAAAACCTATGGTGGCATACATGTTGTCTTTATCTCGGATATTACGGAGAATGTCCTTTCGCGGGAAAAGCATGAGAAAGACCTGGACAGTATGATTACGGCCATGGCGTCCGATTACCGAAGCGTGTATCACGTTGATATTGATACCGACGACGCAGTCTGTTATCGTGCCGATCCGAGTGATCGGAAGCATCCTCCGGTGGGTGCCCATTTCCCATACCATGCTTGGATCAGTGAATACTGTGACCTCTATGTAGATGACAAATACAAAGAAGGATTCCGGATGTTTTCCAATCCGGACAATATCCGCGCCGTACTCGCTGAAAGCAAAATAATAGCCTATCGTTATCTGGCAAAAAAAGGTGACGGAACGGAGTATTATGAAATGCTGCGCATGGCAGGCGTACGTCACCCCAAAGACAGGGATGATAACATCGTACACGCCATAGGTCTGGGCTTTACAGACATTGACTCAGAAATGAGGGACGCTCTGGCAATAAACCGTGCCCTCAGTGAAGCACTTGCCGCCGCAGAAGAAGCCAACAAAGCAAAGACCGCTTTTCTGTCTAACATGAGCCACGAGATCCGCACGCCTATGAACGCCATTATCGGACTGGACAGTCTGGCGCTGCGTATCGAGGATCTACCTGCCGAGGCTCGGGAGTATTTGATAAAGATCGGGGAAAGCGCTCATCATCTTCTCGGCCTCATCAATGACATTCTGGATATGAGCCGCATCGAGTCAGGCCGCATGGTCATTCGCAAAGAAGAGTTCTCTTTCCGCAACATGCTGGAGCAGATCAACACCATGGTCATGTCCCAATGTGATGAAAAGGGACTGCGCTATGAATGTAAGATGCTCGGCGGTGTCAGTGATTACTACATCGGCGACGACATGAAGCTCAAGCAGGTGCTGATCAACATACTATCGAATGCGATTAAGTTTACGAACGCGCCAGGGAGCGTGATGCTGACGGTAGAGCGCACCAACCTTTTCGAAGACCATTCTACCATCAAATTCTGCATCAAAGACACGGGCATTGGCATGGATAAAGAATTTATCCCGAAAATCTTTGATGCATTTACGCAGGAAAATAGTGGCAGGAGCAACAAGTACGGCAGCACGGGCCTCGGCATGGCCATTACGAAAAATATGATCGAGCTGATGAACGGCACAGTTTCCGTTGAATCGGAAAAAGGTGTCGGGACAGAGTTTACCGTTATCATTTCGCTGAACAACAGCAACAATCAAGGACCATCCACGTACTTTATCAACCAGAAGGATATACGGATTCTGGTGGTGGATGATGAAGAGGTTGCGGCAGAGCACGCACGTATCATACTGGATGAAGCGGGCATCAAGGCAGATACCTGCTATGATGGGAAAACAGCCCTGAAGATGCTGGAGGTACAGCATGCCAAGCATGAACCTTACAATCTTGTCCTGCTTGACTGGAAGATGCCAGAGATGGATGGCGTTGAAGTAGCGAGGAAAATACGGGAGCAATATGATAAAGAAACAACTGTGATCATCCTGACCTCGTTCAACTGGGATGAGATTTTGGAAGAAGCGATACATAGCGGCGTCGATAGTTTCCTGGCAAAGCCTCTGCTTGCATCCAACGTGCTTGATGAGTTTGAGCGGATAGCACGTAAAAACAATATGACCCTCTTCAAAGAGAAGAAACGTGCTGAGCTGAAAGGCAGAAGAATCCTAATGGCTGAGGATGTGTTCATCAACGCGGAAATCATGAAGCAGCTCATTACCATTCGAGAAGCAGAAATCGACCACGCAGAAAACGGCAGAATTGCGCTGGAGATGTTTGAAGAAAGTCCGGTTGGCCACTACGATGTGATCTTGATGGATGTGCGTATGCCAGAAATGGATGGTCTGGAGGCAACAGAGGCTATTCGGAAACTGAACAGGCCGGATGCAAAAACAATCCCCATCATTGCTATGACAGCTAATGCGTTTGACGAAGATGTGCAGCGCTCCCTGCAGGTAGGGATGGACGCTCATCTGACCAAACCCGTAGAATCCGAACGCCTGTATCAAACACTGGAAGAACTGATCTGGGAGTACGATACGAAAAAATAAAACAGGTTATGACCATTCGACATGTTCCCACGAACCTCCAAAGGGCAAATACCGGTGGATATGTTCCTGGCGAACCTAAAAACCGTGGATATGTTCCTGGAGGCAAAAGTGCGAACAGGCAGAATCGTGGATTCGCCGTTCCGTATCTGTGAATGTATCGCGCTGTGACATCCGAGAAGATCGGGACATTCCGGGCCAATTCAGCAGGCTGATCCAGAAGTATGGCATCATGCTCAAGGAGGTACCTGTTGACCGCATCAAGCTGGATCTACATTTCCTGACATCATCAGGAGACCAGAAAAAGAGTCGCACAATTGTCGGCTGCATGATTCAGATGGTGGAGCTGCTGGAAATGAAGATGATCGCAGAAGGGGTAGAGACCGTCGAGCAGGCGGAATTCCTTCGCCATCGGGGTTGTCCCGAAATGCAAGGCTATTATTTCTTTAAACCCATGCCGGTTGAGGAATTTGAGAAGTTGAGTGAAGAAATCTGAAAGAAGGACTGTTTATGCATTCGATTAAAACCAAGATAACCGCTATGACAGTCTGCGTCATCGTGATAGCAAGGAAACCATAACGATTCAGCACCCTGAAAAAATGGACAAAAGATGAATGGGAGCTTGCTCACCGGACAATGATGAAAAAATGGATGGAAAGTATAAAGGAAGTGAATTGAACGGGAAGATACAGCTTTGACAAGTATACAAAGGCAGCTTTAGAAAACTCTGTAGTACCCATTGGAGTATACCAGATAGTGGATGGACAGGTGGTGACCCTGATTGCATCGGATGGATTATGCGATCTGTTCGGA
>CADABA010000299.1 GCA_902785985.1 uncultured Lachnospiraceae bacterium
CTCTACCTCTTCTAACTGGGATCCTGCTTAACTTAACAAAGCCAGCGCCTATTCTCTATGCTATAATGCTGGCAAATGAACCTATCTTAATGACATTGTGGCTTTGCTACAATGAAAGATATTGACTTCTATTACGGTTAGTGATACATTTATTACAGTAACCGTAATAAGGAGGGAACTATGCGGGATAATGTAAAAGGCGGCGCGCTTACAGAAGTGACGTTCTATATTTTACTGTCCCTCTATGCTCCGAAACATGGATATGCCGTCATGCAGTTTATTGAAGAAAAAACAGATGGGAGGCTTTCTCTGGGAGCTGGGACTTTGTATGGAGCGCTAAATTCTTTGCAAGAAAAGGGCTGGATCGCATGTTGTGGAGATAACAAGGGACGAAAAAAAGAATACCTCATTACATCACAAGGTAAAGAAGTAGCCAAAAAAGAGATGGAAAGGCTTAAAGAGCTTGTATTTATTGCATCAGGAATTGTCGGAGGTACAACATGAGAAAGAAGTGTTATCGATTCTTTGGAGCTTTGTTGACATCCCAGGGTAATTGGTTGAATAAAATGTCTGAAAAAGGCTTCCGGCTGGTCCGAGCCGGGAAATTACTTTATGAATTTGAACCGTGTACTCCTGGGCAGTATCAATATCAGGTTGAGCTTGTGGCTGATAAATCAAAAGAAAATGCTGAGGACTACGCTCTTTTTTTAGAAGATATAGGATATCGTGTATTCTTCAAAAATATTAACCTCAATTATTCCGTCGGGAAAATAAGATGGCGTCCATGGACAGAGAAAGGTGGGACAATCTCCACAAACAAAACAACATTTAACCGTGAATTGCTCATTGTTGAGAAGATAAATGACGGAAAACCCTTTGAATTACATACTAGTTATGAAGATAAAGCAATATATTGCAGGAAACTGCAAAAGCTATGGTTCTTTCTGTTCCTTACTGCCGTAATTATGGGTATTTTTATGCGAACATGGATACTGGGGACTATATCTGCTGTTTCTCTTATTGTATTGATAGTGTATCAGATTGAACATATGAAGCTTCAAAGGTTGTCAAAAGAAAAAGAGTGGTAAAATAGAGCCGAAAATATACAACTTTTAACGATTCTATTGTGTTTTTTGTAGTTGTTTTGATTTTGCGACTCGTTGCTTGCTCGTCTATACCTTTTTATTAGATAGAGTAGATTTGCTATCAAGAATACGGATGCTCTATCACTGTAGTGATAGATGTAAATTTCATTTTGGTAGCCTCCTTCGTCTTTGATAGCTGTTTAATACACGGTAAATAACGATTGCTGCCACCAACTATTAAGCAACTTTTCAGTTGCCCCGTAGCTTTTTGATGGTAAAATACGGATCAGCGCCAATCACTCTTTAAAGATCTTTCTTAAGATTTCTTGCCTGTTCAGGTTCCTTCTTTAAGTCATCACCATAGAACTGCTCCACGTTCTGTCTGGCCTTCAGCAGCTCCTGCATTTCCCGATTTGCTTCCCGGTAGCCTTTGTAGGCTTCCTTTTTCTGAACAATCAACTGTGCATATTCCTGCCGGAGTTCTTTGATCGTTGGCAGCTTGGCTGCCCCGGCTGCGTTGAAGGCTTCCTTTGCCGCCTTGTGAAGTGTGATCTCTGCCCGATGCTCTTCAAAGAACTTTTTGCTGTATCCGGACTTCCGGTAGGCTTCGTAAACATCCCTGGTCTTTGCATAGTTCTGGATGTGCTTCTGCAGGGCCAGGTTCGAAGCCATCTGCGATTCTGCTGCTTTGATCCTGCTGCTTAAATCATTGAAACGGGCAACAGCCGCATCGGTCTTTTCATACAGATCTTCAAAACTCTCGATGTGCTTCTCCCGCATAAACAGGAAGGTCTCCGACATCTGTTTCAGGTTATAGACCTTCGCCCAGCGCTTATAACCTGCACCCTTTCCCTGCTGCATCCGCTGCTGGATGTCGATCAGCAGATTAAAGCGGGGCTTCTCATGAGCCTGGCTGCTCCGGCTTCTGGTATGGATCACCTTCCCGGCAATCCGGTCACGGATATCGTTTTCCGTGTACCCTTCTCCCAGGGATCGCAGCCGGATGAACCGTTTCTGTCCAGTGCCTTTTACCGAGATCTGCTTTCCCCGCTTGATCTCATACCCTGCCATCTCCAACTGATGGAGGAAATCTTCAAAATCCTTCGGCTTTCCGGAAAGGATCCTTTCGATCTCGTCACAGATATGATTCCGCAGTTTTGGCCGCTTCGGGAAGTCTGTCCGCTTCACACGTTCACTGTATGGCTTCGGCTCGATGACGGACAATCCGTGTTCCAGGCAGATGCGGTCGCTGACCTTCTGCAGGGCCATATTGGAACGATGGAAATCCCGGAACTTCCTCCTGCAGTCCAGGGAAGTTGAATTAAAAATGATGTGGTTATGAATGTGGGCCCGGTCGGTATGCGTAGCAACGATGAAGGCGTGTCGGCCTTTGGTAAATGCCAGGGCCAATTCATAGCCGACACGGTTTGCTTCCTCGGCAGTGATCTCTCCGGGTTTGAAGGACTGCCGGATCTGATAGGCGATCACATCACCCCTCTGATCACGTCCTGTATACTGCCGGTACTGCCGTTTGGAAAGCAGGAACTCTTCGTCACAGGTCATGGGATCGCATTCATAGGCAGTGACCAGATTTCCTTTTTCCGTCTTCTCCGGATTCTGCGCGTAATCCGTCCTGGCCTCCAGACACTGCGCCAGTGTTTTCCCTTTATTCACATGCATTGCGATCAGTCTGGTCGCCGCCATTTTCTCACCGCCCTTCCTCTTTGACAAAAAGACCGGCGGCCCTGCAGAAAAGATCTCCACAGAACCGCCGGTATATCATTTGCTTCTCTTTATGGTTTTCAGGAATGCAGGAACACTGCCAGATGGTGGTTCCAGCTTTCCAGTGTGACGATCACGAAGCTCGCACCGAACAGGACCAGGAAGCAGGCTCCCTCCATCAGTGCAAGGAGAAAGGTCTGGCTCCAAAGCTGTTTCACAACCGTGTAGACGCCGCATCCGAAGATCAGGAGCATCAGCGGCCCGATCAGGTAGCTGGAAAG
>CADABA010000300.1 GCA_902785985.1 uncultured Lachnospiraceae bacterium
AAATGAACCAGACAGCATATTTATCTAATCGAGGAGAGTATACGACATTTTCAGTAGGGGATAGAACTATAACATTTCTGACAAGTAAAAATCTTGAAAAATATATAGAGGTAGTTGAGTGGGATCAGGGATATCTAGTGGTTATCTCAAAAAATAAAGGAAAAGAACAGGAAGAAGATTATATTGATTTAGTCCCTATCCTTGAAAATCTTTTGATTGACCCTGTTTCCTTCCTTGATCCGATTAAGGAGGTGAAAATTCGTTATGCCTGAAAACAAGTTACGGGAAATAGCTGATGCTGCAGATATGATAGTAAGTGGTTTTGCCTTTAACAAAAACGGGGAGATGATACGAATTGTAAATTTGAATAAGAAAGATCCCCATGTGCTAATCATAAACACATCCGGAAAAGTACTTGAAAGTAGTATGGATCCTATAGAACAGACCATAGCTCTTGAAATATGGCAGAATGATGCGGAATTTATGGAGGATGTACATGCCTAAGTATTTCCAGGATAAGGTCGCTGGTTATTATTTGTATTATACAAAACACTGTATTATGGAAGCTATGCATGCACATGCCAGTGACAGAAAAATGACAGAGGGCGGGTCAGCAAAATTTTTTGTCAGAGAAGATGGAAGCTCCTATGTACAGGAGAGAGGAAGACTGACTGATCATGAGATCAGTGTAATTCAAAGATTTATTGCGAGGCACTATAAAGAAATGTATAAGAGATGGTCTGAGGACAGTGAGAATGGATTCTATGAAGGATGATTCGGATTGCTGATTTTGATGACATATATTAGAGTTTTATTATTATCAGCGACAATCGTGGGGCACATACAACAGGAGAGCACATGAAAAGTGTCTGCAGGATTCTGAAGCAATTCATAATATATTCCTATAGCGAATGATGAGGATTTTTTATTATGTGACATTAAAGATAATAGGGCGACAGTCACGAGGCAGATACACTAAGACCTTCTATGATATACCAAACCATAGAAGGCCTTAAACAAAAAGGAGACATCATGAGTACAACTACCTTGTCCCGGGCTGGCAGGAATCACTGGAGGATTCACCACTCCAATCTGTCCCAGTCCACTTCACCAATTTCATTTACGAGATAGTCATGGTAGGTGTCCCTGGAGAAGGGACCGTTTTCGTTTACATGCTCGTGAATCCGGTACATATATTCTTCCATGGGATAATATGGGACGTGGATTTCATCGGTTGCTTTATCCAGGTATGTATCGTATTTCTCAACGCATGACAGCGTTATTTCATGAATATGGATATAAAAACGAAGCAAATGGATCTTTGATTCCATATCATCTACAGGGACTTCCGGAGATTGATCTTCGGGAGTTTCTTTTTTTCCCTTTTTTCCTTTTTTTTGCTTACCTTCTTTGATCAGCGAACCGGATTTGGATGTCTCTGCAAGCAGTTCACGCAGTTCCTCTTTATTTTCTTCTAGATTTTCCCCTATTTCCAATTCATCTTCTTCATATATGGAGGACAGCTCCAGGCACAGCAAAGGCAGTAAAGAACGCCGGGTTTCCCTGGTGGGGGTGGCAAGAATCCACCAGTTGCAGAGCCATTCCAGATACATATCAGGATAGGAGATGTAGTAGTCTTTTTTGGTATAGATCGAAGTGTATTCATAGACGGAACTCAGGACATCTTCGGGAATCTCACTTCGGAGGGCTTCCCAGATCAGCTGAACAAAGTACTGAAGGAGCGCCTCGTCTTTTTCCGCCGCGTATTTGTCATAAGGGACTTCCAGATCTTCGAACCATTGGTTGCGGAAGTGCGCTTCTGTGATTGTCTTCAGAGTGAACATGTAGTACAAGGCCCAGGGATAGAGCACTTCAACAGAAAAATACAGATTGCCGTTTTCGTATAAAGCACGTGTTGCTTCGACATTGTTCTTGTATTCCTGCGGCAACTCATATAAGAGGCCTGCCGTTAAGCCTATTGAATCAGCGCGGTTTTCAACCGATTCATATCCACGGTCACCCTGATAGGCATGTCTGAGGTCATAGCAAAGTCCGAGCAGGCACTCGAGGCAATTTTCGGCATAGTCATTATCCTGATGATTGAGGAAAAATCTGGAATAATTGGAGACAGCATCATACAGGGCGTCCAGATCTTCGTAATCACCGAGGATAGTGATTCCTGCAAGCTGTGGAGTATTTCTTACTTTAATCATGTTGTATCCTTTCCGGCAGAGAGTGTGTCTTGCGCTCTTTTTTCAAAGAGAGCTTTTATGTTTGGATGCATATGCAGATAGTTCCGCAGAGTGCGCTCGCTCCCTTTGTATCCTTGCTCGCGCAGAATCGGCAGCAGGTAGTTGCTGAGCTGATAAATGGAATGAACAGTTTCAGGCAGATCAGGAAGCGTTTTCCCGAGTGTTTCCCGGATTTCGTCCTTACAGAGGTCGATCTGAGTCGGAACAGACTTCTTCCCCAGGGAGCTGCTCGATTTATTTCGCAGGATGCAGGCTTTTACTGTCCTGGGGTCGCACATATATTCTTCTGCTAACTGCACGAGAGTTCGATTGCCTTCCTCATATGCGATACGGAAATCGCACCATTGTTCTCTGGGAAGGTCAGGCAGTGTGAACCTTGCGGCAGATTTGGATCGGCGGGAACCGGTTTTGACGGAAGCCGGCTGACACACAGGATCCCTTACAGTCTTTAATGACCGGGGCATAGAATCCGGAGGCATGGCAGAATCCTCTTTTCTATTCATATCTGTAACCATTTATATCTGTAACCATGTTCGATGCGCTTCGATATTTTCAGAATAGCAGATGATGTTTTTGCAGACAACGGCAAACATCTTTCCGGGTAAATAGTCTACATGGAGAAGAACTGTCTGAGGATTAAAAAGAGCTTGATGAAGTCAACAGAGTGAAAAGAAGAATTAATGCAATAGGAAAAATATCTACAAAAACACTATATAGAACCTATATTAACACTGAAACCTTAGTTTTTACGTAATAGATTGACTCCGATGGTGTCCAGAAGCGCTTGCGTCTTCTTCTGGATCGCAGATACTTTGTAGTCCTGGCCG
>CADABA010000301.1 GCA_902785985.1 uncultured Lachnospiraceae bacterium
CATCATACCGAGAATGTAATTGAGGAACGTTGCAAATATTGCCCAGACGACCGTCCATGCGAGTACATGCCAGAACTGGCGGCCGATATTGCCGTTCATATTGAGCACTCTCTGGAACTGATGCAGGCCGTCCCAGTCGAACAGGACCAGATGCTCACCTTCCTTGGAATACGTCGTGAACGCCATCGTGATCATGTAGACCAGCGGTACGATATTGAAAATTAAAATACCGATGCAGGGAAGTGCCATCAGCGTAATATGAAGGTTGCCGTCGAACAGGTTCTTCACATCCTTGCCAAGGCTCGGTACCGTCTCTCCTTTTTCGATCATCTTCTGGAGCTTGTAGGAATGCTGAAGCTGCAGGATCCAGAGGGCAATGAACCCTGCAATCACAAAACATGTGACCACACCGGCGAGGAGGATCTGCTGCGAATTGTCGCCGGTCGAATACTCATAGATCTGCTTGGCTTCGTTCCAGACCTTGCCCTGCGCTTCCGTGCCAAGGCTCGACATCATGCTCAGATTATGCAAGCCTGTTGTGACCATAAACCCCAGGAATGCGATTTCCATGAGTAAGACGACAGCGCCTTTTATGATCTGCCGATGTCCTGCAATTCCCGCTCCCATAAGAATTACAGAAAGTTTTGTAAAAAGATCACCCTTTAACAATGCATTTTTCACGGTAATGCGATCTTCATTCATGAAAGATTACCTCCCGACAGAGTTAATAACAGGCGGCCGGTTGCTGCCGGCCGCAAAGATGCGCAGGGATTCGGTCTGGAAGATGTCAGCTGACGCTGACCCGAACCCCGCGTAAAGTCCGGCGCGGTTCATTCCGTTCGTCAGCACGGTCCGCGTTCCCCGATTGATCTGATTCAAATGACAGAACTGTCTTACTGTACTGCAGAGGTATTCATCGATTTGTTCATCGATTCTGTCTTATCTGCGGCATTGTCATGTGTCACTGTTCCGGACACGAGCTCTTTGCCCATGGATTCCGCAGGTGTCCAGTAATTGCCCATGTTCGCCTGAAGCGGCTGTACGATAGAAGCAACAGACATCGTATCCATCTGTGCCTGGGCAAGAGGATCATCAACTTTGACATTGTTGTCGGTAGGAATGATATTACGAAGCTCATAGTGCGCCTTCTGTGCATCGGTGCCGCTAAGATATGCTGCCAGAGCAACGGCCACTTCGGGATGCTCTTTGTAAAGTGCGGTTGCAGGATTCACGCCGACCGCCTTGGAACCTGCAAAAGCCTTCATCTGCTTCAGCTCCCCATTGATCGTGATAGACGGTGCCGGTGCAATACCGAGATTCTCACCGTATGCGTCAACAGCCTTCTGATAATCCCATGTGCCGGAGAAGAACGCCTTGGCATCAGCGTTTGTTCCTACATCGCCGTTCGAGAAGTTGGGATTTGCGACCAGATCTACCAGATAATTGGTCACTGCCACTGCCTTGTCTCCGCTGAAGTCAAAGCCTGCATCGGCGTCACTGCCATCCGCTCCGAACAGTGTGCATCCGTTTGCCACATAGAAAGCGGCGATATACCAGGAGTTGTCCAGCGGGAAAGCTACCTTGCCCTTTTGGAGCATGGCATCCAGAGACTTAATATCCTCATCCGAGAAGACGGACTTATCATAATACATGAACCATGTATTGCCGGTGAACGGGAATCCGTAAACAGAACCGTTATAGGTCACGGTATTCACTGTGGTCTCGGAACTGTTGGCTTTCATGTTCTCGACATTGGTGCCGCCGAGCTCGGCGAGACCGCCGGTCTTGAGCAGATCCGGAATCTGGTCATTTGCAAACAGATATACATCTGCACCGACGCTGGGGTCCGTTCCGATATTCGTCTTCGCGTCGCCTTCCGAGCAAACGCCGTACTTGAAAGTAATGGTCCATTCAGGATGTGCTTTTGCAAATGCCTCGCACTGCGTCTGGAGCCACTTTCCGTTTTCATCGGACTGGTCTTCCTGCGGTCCCCAAACCGTGACGGTGGCACTGATTGCTTCCTTGCTCCCCGAGCCGCCGGATTCACCGCCTCCCGTGCTGCCTCCGCTCGAGCCGCCTGAGCTGCCCCCGCATCCTGCGAGCATGCATATGCACAGTACCAACGCCATCATTGTTGCTGCAAGCTTTTTCATGTTGTTTCCTCCCTTAAAAATAATTTTTTATATACTGATCCAACAGAAACTTTGGATCTGCTGCACTTTTTTATCTCAGTGTGGGAAAACCCCGCTTCTGCAAGCGGTAGGTAAAACAATATCCTGCTCATCTCAGTGTCGGGTCTCAATCCCTCTCGTCAGGATTTCCGGTTCACCGCCACACTCTCTCCTTCTATGTACTCATACGGTATCAGTTCGTGAACGGCTTCTCCTCCGTAGCTGAGCCTCATCAGAAGATCATCAACACTCTTTTTCGCCAGCCCCGCCGTATCCTGCCGGATCGTGGAGAGCCTTGGAATGGAATAGTTTGCATATGTGAGACCGTCAAAACCGATCACCGAGACGTCTTCGGGAACACGCAGGCCGAGATCCTTCAGGGCTCTGATCGTGCCAAATGCGATCGAATCACTGAGCGCAAAGACCGCCGTCAGGTCCGGCGATCGGCGGAACAATATCTCCAGCGCTTTGTAGCCGCTCTCCGCCGAATACGAACAGGGCTCATAATCCCTGTCAAAATCAAATAGAATACCGTTTTCACGAAGCGCTTCAACAGCTCCCAGGACCTTCCCGTTCTTATATTCTCTTCCCGGATCCTCGGGATACCCCCCCAGAATGCCGATTCTTGTGTGTCCCCTGGACAGCAGTCGATTGACGACGTGTTTTCCGGCATCAAAATAGTCTGTTGTAAAACTTGACAGATTATCAAAGCCAAAATCCCGAGCATCGTTCGTCACAAGTACACACGGCAGATGAATCTGTGAAAAATCATGGCGAAATGCATCGATATACCCTCCCAGGAATATAATACCTTTCGGCTTCAGATACGTTATGATCCGGGCAGCCGTCTCCACCTCATTGTCTGTTTCACCGATGAACTGGACACTGATATTCTCATCGTACTCTCTTGCTTCTTCACTGACATCCGCCCGGTTGTTGATTACTCTCGATACCGTACCGATACTGTAGCCGGATATCCGCGCAATGTCTTTGATTGTCGTCATGCTTTCACCTTATCGGTATTGCCCGCATACCTTTCCCAGCCTTCCGTAAACGTTACCGTAAACGTTTCCAAAGACAATTATAGCATCCCTTGAATAGTCTTTGTCAATAATTTTTCTTCATTATATGTAAAAAAGATGATACTGCTGCATATATCAGACACTATTGAATCTCCGACGCAGAATTCTCGTAATTTCAATCATATGATTCATGACCGCACGGAAAGTGAACGTGCCCCGAAAGATCGGAAATCACGGCTGCCGCTGCTTTACCGGTCTCCGCAGAGGCTGCCGCTGCTTTACCGGTCTCCGCAAAAGCCGGCGCTGCGGTCTGAATCTGCCCGGATTCGATGTTTTTACTTGCTTTACAAAAAAAATGCTTTATACTGATACTGTCATACGGAAACAGCTTGACTTCCCGTGCAGATGCTGCGGGGAGTCTTGGTTTTTTATTTTCAACAGGCAGAAGCGAAACTGTGCGCCTGCTTTTTCAAACAGGCATTTGCGAAAGTCTGTGCTTCACGGAAATTGCATGAACATTCAAACAATTTTATTTCGCACAGAGTTTCGCAAGAGCCTGACTTTATTTTAAGACAGAAAGGAATCACGATGAAAGAATACACTCCGGTAAAAGAGGGCAAGGTCCGCGAGATCTACGATCTGGGAAATGAACTCGTCATGGTCGCCACAGACCGCATCTCCGCCTTCGACGTCATCCTGAAGAACAAAATCACGAAGAAAGGGACTGTCCTCACTCAGATGTCAAAATTCTGGTTCGATTACACAAAGGACATCCTTCCGAACCACATGATCAGCGTCGATCCGGAGGATATGCCGGAGTTCTTCCGCGGAGAAGATTACTGCGGGAACAGCATGCTCGTAAAAAAACTCACCATGCTTCCGATCGAATGCATCGTGCGCGGCTACATCACGGGCAGCGGCTGGGCAAGCTATAAGAGTGCGACAAACTGCCGGAGCCGATCTACACACCGAGCACAAAGGCTGAAATCGGCGACCACGATGAAAATATCAGCTTTGAGCAGAGCATCGACGTTCTGGAAAAGCAGTTCCCCGGACACGGCGTCGAATACGCCGAGAAGCTCCGCGACTGCACGATCGCACTCTACAAGAAGTGCGCGGATTACGCGCTCTCCCGCGGGATCATCATCGCCGATACCAAGTTCGAGTTCGGTCTGGACGAAGACGGAAATGTCGTCCTCGGCGACGAAATGCTCACACCCGACTCCAGCCGCTTCTGGCCGCTCGAGGGATATGAGCCGGGCCATGGCCAGCCGTCCTTCGACAAGCAGTTCGTCCGTGACTGGCTGAAGGCAAATCCGGACAGCGATTATGATCTTCCGCAGGATGTCATTGACAAGACGATCGAAAAGTACAAGGAAGCATATCATCTGCTGACGGGAGAAGAACTGTAAAACAGTTCTCCCTGCGATCCCGGAAAATCTTTCCTTCAGGATATTGACGAGGCGATGAAGGCATTTCTCCCTGCAATCCGGTAAATGCCGGCGATGGCAGAGAGCCGCAAAAAAGCGATGGGACTCATATCGGATCCCATCGCTTTTTTCTTTTACTTTGCAATTAAGTTTTTTCGGCCGAAAAATGCTCCGCCGGAACAAACGGTACGCATGTTTAAGCACGCGAACACTTTCGGGAACTCATTTTTCCGACCGGACGCAGGAAATTCTTCCGTTATCCACTCCCATCACGGAATATCCCCTGTCTGTCCACATTCCTATATCCCTGATCACCTCTTTTGTGATGATCTCCCCC
>CADABA010000302.1 GCA_902785985.1 uncultured Lachnospiraceae bacterium
ATGATAGCCTATGCCACCAACAGCGAAGGACAGCGTGAGATTATTGGGTTCGGTATATATGCGAATGAGTCGAAACAGACCTGGAATGCTTTTTTAAATAGCAATCTTACCTTATTCACGCCCATCACCAACCATATTTATCGAATGCCCCGGTATTCCCAGGTAACTGTGTCAGTCACCGGGAACTCTCGGGTCCCGGTCCGGTTCCATTTCATTCATCCGTTCAGATGCCCGCTGAAATTTGCACTATTCATACATCTTAAAATCTGCTGTCACTTCCAGGATACTCCTGCTTTCCTGCAATATACGGATCAACCGCTCATCCAAATCTGTATTATTATCTCTAAAATCAATTTCACTCAGGTGACTTCTGATCGGGAAAGCCAGCCATTCTTCTTCCAAAGAAAAGTCGGCATGAACATTCTCTTTATTTCCCCTTGAATCAAGCCGGATCCATTTATTCAATGCGCTTATAAATACCGTGTTGAGCGCATGAATAATATAGCCCTCGCTTTCATCTTCATCAGCTCTCGTAAGATATTGATAGGAAATCCCTGATGGTACCCCGTCTGCTCTCAATAATGCTGCAAGCAAATATCATAAGATTCTTTGATCTTCATGGCTTTCAGCAGGCGTTTCATCAAACAAAGAGATATGCTCATGGCCTGGTCGCCTCCCTCGTGCTTTTTTGAAGAAGATTGATCCATTTCCTTTGCCTGTGGGCATAGAATGCATTCGCCCATAACCAGATAAACACTGTCTTCCAGCCGGCATGTATCTCCACGCGGTCGGTGTACCTCGTGTGATTTGTATTAATCGGCTCCATCTTAATATCGTGATTCCACACCGGGACATACTCGTTTCCCTCCCGGCTGCTGACGCCAGACTGGTCGAACCGCACAATATGAATTGTGTGCGTTCCAAACGGAATCACACCAAAGAGTCGGAACCGGTAGGAGGACGTGCTGCCCACGGTCCACATGGAGACAGTCTCCCCAATGGGTTCAAACGTCGCATAGGGTTTTGCAATATATTGAAGCGTCTCCAGCTGCTGCAGCTTCTGAAAAACTACATCTCTGTTTGCCGGAAAGACGGATGTTTTCTGAACGATCATAGTGAAAGGACCTCTATCAAAACAGCGTACAAATCAGATTGCCGATTCCTGCAAAGCTTAGAAGCTGTGCTCTGTCAGCCATGCAACGGCTTTCTCCACTGTCTCCGTGATGTCTGTTCCATCCGGGGCAATGACGTTCTGCTTCTCCAGCCCATTGTGAAAGTCAACACGCTCGGCTTCGGCAAGGGCATTCTTCAGATAGTTGTTATCGTCGGAGAAGCCGGGGTCCGGCTGAATCTGGCAGATGCTCCATGCCTGCAGGATCGCACTGACAGGAACGCCATGATACAGAAGTCCCTTGAATTTCTCAAGTTCACTCTGCTTGATAGGCGCGCTCTCGCGGTAGATCCGCATAGCTTCTGCAAGGGCAGTCTTTTCCTCGTCGGTCAGAGGCTGTGCCTCATTGCTGGTCTTCGTATTATCAAGCACCTGCTCCAGCGTGCTCATGCCGGAAAGGACCGCGATTACGTCTTCCTTCTCCAGGCAGTACCGTACAGACCAGGACGCGATGCTCCAATCCGGGTGAACCGCCTTCAAAACCGCTTCCGCTTTCTCCGGCAGCTTCGCAAGTCCACCGCCTTTTACGGCTTCCATAATGATGACCTTCCGGCCATGCTTGCGAATCACATCATAGCAGGGACCGGCCTGCACCAGCTCACTGTCCCAGTCAATGGGGTTCAGCGCAATCTGGACGAATTCGATCTCCGGGTGCTCTGTCAGGACGCGGTCAAGCAGCTTTGCAGAGGAATGGAACGAGATGCCCAGGTGACGAATCTTCCCGTCATCCTTCCACTTTTTCGCGTATTCAAAAAGATGGGTCGTCTTGACGATGCCGCCGTTGCCGTCATAACCGTCATAGTAGACGGTCTGGATATTGTGGAGCAGATAATAATCAACGTAGTCCACGCCAAGATTGTCCAGCTGACTCTGGAAGGTCTCCTCGATCTTCTCCTCAGGGATCAGCATAAATGTAGGAAACTTTGTCGCAACTGTAAAGCTGTCTCTCGTGTGTCTCTCTACAAGCGCCTTTCGGGTTGCTTCTTCGCTTTTCCCGTTATGATAGACAAAACTGGTGTCGAAGTAGGTATACCCCGCCTCCAGAAATGCGTCAACCATCCGGTTCAGCTGCTCATAGTCAAAATCTGTCGGTCCGGAAAGCACCGGAAGCCTCATCATACCAAAGCCAAGATTTTTCATAGTCTTATGTTTCCTCCTTTCGTGCAAGTATCGAGTAGTACCTCTCTGCTGCAGGCGAGCTGCCTGTCCCGGTACTGTTAATCACATATGTTGTCTCAGTCGAACCGGCTTCCATTTACAGTTCAGCCACTATATCAGCAATCGCCACCAGAGCAGCCCGTCCGCTGATATAGATCCTGCCATCCTCCCGCAGTTCACAGTGCAGATATCCGCCGCGTTTTGAAGCCTGATAAGCAAGGATCTGCTTTTTGTTCAGTTCGCCGGACCAGTAGTCCGCGATCTGGCAGTGTGCAGAACCGCACACAGGATCCTCCGCAATGGATAATTTGGGGCAGAAGCTTCTGGATACGCAGTCAGCCTCCGTTCCTTTTGCAGTCGCATTCTGAATACGGCCCTCAAGGTTCTTCAGCCGGGTCTGGTCAGGCTGCATCGACCGTACCTGCTCTTCATTTTCAAAAACACAGATGAGATCCAGCCCCAGAACGGCCTTCACCGGCCGGACCCCGAACGCCTGCTCCATCTCATCTGTCACAGGAATCTCTCTCAGCGGGCAGGTCGGGAAATCCATTTCGTAGAGATCTCCCTTTTTCCGTACCGTCAGAACACCGCTCATGGTATGAAAGCGGACTTCGCTGCTTTCCGGTTCGCAGAATGTGAGGATTACATACGAGGACGCCAATGTGGCATGTCCGCAGAGTTCCACCTCTGTCCCGGGCGTAAACCAGCGAAGATGATATCCTGCTTCCTCCTTCACAATGAAG
>CADABA010000303.1 GCA_902785985.1 uncultured Lachnospiraceae bacterium
AAAAAATATTGACTGCTACAAAAAAGTAGAAATATAGCTACATTCCAAACAAAAGAAAGAAGCCCACAAATGGCGTAAACACGCGATTTGTGGGCTTTTCGCTCTTAATCAACTGTCAAAGACAGGATTTTAACAATAATTTAAAGGGTTCTAACTACAACTTTTTTAAATTTTTAACAATTTTCTATTACATATCTTTTATTGATTGATAATAACAGGTCTTTACAGCCGCCAAACGCTTTTGATTATTCTATATACTCAGTTTGCCGAGTCTTGCCCATAATGCGCATCCGTGACAATTCAGCCACCGGCTGATCGGACCGAAATTATGATTGCCGTATCAGCCTGCTTCAATTTGCTCATGACTTTGCAGCCACGGAATCCTGAGCCGGTCAGTGAAGAGCTGCAGCGATGTCTCTGAATGAAAATAAGGATGTCCCGAAACAATGAACGAAGTACATCATTTCGGGACACCCTCTCAAGTCTTATTCAGAACGTCTCGGCGTTCTTGAATTTTATCTTTTTGCTTTTCTCCTGCTGTTTACGCCTTTCGCGATGACGAAAAGCGATACGCCAAGGAGCGTAATCCAGAGGAGCGGGGTGCTGCTGTCACCGGTCTTCGGAGATTTCGCGGATTCCTTTCCCGCACTCTGACTGCTCTTCTTCGTTACGGTCGTTGTCCCCGACGTCTTTGCAGGTGTTGGAGCAGCTGCCTGCTTCTTTTCATTGATCATAAATTCTGCGGACGGATTATTTCCATCGTCAAATAAAGCAGTAATTGTATGCTTTCCGGCGGACAGCGTTCCCAGATACTCCGGTTTCAGTTTTATGACCACACTTCCGGATACTGCCGTGTAGTTTGCTGCATCCAGATCCTTTCCATCCACCTGCAGACCTGTAAAGTGAGCGAACGCCTTTTCGTCTTCAATGCTGCGATTGAAAACAAACTCGAGCGCAGCCGAACTGTCCTTCTCCCAGGTGCTGCCGTCTCCCTTGGTATTGCGATACTCCACGACAAGGTGCGGGATCGTTCTCGTCTCCGTCTCCTTGCAGCGGGCGCAGGTACGTGTTTCCTCTCCGTCTTCAGTCTCCGTGACTTCTTTTGTAACTACCCACTCGCCCCAGTTGTGTCCGGCCGCATCGATCGGGCGGGTCTCCTTCTCACTGCAGCGTACGCAGGTGCGGGTCTCCTCACCCGGCTCAGTGCAGGTCGAAGCCTTGGTCTCGGTCCACTCACCCCAGTTATGACCGAGCGCCGCATCCTCCACCGCAGTGCTGGAGAGTTTGGCACCACAGTCCTTGCAGCGGATGACTTCGTCATGAGAACCCGGATCGGTACAGCCCGGCTCTACGACGTTCTCGGTCACTGGTTCTGCCGGATCGTGAACAGCCGCAACCTTTACGTTGACCTCAAGGACATCGGCTGAACAGCTCGCTTTCACCAGTTCACCGCCGCTTACAGCAATCTCACCGCCGAACGTTCCGTCCGTGCCTGCCGCGAATTTGTAGCCGAATGCCGGCTCCAGCATTACGTCGGCGTAATATTCTTCTCCGCCGACGAAATCACCCTCGTACCAGTCTGTAAAGTCGGTACCCCAGATAGCGGGAAGCAGGATTCCATTGCCTCCAAGTCTGCAGTTCCCGCCGGGCACTGAAACTGCGGGCGGATTGATCTGATTCGTCCAGGCCCAGCCGTCCTCGAACAACTCGGTCGATGTGCCGCACACCGGCTGCTCAATAGCCAGCTCGGCCTCTGTGACTTCCTTGAACATGATGGCATAGATATCCATGCTGCCGTTCACCACAGTCGATGCATTAAGCTTGCCGTCAGAGCCTTGCATCTCGTCGTAGGACGCAAATTCGGTGATGGGCCTGTCATAGAAGAAGCCGAAAGGAATATAGCCGTCCTTCTCGAAAGGAGATTCGTAGAGATCATAGCCTGCAGCCTCAAGGATATCTCCGAGCTTGTCGCCGGCGTTAAACGGGATCTCGATGGGATCCATCAGGTCTACGCCGTCGATGGAGCTCCATCGGATAGTGACCGTCTTCTCCTTCTCCCACAGTATTTTGAATGTGGCTCCTTCCGATAAATCAAGACCGGTGATCCTCTGCCCCGGAGCGCCGGAATGGGAACCATTCTTGTCGATAATCTCAAGCCCTGCATACTTGTGGTTTGCAGGCGGCGTTGCTACATTCCGCCCCCCAAGATCGACAAGGGCCCGTTCAACAGTCCAGGACGTAATAGTAACAAAGGATTCGGGGTATTTGAGCAAATCGCCCGGCCAGGCAGGTCCCTTCGTCCCCCCGTTCACATCGTATATGATCGTCAGAGCCCTGGTCAGTTCTATGCCGATCTCAGCCGCGTCTTCAGGCATCGTAAAGGAGATGGTGAGCGTGGAGCCATCCTGTGAGAGATCCGACGTAAAATCGCCTGTCTGAACTCCGCCAGGCTCCGTGACAGAGTGGAAAATGTAATCATCCGTCGCCTTAATTACGGCAGATACGCTCGCCCCTGCCTCGATTTTTCCCTCGACTGTCATTTCCCCGGACGGGAGCTGCCACTCTTCCCCGTTGACCGTAACGGAAGACACGAGCTCCGTCAGAGGCACCGGTGATCCGGGCGTTCTCCGGATTCTGAAAGAAAGCTCCTGTTTGGGCGCCTCTTCCTCGAACAGGGCGTAAAGGGTCTTGCGGTGCTCATTGATGAACGAGTACACAGGATCGGTCCATTCAATATCGTCCTTCGATTTACTTGACGACCAGCCGACAAATTTATAACCCGGTTTCGGGTTGGCGGTCAGCGTTTCCCGAATCCCCAGAATGGCAGTAGTCTGAGTATTTGAATATGTCTGAGGTGACCCGAAATAGATGTCATCCCATGTTATCGTGCCTCCCACACTCCAGACATCGTTCGTAATATCATAAGCCTGCAGCGAGAGAACCGTCTCATAGAGGGCATAAACCGTCATGTCTTCCGTAACAGGATCCCGGAAAGGGTAGCCTGTGTTCCAGAACGTGTCGTAAGTCAGATCCTCCGGGGCATATTTGTTCCACCTGCTGAAACGCAGACCGCCTTCTCACCGTCTGCAACTTTCTGCGGCTCCATTTCAGGAAAGTGCCCCCGCATATCGAAAGTCACGGTATGAGTATCTGCTTCCGGGATCGTGACAGCGATGATTGCCTGGATCCCCACGTATGCGCCGCCGCCTTCCTGTGTCGCTGCAAAATTGCCCTGCGCGGCCTTTGTTCCGCCGGTCACCTGCAGATCGGTATCAAATGTGGAACCGCCTGCCGTTGCGGAGAAACTGTCAGCGCCGCTGCGAAGACGTACATATGCGTAATATGTCTCACCCGCCTCGAAGACCGTGTCAGGATCAAGGCTCTCCTTTCCGTAAAGAGTGTCGCCGTTCACCCATTGCATATTGGGTCCGTGGAAACCGATTTCGGTATCAAGCCCGTATCCGGCACCGTCCGGAACGCTTACCTGAGGTGCCTGGGCAGCCGTCGTGCCTGCCGCAGGCGGGGTAATGCTCAGGTATGCCGTCTCGAGACCGAAGTATGCAGTCGATTTCGTATCCGCTTCTAGTATGAGTGTATTCGTTGAGGTTCCGACCCACTGCCCGCTCCCGTCTGCTTTACTGACCCACCAATGATCGAAACAGTAACCGGAATCCGGGACAGCCTCGACCGAGATTTCCTTCCCCTTATACCATGTGCTCCAATACTCCATGCCGGAGTCAAATCCGTTCACCAGTACCCTTCCGTGCCCGGGCGTGCATACATACACTTCCACGGGTTCCCGGGATTCCTCCCCGGCGCCGACAAGCGCAGGCTCGGCAGCGGTCTTGCTGCTTTCCGCCGGCCTGGATTTTTCATCCACAGCTTTTTTTGCAGCGTCGGGCGCCGTCGGTGCCGGATCAGACGGTGTATCCTCTGCTTCCGCTTTTGCGGGCTCCTCATCGGCTGCGGGTGCAGTATCGCCGTCGACATTGGCAGCGAATGTATTCCCGTCACCGGTCTCGAGAACAGGCTGCTCTTCCTGCGCTTTGGCTGTTTCCTCCTGTTCACCCGCTTCTGCTTCTATATCATAGCCGGAAGCCGGTTCTTCCGCTTCGCCTGCAGGTTCTTCAACAACGTAAACCGCCGGATCCGCATCGTTCTCAGAAATTTCTTCTGCAGTAGGCTCATTTTCCGAGATCGCTTCTGCAGTTCCTCCGGCTGTCTCCTCCGCCATTACAGGAAAACCCGCTATGAGGTTCAGTACCATAAAGAGTACCAGAAGGGCGGATAATAGTTTTTTCGACATAGAATGCACTTCCTTTCCCTTGAATATTATTTGAGATATTTTATCTCAGCTTCCCCATTGCTTCGCCGAAGCAAAAGGTACGCATGCAAAAGCATACATACGGGATCTGAATTCAGATTGTTTTATATTGATCTATATAAAAAGCAGAATTCTTCCCCTTTATATGATAATAAAGATATCTGATGAACTCTATTCGATTTCCGATAAAGCACTGGTTTTGTCGGAAATATTCCTG
>CADABA010000304.1 GCA_902785985.1 uncultured Lachnospiraceae bacterium
CACCCTTCCCAAGTTCAAAACGATATCCTTCGATCCGGTCAGTGACGATTTCCGTCGCCATACGGCACATCCGCAGATAGACCGGTCCTTCATAGGCAAGGATCGCCTGAAGCGCCTGTTTCATCTCATACCCGTCACAGGGAACAACGACCGTCATTCCCGGCAGTGAGCGCATGAGGGCGATATCCTCGTTGCACTGATGCGTCGCGCCATCCTCTCCGACGCTCAATCCGCCGTGCGATCCCACGATCTTCACATTCAGATGCGGATAGGCAATACTGTTCCGGATCTGCTCGAACGCCCTGCCCGCCGCGAACATCGCAAAACTGTTGGTCACGGGAATCAGCCCGCAGGTGGACATGCCTGCTGCAATACAGGTCATATTCTGCTCTGCGATCCCGCAGTTATAGAATCTCTCCGGATATTTTTTCGCAAAGGCATTGGTATTCGTCGCGCTGGAAAGATCCGCGTCCAGAACGACCATATTCGGATACTTCTCCGCCATTACAAGAAGTTCCTGTCCGTATGCGACTCTTGTCGCGATCTTTTCACCTGCCATATACTGCCTCCAATCCGGCCAGATGGGCCTTCAGTTCTGCAATTGCCAGCTCATACTGTTTATCATTGGGCGCTTTGCCGTGCCATTCTGCCGCTTTTTCCATAAAGCTGACGCCGCGCCCCTTCTGGGTCTTCAGTAAAATGACCGTCGGCTTCCCCTTCGTATTTCTCGCCTCCGCGAGCGCATCCACGATCTCGTCGTAATCATTTCCGTCGATCGTGATGACATGCCAGTTGAAGGCCTCGAATTTTCTGTCGAGGGGATGCGTCGGCATGACGTCCTCCGTCCTTCCGTCGATCTGAAGTCCGTTCACATCCACCATCGCGCAGAGGTTGTCAAGCTTCCACTTGGCGGCCGCCATGATCGCCTCCCATACCTGTCCCTCATCCATCTCCCCGTCTCCGAGGATCGTATAGGTACGGTAATCTTTCTTTAGCTGCTTTGCAGCAAGCGCCATTCCGACTGCCGTGCTGATTCCCTGGCCCAGAGAGCCTGTGGACATATCGACGCCCTTGATATGGACCATATCCGGATGGCCGGACATATGACCCTTGATGCTTCGGAGAAGCCTGATGTCTTCCTTCGGGAAAAAGCCTTTGAGCGCCAGCACTGCATAGAGCGCAGGCGCGCAGTGTCCTTTGCTCAGGACAAAACGGTCCCTGTCAGGATAATCCGGGTTCAGCGGATAAACCTTCATCTCATGAAAATATAACGTCGTCAGCGCATCCACACAGGACAGGGATCCGCCCGGGTGGCCGGCCTTTGCGGCATGGACACCTTCCAATATCAGAATTCTTGCCTTCGTCGCGGCAATCTGTAATTCATGAAGCATAAATCTGTCTCCTATATCTGTTCATCAGTTAACTGCTAAAACTTCCTGCATCCGGACTCTTAAGGCTCCCGGATCCGGGAACGCCTCGCGTTCCTGCCGCGTCCGGACGCTCCCGCCCGCTCTCACCGGCAGCGGTACTGACTTTCTTCTGACGCCTTCATTTAATTAGGAAGGTTGGGCTTCATTTAAATTAAGAAAGTCGGCTTCATTTCTGACCATAATAAGCGTTCGGCCCGTGTTTCCTCTTATAGTGCTTGTCAAGGATATACTGCGGCATCTCCGCGTCCGGATTCAGGATCCTTGTCAGAATATCCATCTCCGCCACCTTATCCATCACGACCGCATTATAGACCGACTGCTTTGCGTCTTTTCCCCAGGTGAACGGACCGTGATTCCTGACGACGATTCCGGGAATATCGAGCGGCTCATATCCTCCGGCCTCGATCGTCTCTGCGATCACTTTGCCGGTATTCAGCTCATAATCTGTCTCGACTTCCTCTTTCGTCAGTTCTCTGGTGCAGGGAATATTCCCGTAGAAATAATCAGCATGCGTGGTACCCAGCGCCGGAATCGCCATCCCGGCCTGCGCATACGCGACTGCATGAGCGCTGTGCGTGTGCGTAATACCGCCGATCGAGGGGAAGCGGCGATACAGTTCCAGATGTGTCGGTGTATCGGAGGATGGCTTATAGCAGCCTTCGACGACCTCTCCTGTCATGAGATCCACAACGACCATATCTTCCGGCTTCATTCCGTCGTACTCCACCCCGCTCGGCTTAATAACGACATAGCCTGTCTCCCTGTCGATCTCAGACACATTGCCCCATGTGTAAATGACAACACCCTTTGCCACAAGATCCAGATTGGCCTCGCAGACTCTTTTTTTCATTTCTTCAAGCATGACATTCTCTCCATACTGCATAATGGCCGAAGGGACACGGCCATCGATTCTCTCAACTGCTGTATACTTAGGCGCTTGCGAAACTCTGTGCGAAATGGAATTGAAGCATAGAGTTTCGCAAGCGCCTGGTTGTATACTGAATAACTGTTTTGCAGCTGCGAATGCCTGTCAGGCATTCGCAGGCAAAATATGTCTCTGTTATCCCAGCATCGTCTCAGCAGCTTTCTTCTCCGCCTCGACGCATTTTAAGTACTGCTTCTTATATTTTTCGAATCCCTCGTGCCCTGACGCATTCGGCAGGATTGTTTCCGCCTGTGCATCCCGGAACACCTTCTCATCGAGCCAGTCGCTGAGCGCCTCGCCCTCTTCCTTTTCACGCATGTAGGCTGCCAGGAGAGCCTTCAGGGCATCCGCCATGAGCTTCTGTCCGACACCCTTCGTCTTGAAAAAGCCTCCATGCCCGTAGATCTGGTCGACCTCAACATGCTCATTGCAGAGCAGAAGATCATTGCCCGCACAGAGTGTGACAATTGCACTGTAGAGATGCGTGCGCATGAAAGACGCGAGCGACACTTTCACATCAGGTCTCCGCATGAAGACCGGAGTGCCTGCGGATGTTCCGATCACGGGTTCTCCGGCATAGCAGTTGAACGCCATGAGCCCGTCACATGCCGGGTCTCCCTCGAGCGCTGCCTTATAAAGCATGGGGTACAGCTCCGCTTTATCCCGATGCGCACCTGCTGTGTCCAGAAGATCACTGAACAGATTCACCCAGGAGTCGATATCCGAGCTGCAGGTATTGCAGTGGATCATCGCGACCGGCATTCCATCCGGCGTCGTGACCATGTCCACTTCAGAATAGACATGAGCAAGCGGTTTCTCGAGAACGATCATTGAGAAAATGGATGTCCCGGCAGAAATATTCCCGGTCTTCACCCTCACACTGTTCGTGGCAGCCATGCCGGTCCCTGCGTCTCCCTCCGGCGGGCAGAAGGGAATACCGGCTTTCAGCACACCAGTCGGGTCGAGAAGCACAGCGCCGGCCTCGGTAAGCTGTCCGTCCTTTTCTCCGGCTGCCTTGACAGGCGGAAGGATCTCTTCCAGGGTGTAGGGCATTCCCTGCTCCTTAAGCCATGCATCGTAGATTTTTATCATATTCCGGTCGTATGTCCCGTCGGCAACGGGGAACATACCGGATGCCTCCCCGATTCCGATCGCCTTCTCTCCGGTCAGCTTCCAGTGAACATACCCTGCAATCGTGGTGAGAAAAGCGATGTCCTTCACATGCTCCTCGCCGTAAAGGATGGCCTGCGTGAGATGGGAGGATGACCAGCGCTGCGGAATATTGAACTGCAGCATGTCTGTGAGAAGCTTCGAAGCCTCCGCGGTCCTCGTGTTCCTCCATGTCCGAAAAATGCAGAGCTGCCCGCCGTCCTTATCGAACGGAATATAGCCGTGCATCATTCCCGAAATGCCGATGGATCCGACAGATTCAAGTGTAATCTCATATCTGGACTGAACATCCTGTGCCATGGCGGCATAGGCCTTCTGTATACTGTTCCAGACGTCTTCCATCGTGTATGTCCACCAGCCGTCAACTTTTCTGTTCTCCCAGACACAGTCGCCGGAGGCGATCGGCGTGTGGTCGCTTCCGATCAGCACTGCCTTTACGCGGGTAGACCCCAGTTCGATTCCAAGAGATGTTTTTCCTTCTTTTATATCCGATATCGTGCTCATATAAATCTCCTTCCAGGCCGGCTGCACCGCAGCGTGTGGATATTTCAAACGGCTTTTATGCCCCGAAGCGGCGCGCAAAGCCTTTTATCTGCAGAATCTGTAATACATTTCGTTCCACTTCATCTCATTGCGCAGTGTACGGATATTCGTATCCTTATTGATCACGACCGCTTCAATTCCCATGTTGGCAGCCCAGTCGCACATCTCCTCTGCCGTGATATCGTAGCTGAATGCAGTGTGATGGGCACCGCCCGCATAGATCCACGCCTCTGCGCCCACAGCCAGATCCGGCTCAGGTGTCCAGAATGCTGTTGCGACCGGAAGCTCCGGCATTTCCTTCTCCGTATGCTTTACATTGACTTCGTTGATGATCAGACGGAAGCGGTCTCCCAGGTCTACGAGCGAGCACGCAATTCCGTGTCCTTCTTTCGCGGTGAATACCAGTCTCGCCGGATCCTCGCGGTCACCCATGGAGAGCGGTTTCTCCCTGATGGCGATCTCGCCGTCCGCGATACTCGGGCAGATCTCCAGCATATGCGCCTGCAGAATGCCTTCCTTCCCCTTCACAAAGTTGTAGGTATAATCTTCAAAGAATGTAGTTCCCTTCGCATCCTTCTTCCCCTCTGTCATGAGCTTCATAACTCTGACAAGGGCAGCCGTCTTCCAGTCGCCTTCCGCGCCAAAACCGTAGCCTTTTTCCATAAGGCGCTGAATTGCAAGGCCCGGGAGCTGCTTCAGTCCGCCAAGGTCGCCAAAGTGCGTTACCACTGCCTGGTAATTATTCTCTTTGCAGAATTTTTCGATTCCGAGCTCGATCTGCGCCTGCACTTTGACGTGCTCTCTGAATTCCTTCGGATCCCTGCCTTCCTCGACGATCTTGTATGTGCGGTAATATTCTTCCGTCAGAGCTTCCGTCTCGCTGTCGGGGATGGAATCCACATACTCAACAAGGACATTGACCGGCCATGCGTCGATTTCCCATCCGAATTTGATCTGCGCTTCGACCTTGTCGCCTTCCGTGACGGCAACATTCCGCATGTTATCTGCAAATCTGGCTACTCTCACATGAGAGCTCTCGAGCACGCCGACTGCCATGTACATCCAGGAAGCCAGTTTTTCCACCACTGCCTCGTCTTTCCAGTGACCGGCAATGACCTTTCTCTCGATGCCCATTCTGGTGACGATATGGCCGTACTCTCTTCCGCCGTGAGCCGTCTGGTTCTCATTCATGAAGTCCATGTCGATCGTCTCATAGGGGATTTCCTCATTGTACTGTGTATGGAAATGGCAAAGCGGCTTGCGGTACTCCTGAAGTCCGAGGATCCAGCTCTTGGCCGGTGAAAAAGTATGCATCCAGGTAATGACGCCCGCACAGTTCTCATCGTTATTTGCCTCGTTAAAGGTCTTCCTGATGAGCTCGTTGGTGATCAGGGTCGGCTTCCAGACCAGCTTGAACGGCAGCTTTCCGCTTTCGTTCAGCTTCTCCACGATTTCTTTGGAGTGGGCAGCGACATGAGCAAGGCACTCATCTCCGTACAGATCCTGTGAGCCTGTGCA
>CADABA010000305.1 GCA_902785985.1 uncultured Lachnospiraceae bacterium
ACATAGAGAAATCGGAGGAAAGAAGAATATGCGAGGTGAGTGAGAATGGGAATCAGCAGTGATGTGATACGCGGCTATAATGACACAATTATTCTCTGTATTTTATTGAAAGGTCCGTCCTATGGATACGAGATCTCGAAGGAGATCCGAAGGCTGTCCGAAGAAAAGTACGTGATCAAGGAGACGACCCTGTACTCGGCCTTTACGAGAATGGAGAGGAACGGATATATTGAGTCGTTCATGGCGGATCCGGCAGGGGACGGGAGCGGGAAGCGACGAACCTATTATAGGATCACCCCGCTGGGGGCAGCCTATTACAATGAAAAGTGTGAGGAGTGGACGTTGACCAAGGATGTAGTCGAAAGGTTCATCAGGAGGTAATAGAGATGGAAACGATTCGTAATTATCTTGAGACCATGTTTGCGGGTCTTCCCAATACACCTGAAGTGCTTCGGGCGAGAGACGAGCTCTGGCAGATGATGGAAGACAAATATTCGGAACTGATAGCGGAAGGGAAAAGCGAGAATGCCGCGATCGGCACAGTGATCTCTGAATTCGGCAATCTCGATGAGATCGCCGGGGAGCTGGGACTTGACAAGGCAAGGGGAGAGAAACTGAGTCTCACGAAGGAGCTTGCTCCCGAACGGCGCCATATGTCAATGAATGAGGCAAAGGATTATCTCCGGGAGAAGGGCGGAAGCTCACTCCTCACTGCCTTCGGAGTTTTTCTCTGCATTCTCTCTGTGACAGGTCCGATCCTGTTTTCTCAGATTTTTCCCGGTACCAGGGTCAACAGGCTGATGGAGACCATCGGGATCTGCGTTATGATGGTCTGTGTTGCCGCCGCAGTCGGCTGCTTTATCTACGCTTCGCAGAGAATGAAAAAATGGAGTTTTCTGAAGGATGAGCCGTGCTCGATCGATTACGCGACATCGAATTTTGTGCAGGACGAGAGGAACCGTTTCCGGCCGACCGGTACGATGATGCTGGTGATTGGAATCATGCTCTGCGTGATCAGCTGGGTCCCGATGCTGCTCCTGGATGGCATTTTTGCGATATTCAGTCCCGTTGACATTTCGAATATCACAGTGATCACACTCTTTATCATGGTAGGCATAGGCGTGTTCCTGATCGTCTACAGCAGTCTTCTCAAAGGGCGCTATGAGACCCTTCTCGGGCTGAATGATAAGGGTACAGTCAGCGGAAGTTATACGAAGCAGCGGGCGGACGGAGAAGTTTATTACGATGATCCGAAACTGGGAGCGTTCATGTCCGTCTACTGGCAGACGATCACCTGCGTATATCTGATCTGGAGCTTTCTGACCTTCAACTGGTTCAGTTCCTGGATCATCTGGCCGATCGCCGCGATTATTCACAAAGTGATCGAAAGCAATCTTGGCAGCAGAAGATGAGAAACAAACCGAAGAATTGAGAGGAGAGATATAAAATGACGACGAAAGAAAAGAAAGGGACCGGTTTTTTTCTGGCCATACTGACGATCGTAACGGTCGTTTGTATTATAGTCGGATGTATTCTTCATCTGGGCTTCGGCTTTTCACGAAGCGGAAGCGGAAAAATGAAAAGCGATGAAGTCGCAGCAGAGCGCTTTAAGAGCATTTCGCTCGAACTGGATGCCGGGGATGTCATAATCGAGAAGGGTAAAAGCTTCAATGTCAGCTACAGATATCCGTCCAAGGCCCTGCCGGAAATCAAAGTTTCGGGAGATAAGCTCGTAGTGAAACAGAAAATGAAAAATATCCATCTGAACGATCTGGACTGCAGCCTTACAATTACTGTTCCTGAGGGGGAAGAGCTGGAGGGCATCAACGGAAATCTGGATGTGTGCAGCCTGAAGGTCAACGGATTTATATTTGATACTTCTTCTGAAATCGACATCACGACGGACGTGGGCAGCATCGAATTTGCTGACTGCACGTTCGGGGATCTTAAGCTTGAGTCGGATGTGGGAAGCATTTCCCTCGATGCGTGTACATTTAAGAAGCTCAAGGCTGCCGGGGATGTAGGAAATATTGATATCAATAAGTGCACCTTCGATTCCGCAGATTGCAAGACGGATACCGGTTCCATCAATATATCCGGAAGCTTTTCCAGTCTTATCTGCAAATGTGATATTGGCTCGATTACGGTCGAGACGGACAAGCCGGTCAAAAATGAGACCATGGATCTTAAAGTATCAGGCGGTGATATCACTGTGAATGGAGAGGATCGCGGAAGCAGCTACAGAACGTAATACGGAGGAATGGCTGCCGTATAAGAGGCAAAATGTTCAATCGAGCATTTCAGAAAGCAGCAGAAGAAGAAATAGAAGAAGGAGCGGGGGGTTTCCCGCTCCTTCTGACGTAGCTGATTTATTCGTATCTGATTTAGTCCTGTCCGATTATATCGTTCGTATGCTGATGCGGCAAACGAAATCGGAACATGCACGAAAGGATTTATTTGAAGTATCTCTCCAGCAGGCCCTTGAATGCCTTGCCGTGTCTTGCCTCGTCACGAGCCATCTCATGAACCGTATCATGGATCGCGTCAAGGTTCAGAGCCTTAGCCTTCTTTGCAAGCTCTGTCTTGCCGGCTGTTGCGCCGTATTCAGCGTCAACGCGGACACGGAGATTTTCCTTTGTGGAGTCTGTCAGGACTTCGCCGAGAAGTTCAGCAAACTTTGCAGCATGCTCAGCTTCCTCGAGGGCAGCGCGATGATAATAATCGCCGATTTCCGGATAGCCTTCACGGAATGCCTGGCGGCTCATAGCGAGGTACATACCGACCTCGGAGCACTCGCCTTCGAAATTCTCACGAAGACCCTGGATGATGTCTTCCGGAGCACCCTTTGCGACGCCGACTACATGCTCAGAAGCCCATACCATCTCGCCTTCTTCCATCTTATTGAACTTGGAAGCCGGGACCTTGCAGATCGGGCATCTTTCCGGCGGTGTATCGCCTTCATGTACATAACCACAGACTGAACATACCCATTTTGCCATAAT
>CADABA010000306.1 GCA_902785985.1 uncultured Lachnospiraceae bacterium
ATTACGGCATCCTGCTTTTCCTGCGGTTTCAATATTCTGCCGGGGAGCGCATTTTCAAGGGAGGGAGACACATTCCATGCGATCAGGGCGCTGCCGATCAACTACGGCGATTACTGCAGGAGCAAGCGAAATTTCTGCATGTTCATCTGTTCGCTCGGAAGTGTCCTTTACGTGATCGTTCTTGGAATCGTCTGCATTGTGGCAGGGCTTGTCTCTGTCTGGAGCGGCTGGACGCTCCTTGCAGGCGCAGGCGTAAGTTTCCTTATGAATCTGCTCCTGATCGATCTTATGATCCTCAGGGATTCTGCAAAACCCCGCCTGGACTGGGACAGCGAGGTAGAGCTCTCAAGAAAGCTCGGCCTTGTCAATATTATCGCCGTAGTGTTCGGAGTGATCATGCTTATGATCTTTATCGTATGCACCGCTGCACTCGCAGTCAACCATTTCGCAATGAAAAAAGCGGCCCGGAACATTGCCGGTTTCGGAAAGTGACCGGCGCATTCATGTGGTGAGAAGGGACTGCGAAAATAGTATGGTTCCGTGAGAAGGGGCTGTGAAAACAGTATAGTTTCGTGAGAAGGGACTGTGAAAAAGTATAGTTACGTAAATGAAAGAAGGACCGGGGGCCGTAAAATGCCTTCGGTCCTTTTTGGACTCTTTTTTGCGCGGAGGAAATCTGTCCGCTCATGTTCCTGATTCGTATAAAAAAATGCATGGTACTGTTCAGAAACCTCTTTCACAGTCACGGTGTTCCTTGTGCATGCGGACGGCCGGAGGCGATGAACAGCTGCAAATTCAGACCAAATATTAAATGTGAGTCTGAACTGATATAAAACAATCAGGTTCTGAGAGGAAAAAATAAATGAAGAATTATGTGTCACTGAATAATACATTACGGGTATTCTATCCGGACGGATTCCATGTGCTGGATGAAAATGAGCGCAGCAAATTCAAATCTCTGGGAGGAGGCCCGGTGGAGTGTCTCTCCGATCCGGAGCGGCATATCCTGATCTCGACCGGCTGGAAGTCTGTCGGCAGACTGATCGGCATGCTGTTCGGCGCAAAGGACGCCGCAGAGAGTGCCGAAGCGCAGGTCAGGAAAGCGATGAAAGCGAACGGTTATCGTTCGAAAGGATTTTTCACTAAACAGGTGGGCGGTGAAGAAGCCCGGGGATATAGCTATGAATATGAAGCGGAGGGCATGGTCATGTATGGGGAGACCTGTGTGGTCAAGCACGGAAAGGAGCTGTATTTTCTGCATTTTTATACAAGAGCTGTCGTGAAGGAAGAAAATCTGGAGATGTGGAACGAAATGCTCGCCTCTGCGGCGTGGAATTGAAAAGTGATCGGCGCTGTCCCGTGCTTTGAGGCTTGGGATCGTGTCGGTCGCTTTTTTACTTTATCGTCAGCTGTTTCACGGCTTTCGATCTATATATGTCACAGAAAGCGATCAGCAGTGCGCAGGTATTCCTCAGTATTCCCGGTTCATTTCATGTTGTAACGGTTTTATCATCTTGTCCAGAGGTGGATTATCCCGTACAATTAAAAAGAATATAAAGAAGAACATGGAAAGGAAAAAGAGCTTTGGAAAAGTTAACTCTTGAGAACGCAAAAGAAATCAACGCATCCATGGTCACGGAGCCCGGCCTTCTGCTGCATGCGGCAAATGTCTCTGCCGCTATGGGAGCGATGGCGGAACATTTTGGTGAAGACCGCGAGCACTGGGAGGCGGTCGGCTGGCTTCACGACTATGATTATGAAAAATATCCGGAGGAGCATCTTGCCCATACCGAGGAGCCGCTTCGCGCACTCGGTGTTCCGGAGGAGGATATCAGGGCAATTCTGTCCCACGGCTACGGCATCTGCACGGATGTGGAGCCGGTCACCAATATGGAGAAGAGCCTTTTTGCGATCGATGAACTGACCGGGATCGTGCAGGCAGCGGCAAGGATGCGCCCGAACGGGATCACGGACTTATCTGTAAAGAGTTTCATGAAGAAATGGAAGGACAAGCGGTTCGCGGCGAAATGCGACCGGCCTCTCATCCTGAAAGGCTGTGAGATGCTGGGGATGGACATTAAAGAGGTCTCGGCGATCGTGATCGAAGGGATGAAAGCGCATGCGGAGGAGCTTGCGCTTACGGGAACGGAAGGCACGCATGCGTGAGAGACGATGCGGAAGGGATACGGTCAGGAGCCTGGTATTGTCCCGCGCATGCGAGGAGATATAGACATGCAGTCAAATATCAAAACTGCGTTTGTGAGGAGGAAGAGATGTGAGAGCTGACTATAAGAGCGAGACGATGGATTCATCCGGTTTTGTTCTTCTTGGAAACTTTGTGCCGCATATCGTGCAGGAGATCCGTTATTACAGTACCTATAATTTCATCGGCGACCGGATCGACGGATATGAGGAACCGTGCGCGCTGCTGACCCGGGAAGCTGCACGGGCGCTCAAGGCCGTGGCCAGCGAAATGATCGTACAGGGCTACCGTCTGAAGATCTTTGACGCCTACCGGCCTGCCTGCGCAGTCAGGCACTTTGTGCTCTGGGGGATCGAGGATCAGGATATCCGCATGAAGCCCTATTTCTATCCGGAACTTGAGAAGCAGGAGCTCTTTGCGAAGGGATATATCGCAAAACAGTCCAGCCACAGCCGGGGCAGTACTGTGGATCTCACGCTGCTTGATATGAGAACGGGAAAAGAGCTGGATATGGGAAGTCCCTTCGATCTGTTCAGCCCGATATCTCATCCGGACTGCAGGGATATTACCGAGGAACAGTATGAGAACCGTATGTGTCTGCAGAGGGCTATGGTGCGCGGCGGTTTTATCCCGATGGACTGCGAGTGGTGGCATTTTACGCTGAAAAATGAACCCTATCCGGATACTTATTTTGAGTTTCCGGTCTCTGCGCAGTATCTCAGAAAATAAATTCATGAATACTTCTCACCTGCAGTATTCCGGAAGCCGATAAAGTCCGGATGTGGGAAGATTCAGTAAACTCATATGTCCGGATATCGGACGAAAGGGAAAGGAGGACACTATGAACACTGATCACATTTCGGTCAATACACAGAGCAGCATCCGGATCGAGGGCAGCCGGGTCCTGTATTTTGACCCGTTCAAGATCACGGCGGCGTCCGGGGATGCGGATCTTATTTTCGTAACACATCCGCATTTTGACCATTTTGATCCGGAGTCGATCGCCAATATCTCCAATGAAAAGACGGTCTTTGTCGTACCGGCTTCCATGGAAAAGGAGGTGAAGAAGGTCGTGAACGGCCGGCAGCTCCTCGTCATGAAGCCCGGGGAAGATCTGACGGTCGGAGAGATCAGGATCCATGCGGTCCCTGCCTATAATAAGCTGAAG
>CADABA010000307.1 GCA_902785985.1 uncultured Lachnospiraceae bacterium
GATGAGCAAGCCGGAGATGCTCCTGAAGCACCCGGATTTCGTGAAAACGGTCGGGTACTCCGCGGAACAGGTCATGTCGACCTTTGAATTCCCGGACGAAATCGAGCAGATTCTCACACCCTACTGGATCTATGTCGGGAATCCGATGAATACCCTTCCCTTTACGATCTATGCATTCCTGATGGCGGACTACTTCTGCGGAAGCTATGTCGCGCACGGCCTTTCCCACGAGATGAGCATGAAACTCGAGAAGAAGGCCGAGGAGAACGGGGCGCAGATTGAATTCCGCCAGGAAGTCGAAAAGATCCTTGTCCATAACGGCAGGGTGACGGGCGTCCGTACGAAGCGCGGCGATGAGATCGCCTGCGCCTATGTCGTGAGCGCTGCCTACCCGAACAAGGTCTACACGCAGATGATCGAGCCGCTCTCCGAGGTTCCGGAAGGCGCGATCAAAGCCGTCAATGCGAGAAATCTCAGCGTCTGTCCGGTCTCCGTCATGATGGTCCTCGACGGATCGCCCGAGGAGCTCGGGATCAGCGATTACAACATTTTCTCCGGCGATACCATGGACACCACGGAGATCTGGGATAATTATCACACGGCCGGACCGTACACCTATCTCACGTCCATCTGCCTGAACCTTGCAAATCCTGACTGCACGCCGGAAGGCATGTGCCAGTTCTCGATCACCGCGCTGCCGCTCGTCGACTCCTTCCTCGATGTGAAGGAGGAGGAGTATCCGGCACTCAAGAGAAAACTCGCGGCGGAGATGATTGCAAATTACGAGAAGAATACCGGCATCAACATCCACGACCACATCGTCGAGATCGAGGTCGAGACGCCGATCACGGTCGCACATTACGTCGGCGCGTGGAAGGGAAGCATTTACGGATATGCCCACTGCATGGATGACCATGCGGTCGCCCGCCTCCAGATGAAGGCGGAGGATCATTTTATCAAGGGCCTTGAATTTGCGGGCGCGCACGGCATGTCCGGAAACGGCATGGGCCCGGCGGTCACCAACGGCCGCGCAGCAGCGAAGGGAATTCTGGAAGCCGAGGCGGCAAAAAACAAGAAGACGCCTGCTTCCGTCATCAAAAATCTGATTGGAGGTGCCGGAAAATGAAAATAGACAGCTTCCTGAAAGACGTCGGCGGAGCCTCCAGAGTCACGAAGGCGCGCCGCATGAGCTATAAGAACGCGAGTGCCATACCGCAGCCGAAGGATCCGATCCGTGAACTCGCGGATCTTCTGCATCCGGATAAGATGCGCTTTGTCGTCACGGAGGTGAGAGATGCCTCCCCGACCTCGAAGACCTTCCGTCTCGAGTCGGTCGACGGCCATATCCCGGTCTTCCAGTGCGGTCAGTACGTCAATTTCAATCTGAAGATCGGCGAAAGCGTCCTGAACAGGCCGTATTCCATCTCCTCAGCACCTTTTGAGGCGAGAGGGGAGAAACCCTTCATCGAGGTCACGATCCGGCGGAACCGCCCGTATTTCGTGCCGGACTATTTCTTTGAAAATGTAACGGAAGGGACTCTGCTCGACGGCTCGATGCCCTTCGGGACATTTTACTATGAGCCGCTCAGGGATTCCAAAAATGTCGTCGCCCTCGCAGGCGGCAGCGGCATCACACCGTTCGTCTCGATGGCGAAGGAGATCGCCGCGGGGTATCTCGATACGGACCTCACGATCCTCTACGGATCCGTTCATCACAGCGATATCGTCTGCGGAGACGAGCTTGCCGGGGCTGCAGCGGCCTGCCCGCGCGTCCGCGTCGTCAACGTAATGTCGGACGATCCGGAGTGGGAAGGCGAGAAGGGCTTTGTCACGAAGGAAATCATTGAGAAGTATTCCGGGGAGGATCCGACCTATATGTTCTGCGGTCCGCTCCCGATGTACAATTTTGTATCAAAAGTTCTCGGAGAGCTGGGCGTTCCGGTCCGCCGCTTCCGTAAGGATGTCCTCGGACAGCCGGCTGACATCAGCGCACTGCCCGGATATCCGGCGGAAAGCGTCGGAAAGACGTATCAGATCACGGTCGTCCGCGGTGTGCGCGAGGATGTTATTCCGGCAAGTGCGTCCGAGCCTGTAGCCGTCGCGCTGGAGAGAGCCGGGATCCCGGTCGACGCCCACTGCAGGGGCGGAGAGTGCGGCTTCTGCAGGAGCCAGCTCCTTTCCGGCGAGATCTTCGTGAATCCGGTCGGGGACGGACGGCGTGCGATGGACAGGGAGATGGGCTGGTTCCATGCCTGCTCCTCCTATCCGCTGACGGACCTGAAAATCAAGATCCCGATCCTTTGAAAACGGACCTGAGGATCAGAATTCTGATCCTGCGCTGACGGACCTGAGGATCAGACTTTCGATTCTTTAACGTGCTGCGGCAGCCCCGAGGCTGCCGCAGAACGCGCAGGACGGAGGATCCTTTCATTTACGGTTCAGAAAAAGACGCCTGCAAAACTCTGTGCGATAGAAGAACAGTGTTTCGCAGGCGCTCTGCGGCTCAGAAAGGTATGCTTAAGATATGGTAAAAGATGTAAATCCCATGATTCACGTCAACGAACGTGATTTCCCGGTCACGGATTATCACTGTGATGATCCGGAAAAGAAAAAGCTTGTCATGAAGCTCGCGCTCATGATCACGGACAACATTCCGCGGAAGCTCCCGGGAGGAATGAAAGAGAATCACATGGACTTCTGGATCCTCGACAGGCTCCTTACCAAAGAGGAAGTCCGCTTTATGCTCAGCTTTAAGAAGAGAAGAGTCGGGCTGACGACACGCGAGCTCGCGGTCCGCAACAAGATGAGCATGCAGAGAACGCAGAAAATGATCGATCACCTTCTGTGGATCGGCATTCTGGAACAGAACCGCGACAACGCGGATCACCACATCCAGTACCTTATCCCGAAATGGGTCGTCGGATCGGGCGAATACATGGTCGAGCACCCGACACTTCCGGACGAGCATCCGGAGGTCGCGACGATGTTCAACCT
>CADABA010000308.1 GCA_902785985.1 uncultured Lachnospiraceae bacterium
TATGCTGTCATCCCAACTGAAATTGAACCTTTCTTATTATTCAGACTTGTATGATCGTATCATCCCAAAGGATCATATACTGAGAAAAATCAACGAGATAGTTGACTTTTCTTTTGTGTACGAAGAGCTTGAAAGTAAATATTGCCTTAATAATGGACGTTGTGCAAAAAGCCCGATACTTCTCTTCAAATATTTGTTTTTGAAATACTTTTATAATCTTTCGGATCAGGGCGTTGTTGAGAGGTCTCGTTATGATATGTCTTTCAAATATTTTCTGGGATTATCCCCGGAAGAGGAAGTAATCCATCCCAGTCTTCTGACCAAGTTCAGAAAACAGCGTCTGAAGGATGAAAACCTTCTTGATCTGCTCATTGGCAAAAGCGTTGAAATTGCTATAGAACAGGGTGTGTTGAAAAGTAATACCATAATAGTCGATTCAACTCATACAACGGCACGCTACCATAAACTCACACAGCGGCAAATGCTCACAAAAGCTTCTGCTGAACTGAAGAAATCGCTTTCTGAATCAGGTGCTGACCTGGCTTTACCCGCTGAGCCCGGAAATAAAACTACACTCGAAGAGTATCAAAAGTATTGTAACGAGCTGATAAAAACAGCTGAAGAAAGCCCGGTATTTGAAGTTCCTGCAATTAAAGAAGAATCCACTCTTCTGGCTGAGATGTTGGATAATCAAGTCGATTGTTATGACCAGTCTCCAGATCCGGATGCGAGAGTCGGCCATAAAACACTAACCTCATCATTTTATGGCTATAAGACGCATCTTGCGATGACCGAAGACCGAATCATTACTGCGGCAACAGTTACATCAGGTGAAGCTTTTGATGGGACAGAACTGCCTGTATTGGTACAAAAAAGTAAAGATGCAGGTGTGCCCGTTGATGAAGTAATTGCGGATACAGCTTACTCTACGCTTGAGAACCTAAAAGACGCTGAAACTGAAAAATACGGATTGATCTCACGATTGAATCCCCGCATTGTAAAAGGAACCAGATCCGAAGATGGATTTGTCTTCAACAAAGATGCCGGCACCATGCAGTGTCCTGCCGGGAATCTTGCCGTTAAGCAGACTAAAGAAAAGCGGAAGGGGACGAAAAAGAACGACCGGATAAAATACTTGTTTGATATAAGCAAATGTAAGACCTGTCCACACCGAAACGGATGCTATAAAGAAGGAGCGAAATCAAAAACATACTGCGTAACTACGAAAAGTGATTATCACAAAAGTCAGGAAGCATTCCAGAAAACCGAATATTTTAAGGAGCGCGTCAAAGTCAGGTATATGATAGAGGCTAAAAACAGTGAGCTGAAAAATGTACATGGCTTTGATCGCTGTGATTCCGCTGGTCTGGCCAGTTTCCAGTTGCAAGGTGCAGTTTCAATATTTGCTGTAAACCTGAAACGAATTATACGGTTAATGGGAGAAGTCTGCCCAAATGACTAAAAATCAATAAAAATAAGATAAAAGCACCCAGGCAAAATGGGAGCTAATAACCCATTATAGGCAATATTTAGTTATCAAAGTACAGCATACACTCTCGTTGTGTGGCGCCTCCTTAAAAAACACTATGTTTTTCAGTGGCGTCCTCTCTGTCCCACACATCGATCGCTGACCGATAAGTGTATGTGCAGACTGCATTGACAATGCTCTCTCACACTATTTATAATGATGTTACACTAAGAAGTACATACCAGAAGTAACTGGTCAAGGGAGAGGAGGAAACATATGAATAACAATGGATACTACACGCAGCCTGATCCGCCAATGAAATGGCACAAATTCCTGATCTACTTCAGTCTTTGGGCGGGTGCGCTGTTCACCTTCTTAAGTGGCGTCTCATACCTGACCGGCCGCCAATACGACGGCAACGCTGACCAGGTCTACAGCGTCTTCAGCGGTCTCAAGACCGTGGATATGATCTTTGGAATCATCTATATTGCGATCGCGATCTTCATGATCTACGTTCGCTTCCAGCTGGCCGGCTTCAAGCGAGGCGCACCCGGAAAGCTGATCTCCCTATATGTCATTCAGCTTGTCGCTATTTTTGCTTATACCCTGGTGGTCTCCGTCACAATTCACATTCCCTGGTCGGAGATCTTCAACTTCTCGATAATACCCTCGCTGATAGTCAGCATTGTCATGATTTTCGTCAATCGCTATTACTACAGCAAGCGGGCGCACCTGTTCGTCAATTGATACAGGAGTGATCAAATTACGTGCAAAAGGAGCTGTCGCATTAAGCATTATATGTATAAACAGTTCATTCAGGGGCCGCTCGCGCTTATTCCTCGCGCAGCGGTCCTAATAATTTTTCTGCACTTTTTACGCTTATTGCGACAGCCCCCATGTCACTGATTTAATAGCCGATTATATCATTTGGGAATACCGAAGAGCTTCCTTAATTGCCCTCACTTTCTCCTCCGGGTAACCAGGCTGCCACATAATCGATTGCTGTACGAATGCTGGTAAGCCACCCCATTGGCGGATCCTCCGTCCCTTGATGGGTTCATTGTATTTCTCAAAGTGAAAATCGTCCTGTCATTTAGGAAATCACAAACCGCCTCATAATCCTCGTCCCGCCAGCTGCGGAAGCTCACTTTGGCAGCCAATACTGAATGCCCCAGTGCTCGAAGTCCCACTGCTCGCTGTAGTCGTTGCATTCATAATCCACGTACCAAAGCAGTCCATCATGTACAACAAAGTTGGTCGGGTAATAGTCGATGTTCAGCCCGGCCGCCATGGCCTTTGCCGCCATATCCCGCACCTGGGGCAGATACCGCTCGACCGATACGTCGGTCTGTACCAGCTCCATCACGGTCGGCCCCTCGATATAATCCTTGACGATCCGCTCGGCGCCCGTGTCAACAGTATGCATCCTGGGGATACGGATTCCGGCTTTCAGCAGCCGCTCATAATCCCGCAATTCGGCCTCGATTTTGTTGCCGAAGGTATAATAATCGCAGGGCTCGTGATGGATCTGCTTAACTACAACCGGATGTCCATCCTGTTCCGAGAGATAAGAATACCCGCCTTTGCCTTTACCCAGCAGGCGAACGATCCGATAAGCCTTTTCGTTGACCGCAAGGCTGCCGTTCATTTCCTCATTATTCATCTTGTTCCTTCCTCCTCATCGTTCGGGCGGCCCAGCGTAAAGCGAGGCCCTTCCTCTCCGATGGTTCCGTTGGAGCGAAAGCCGCATTTTTGAAGAACTCTCTGCGACACAGCGTTTCCGGCGTCCGTTTCCGCCTCCAGCAACTTCACTTGCGGATGCTGAAACGCCCAACGGCATGCTGCCTGCACCGCTTCCGTGGCATAGCCCTGCCCCTGGTGCTCCGCCAGGATCCCGTATCCGATCTCTGCGATACCGTTTTCCCGGAGCCCTTTGAAGCAGAGGTCCCCGATATGCGTTCCGTCCGTCTTCTCAATCATCCACATGGCATACCAGTCCCACTGATTGGGGTGCCACAGGCAGCCCTCCAGCATCTCCGTATATTCTTTTTTGAGCTCTTCATCCTGCTCGGAAGCGATCATGGCCTCCATCTGCTCCCGCGGGGCGGGATATATGCAAAGGCGATCTGTTCTTATCATCGATACCTCTCTTGAAATTTACGTTTTTCTCAAGGGCCGGTACACCGTCCAGGATGCACCGGCTCCTGTTTCAGTTCACCATTCGATTCAGAAGATCTGTCCCGGGAGTCTCAGCTTCTCCTTTGGCGGGAACGCTTTGTCGAATTCCTCCACGTCCGCGTCATCCACGTAATAGCCCTTGGGCGTCCGGTACACGCCGGTGATCCCGTCCAGGTAACCAGGGATCAGCTCCTTGCAGAGGAAGAAGGAGTCATCTGCGCCCTCCGGCAGATCGTGATAGCGGATGCCGAAGCTCCGGGCATAGGTAAAGCCGCAGTGGCCGTAAAAACCGATATTGCCCTCGAAGAGTACCGCGCCAAAGCCCAGGGCTGTTGCCTTCTCCAGGCAGCAGTCCAGCAGTTTTTTGCCGTAGCCCTGACGTTTCAGCTCCGGCGTGATGCCGATCGGCCCCATGGTCAGGACCGGGATCACCCGGCCGTCGTCGGCTTCGATGACGGTGCGCATGAACATGTTCTGCCAATCAGCTCACCGTCTTTTTCCATCACGAAGTCCAGCTCCTTCACAAAAGCCGGATCGTCCCGGAGCACATGGACCACAAAGTGCTCGCTGCAGCCCGGACGGTATACGTTCCAGAACGATTCTCTGACGAGATTCTCAACTTCTCTGTAGTCCTCGGGTTTTTCCAAACGGATGGAATAGTCATTTGTATTCATTCTGTCACCTCAAGGTAGTGTCAAATATACTACCTGTTTTATAGTTCAAAAACCTTGATTTTACGGGAGATTCAAATAAAAAGAGCATTGACCTCCCTTTTTGGTATAATGT
>CADABA010000309.1 GCA_902785985.1 uncultured Lachnospiraceae bacterium
CCGTCGCCGCTGATCAGGTATTTATAGGTCATCAGTCCTTCCAGACCGACCGGTCCGCGCGCATGGATCTTTCCGGTCGAAATGCCGACCTCAGCGCCGAATCCGTAGCGGAAGCCGTCCGCGAAGCGGGTCGAAATATTCCTGTATACTCCTGCGGAATCCACCATCTGCATGAAATATGCCGCAGTTTCATCATTTTCTGTCAGGATCGAATCCGTGTGATGCGAGCCGAAGCGGTTGATATGCTCACAGGCTTCCTTCACATCCGCGACCAGCTTAATGGAAATAACAAGCTCCAGATACTCGGTCGCAAAATCATCCTCCCCCATGATCTCACAGGGAATAAATTTCGAGACCTCCTCCGTTCCGCGGATCTTAACGCCCGCGGCATCCAGCGCGGCCTTCACCTTCGGGAGGAATTCACCGGCGATCTCTCTGTTGACAAGCAGTGTCTCGACCGCGTTGCAGGCAGCCGTGTACTGGCATTTTGCGTCGATGATCACAGGGATCGCCTTCTCAAAATCACAGTCCTTATCCACATAAATATGGCAGATCCCGTCAGCGTGTCCCATGACCGGAATCTTCGTATTGTCCATGATATAGCGGACAAAGCGGTTCGACCCGCGCGGGATCAGAAGATCCACATCCCTGTCGCAGCGCAGAAGCTCATCGATCTCATTGTGGAGCTCAGCCTGAAGAAGGCAGCTCTCCGGCAGACCGGCTTCCGTCACGCTCTTATGAATGACGGAGAAGAGTTTCCGGTTGGTCTCAGCGGTCTCCTTTCCGCCCTTCAGGATCGCGCAGTTCCCGCTCTTGATACAGAGGGAGGAAATCTGGACCAGGGCATCCGGTCTCGCCTCGAAGATGACGCCGATGACACCTCGCCTCGAAGATGACGCCGATGACACCAATCGGGCAGCTCACGCGCTTCATGACAAGATCCGAATCCATCTCCCGCATGATCTGGACTTTCCCGATCGGATCCGGCAGGGCGGCCAGCTGATGGAGACCTTCGATGACTGACACTAGTTTCCCTTCGTCGAATTTGAGGCGCTTGATCACGGCTCCGGAAATACCGTTCTTTTCCGCGTTTTCAAGATCGATCCTGTTGGCCGCGAAAATCTCCTCCTTGTTCTCCTCAAGAGCCTTTGCGGCAGCAAGGAGCGCACCGTTGCGCACGTCTTTAGATGTAGCCGCCAGAACAGGCGAGCTGAGTTTCATCTTATGAGCTTCTTCCCGAATATTCATCATAGAACCTACCTCGTAATCAATGCGGCTGACCGAAGGACCGGCCGACGCAAAAATAGTTATTAATCTAATATACCGTAGCTTTCCGTTGTCCGCAACACCGGAATACAATCGTTCCAAAAGGGAAGATCACAGGCTGCACTGCTGTCCAGCTTTGAAAGGTAAAAAAATTTCGCACTGAATCTGCGCTGTTTCTGCGATAAAATGAAAGAGTCAGAAAAAACTTTATCGCAGAGGTGCCTATGGGAAGAAAGGAACAACGCAAAGCATCAAAGAAGGAAAAGAACGCGCTGATCGAGGTATGTCGGATCCAGAGGAAATACATTCCAGACCTGTTTGCTCTCTTTGAAGATACCCGTGACCCACGTAATCAGGCGTATATCACTTATCCGAACAGGGTCATGCTGGGGCAAATGTACTTTAAGGGGATCGCAGGACTGCATAGTATGCAGAGTATGACCGAGGAATTCAACAACAAACAGGTATCCGTGAACCTGTCCCGTCTTATGGGCGGGGAAAAACTGAAGATGCTCCCGCATCATGTGACAGAAAATGAGTATCTTGAGCGTCTGGATCCTCAGGAAGTCCAGGGGATCATTCAGAAGATCGTCTATCAAATGATACGGAGAAAGACCTTTTCAGACGCCAGGTTCCGCAAGAAATGGCTGATCATCGTGGACGGGACGCAGCTTTATTCCGGCGGAAGGCGTATCAACGAATGCTGCCTTGAGGCCCATCACAACAAGGGAACAGAAGAAGAGACGGTACAGTATCACCAGAACGTACTTGAGGCAAAGATCTATCTGGGCGACGGGATCCTGTGCAGCATCATGAGCGAGTTTATAGAAAACAGCCCTGAGGAACAGGAAAAGTGGAAGGGCATGAGCGAGGAAAAGATCAAACAGGACTGTGAGACCAAGGCGTTCAGAAGGCTGGCGGAGAGGTTGAAAGCGGCATTTCCAAAGCTTCCGATCATCCTGATGGGAGACAGCCTCTATGCGTCAGAGCCTTTCATGAGTATCTGCGAGGAAAAAGGCTGGGATTACCTGATCCGCTTTAAGTCAGGAAGCATCCCGGGCATTGCGGAGGAATATGAGGCACTCAGACGGCATGAGATGTTCGGGAAGGGAAAGGAGTCCGGCAGGACAGGGGAAGCGGAGTTCATAAACGGGATCGATTATAACGGCCGTCCTGTGAATGTCGTTCGCTTCCGGGAGAGAAAGATCGTCAAGAAGAAAGAGACCATCACAGAGTTCCAGTGGCTGACGTCGCTGAAGGTCAGTATAAAGAATGTAGAGAAAGTGGCTTCGAAGGGACGCCTCCGCTGGAAGATCGAGAACCAGGGGTTTAACCGGCAAAAGCACTGGAGCGGAGACATAACGCATGCGTGCAGCTGGGATCGGAACGCCCTTAAGAACCACTATCTGCTTATGCAGATCTCAGACTTTGTAAGACAGCTGTATGAGCATTTCTTCCTTGAAAAGAATGAGATAAAACGGACGCAAAAAAATATATCTTCCACACTGTTACGTGACTTTGCCGAGCGCTTAACAGGGGAAGATATATTCAATGCGGGACTGTACGCAACAGTCATCCCATAAACGAAGTATAGCAAAGGAGGTGATGCCCGCCAAGAGAGAAAATGCCTAAAATTATACAGGTATAAGGATCGGCGGGCAAGTGCGGCAAACCAATGTGGATAACGATGTACGATTAAGCGGGGACAGTGGAAAACACCCGGTCATTGCGCCAGGCCGGTAGGAGACACATCAAAACCGCAGTTTACCTTTCAGAACTGCAAAGAATTTCGTATGTTTGACATTACACCCTTTTTCGTGATAGCATAGGAAGGAATATTATGCATACTGCGGACTCAATATTATCCGAATGTTCGCCCGGGAGTATGTATTGTATATGAGCAGCTGCAAACGAAAAGTCTATATCATTCATTCAAATTATCTGCGTTGCTCTTTAGGAGGATTTTTCAATATGAGCGAAGAACGAAGCATTTACCAAATACTGCGGAATCTTGCGCAGAATGATCCGGATCTGTATTATGCTTTTCTCGAATTGTGCAGCGAGTCCTTTGATCAGCAGGCCTATTACAACGAGCTGCTGAACGCTGTCCTGACTAAGATCTTCGTTCTGCTGCTCCGCCGTTACATGGAAAGCTGTGAGCTTCCGGCTGATCATCCGGCCGATTCAGACGCTGCCCTTCGTTTTGTCCGGTATATTCAGGATCACTCCACCGATGTCACGCTGACCAGCTTCGCGGATGCCTTTCATTATTCTCCGGAGCATGCCTCCCGCACGATCAGGCACACGACCGGGCAGACTTTTTCTCAGCTGCTGACCAGCATCCGGCTGGAAAATGCCAAGCAGCTCCTGAGAGACACCTCCATGAACGTGCTGGACATCGCGCTTCAGGTGGGCTACGAGGGCAGCGATCAGTTTATCCGGGCCTTCCGGAAGCACAACCAGACAACGCCGAGCGAGTACAGACGCAGATATCAGGTGGACAGATCAT
>CADABA010000310.1 GCA_902785985.1 uncultured Lachnospiraceae bacterium
GGCACGCAATATCATGATCCAGGGCACGATGTCCGGTGCCGGGAAAAGTCTTCTTGTGACGGCGCTGTGCCGGATCTTCTGTGAGGACGGATACCGGGCTGCACCCTTCAAGAGCCAGAACATGGCGCTGAACAGCTATATCACACAGGATGGTCTTGAGATGGGACGTGCGCAGGCTGCACAGGCCGAAGCGGCAGGCCTCCTGCCGGATGTGCGCATGAACCCGATCCTGCTGAAGCCGACAAGTGACGTCGGGAGTCAGGTCATCGTGAACGGAAAGGTGCGCGGGCAGTATCGGGCTGCGGATTATTTTAAAATGAAAAAATCACTCATCCCCGACATTCTGTCCTCTTATCATTCTCTGGCTCGTGAAAATGACATTATTGTCATCGAAGGCGCAGGCAGTCCCGCTGAGATCAACCTGAAGGCGGATGATATCGTCAATATGGGGCTTGCGAGGATGGTCGATTCCCCGGTCATTCTGGTCGGAGATATAGATCCGGGCGGCGTGTTCGCGCAGCTGTACGGCACGATCGCGCTTCTTGAGCCCGAAGAACGCAGGAGAACGCAGGAGAATTTGCGGTACTGTTATCAACAAGTTCCGGGGAGATGTGGAAATTCTACGCCCCGGTCTTCATATGCTTGAAGAACTGACCGGTGTTCCGGTCCTGGGAGTCATTCCCTATACGGATGCGGATATTGACGATGAGGACAGCCTCTCAGGACGGCTGAACAGGAGAACGCACGAAAAGCCGATTGACATCGCCGTGATCCGGCTTCCGAGGATCTCTAATTTTACGGATTTTGCTCCGCTTGAGGAGCATCCTCTGCTGGGCGTGCGCTATGTGTCATCGCGATCTGAGCTCGGCCGGCCGGACATGATCATCCTTCCGGGAACGAAAAATACGATGGGTGATCTCAGGTGGCTTCGGGAATCCGGCCTGGAAGGACAGATCCTGCGGCTGGCTTCCTCGGGTACACCGGTGCTTGGCGTGTGCGGGGGCTTTCAGATGCTTGGAAAAGCCATCTCGGATCCTTGTGGTGTGGAAGAAGGCGGGGAGATTGCCGGGATGGGGCTTTTGCCGGTGAGAACTTCATTTTCCGGAAAGAAAATGAGGACCCGCGTCAGAGCGCATGTGATCGCCGGCCCGTTTGCCGATGCGGAGCTTTCCGCATATGAGATCCATATGGGAAGGACGTTCACAGAGGAAGGTACGGAGCCCTTTGCGGTGACAGAGCCGGAAGAGGTGAGATCGGAAGAGACGAAATCGGAAGAGGCGAAATCGAGAGAGCCGAGAACAGAAGAGAGTTTACCGGAAGATTCGACGGGCGAAGACGGTTTTCAGTCGATCGACTGCGAAAAAGGGAGTGCAGGGCGTACGGACGGTGCGTACGCAGGCAACGTTTTCGGGACATATCTGCACGGACTGTTCGACAGCGGTGAGCTGACGGAGAGACTGGCGGAATATCTTTGCACCCGCAGAGGGATTGACGCTGCGGCGTACAGGCCTGAGAGTCGGACGGCCTACCGGGAGCGCCAGTATGAAAAGCTGGCGAAATGTGTGCGGGAGAGCCTTGATCTGGAGAGTGTGTACAGGATCATTTTTGAGGGCAAAAATTAAGCCTTATCGGAAGAGGCATCGAAAGGACTTAGCCGGATAATAACTGACGTTCTTAGAGGAGGAAATGAAATGCTCCACGTGTACTATGGAGAAGGGAAAGGAAAAACGACTTCTGCGGCCGGCCTCGCAATCCGGGCACTGGGACACGGACAGAAGGTTTTTTTCCTGCAGTTCCTGAAGAGCGGGACGAGCGGGGAGCTTGCGGTGCTTCGGCAGGCCGGAGCCTCGGTATTCTCCGGGAAAGCCGGCACAAAATTTGTATCGCAGATGACAGAAGCGGAGAAAAAGGAGACGGCACGCATACATAACTGTTTTCTTGAGAGTGCAAAGAATGCGGACTGGGACCTGCTGGTCCTAGACGAGGCCTGTGCTGCCGCGAGTGCGGGCCTCGTCGATGAGGAGATGCTCTGCAGAATCGTTCTGGACAATCGGGACTTAAAGGAGATTGTGATCACGGGGAGAAATCCCCGGTCGTGGATGCTTGAGGCAGCGGATTATCTTACGGAAATGAAGTGCGTTCGACATCCCTACGAACTTGGCATACAGGCAAGGGAGGGTGTGGAATTCTGATGGAAGCGCCTGGCATATTGGCGCGGGAGGGTGTGGAATTCTGACGGCGGGCAGTAAAAGAGACGGCCCGCTCTCTCAATTAACAGGCGGCAGCAGGGCATCCATCTTCTGAAGAAAAACATGCGCAGTCCGACTGAGAAATCGAAAATGCTGTACTTTTTGTGACCGGAAGTATGCGAAGAGCGACTGTCGGGAACAAAAAGTACAGATGCATTTTTCGATTTCGCAGGGGAGGACAAGTGTTTTTCGAAGAAGATGGTGCCCGCGCCGCCCACTCGAACGTGTCCGCTCGAACATGCCCGCGCCGCCCACTCGAACGTGCCCGCTCGAACATACCCGCGCCGCTCACTCGAACATGCCCGCTCGAACGAGCCGGGGGCTTCCGGACTGCTGCGACGGCGTTCCGGAGTCAGTGACAGGCAGGGAAAGTACTTGCATTCTTCCAGGTCTTATATATAAAATAGAGGATGCGCAAAATTTGGCCGATGTCCGGAAGGGACATGTTTTGCGCACATTGTAAAATACTTAAAAAGGGGAAACAAAATGCAAAGAGAAAGCTTCAAATCGCGGCTTGGCTTCCTGCTCGTCTCCGCGGGCTGTGCCATCGGTATCGGAAATGTCTGGAAATTCCCGTTCGTGACAGGACAGAACGGAGGAGGCGTATTCGTCTTCTTCTATCTTCTCTTCCTCATCATCATGGGAGCACCGGTCCTTACGATGGAGCTGGCTGTCGGCCGTGCAAGCCGTAAGAGCGTGATCCAGGGCTACAAGGCGCTCGAACCGAAGGGCAGCAAGTGGCATGTTCACGGCTGGTTCTGCATCGCCGGATGTTATCTGCTGATGATGTACTACACAACGGTCTCCGGCTGGATGCTGGATTATTTCGTAAAGTTCCTGACCGGAAAGTTCGATACCGTTAAAGCGGACGTTGTCCCGAATGTCTTTACGGATATGCTCGGGAACACCGGTGAAATGGCACTCTTTATGATCGTCACGGTCGCCGCCGGAATTCTCATCTGCAGTATCGGCATCCAGAACGGTGTCGAGAGAATTTCCAAGGTCATGATGCTCTGCCTGCTCGGTCTCATTGTGATCCTTGCGGTGCACAGCCTGCTTCTCCCGGGCGCAAAGGAGGGCGTAAAATTCTACCTTCTTCCGGATTTTAAGCGGGCAATGGATAACGGCATCGGCGCTGCGATCACCGCGGCGATGAATCAGTCATTC
>CADABA010000311.1 GCA_902785985.1 uncultured Lachnospiraceae bacterium
GTGTTCATAGGAATGGATCTTTCCGTCGATCACCTCGGTCGTCACGGGTTTCCCGAAGTCATGGACCAGAGCGGCATACATGAAATAGCGGGGCTCTTTGGCCGCTGACCTGAGACCGGCGGCCTCATTGAGGACAAGCATGGTATGGTTCCAGACGTCACCCTCCGGATGATGCGAGGGAGGCTGGAGAACGCCGATCAGGTCTTTCATTTCCGGGAACCATGTATGGAGCTGCTCCATCCTGCGGAGCTCCTCGAAAAAGACGGACGGGCATTCGGCCTTCATGAGTGCTTTGTCCAGCTCGCCTGTAATACGCTCCATCGAGAGCGCGGAGAGGTCCATCGTCTTACTGAGGGCGATGGTCTCGTCAGCGATGCGGAAGCCGAATCGTGCTGCGAACTGGGCGGCACGAAGGACCCGAAGCGGATCCTCCACGAATGTCTCTGCATTGACGTGGCGGATGACGCCTTCCGCGAGGTCTTTCCTCCCGCCGAAGAAATCCAGGATCTCACCGGTCAGGACATCCTCCATCAGCGCGTTCATTGTGAAATCGCGGCGGAGTGCGGCCTTCTCCGGCCCTAGGAAAGGATCTGTCACGATTTCGAAATCTTTATGTCCGCGGCCGGTGGCATTTTCCATGCGGGGCATTGCGATGTCGACTTCATAGTGTTTGAGACCGAAGATCCCGAAGCTTGCACCCATAACAGTGACTTCGCCGAGACCGGAGAGGATCTCCTTCAGCTTCTCAGCAGGTACGCCGTGAATTTCTATGTCTATATCTTTGTTCTCTATGCCGAGCAGGTGATCGCGGACGAGCCCGCCCACATAGAAAGTGCGGCCGCCTTTGCGTGCGACCTGTCTGGCAATTTTGACTGCCATCTGTTCATTTTTATCCAGCATAGTTATACTCCCTCAATGTATCTGCGAGCCTGCCTGCTTAGACGGTTTTCAGCTTATCTTCAGCATTTCCCCGAACAGATACTCAATATTGTAGTCCGAATGCTCGACCTCCTTCGAGTAGATCTTTGCGTTCCAAATCCGGTCATTCAGATCAAAATGAGCCTCGTTCCGTATGAATCGGGCTGCATCCAGATCCCGTATTACCAGCATGCCAAACACCGCGAATCTTGCCTTGTCAATGATGCTGCCGTCGTAAGCGGCGAGAGGAAAGTAGCGGAACACGAAGTACACGAGCAGGTGTTCATAGGCCGGTATCCGGCAGTCCGGGGAAGAAAGCCATGCTGAAAGAATGTTCTCATAGGAATCTTCGGAAATGAACACCTTGTCAAGCTCGGAAATCTCCTGTACCCATCTGTCAGTGAGGATCTCCATGCCGGAAAGAATGTCGATACGTTTTTTCAAATGATCGAATCTGCCGCGGCGCACTGCATCCAAAAGCTCCGAGTCCTCCGGGAACGGGAGAATTCCATCTGCATCCGGACAAGGGCCGGGGCCTTCTGCTGAAATATCCCTCGCCTCCGGTGTGATCTCCGGATGCTCTGAGCCGGTGTACAGACGGATCAGCTCCGGAAGGCGGATGCGCAGGAGATCGGGATCGGAATCCGTCAGATCGAGTGCGCGCTGCGCTTCCGTGCAGAGGGCGAGAAAATGGCCGATCCGGTCTGCGAGATCGATCCGGCGATTCTCCAGAATGCGGATCGAAGCACTGCGTATGAGAGAAATTGTCCGGAAGATTTCTTCGCCCGGATCATCCGATGCGAAATAATCGGCAGGTGTCGAATTCTCTTCATATGCGAAATCATCGGCAGGTGTCGAATCCTCTTCATATGCGAAATCATCGGCAGGCGTCGAATCCTCTTCATAGTCCGTTTCGGGAAGATCTGCGTCTGTTCCGGATTCTTCCGGGTCATTTTCGGGAGAATGTGCATCAGCTCCGGGTCCATCAGAAGGCACCCATCCTCCGGCATCTGTCTCCACGAACCCGATCGGCACATCCGACAGGAACATCAGCCGTCCGGCCTCCTCACAGGAGATCGTCAGGCTCTTCTCGACCGCACCGTCGAATTCAAAGGAATATCTCGGATACTCCGAACAGATCTGGCAAAGAGCCTGCGGGCCCAGATTCAGAACGATATCACAGAGGTTTTTGCTGTTCAGGAATGGACACCGGCCTCCGATCTTCAGACGGTACATCGTCGAACCGCCGTCATCTCCGAAGAGATTGTCGTCGCCGGGAGCATCCGGTGAGACTTTACGAGCTGCAGCCATGCACTCGCGCAGACGGTCTCCGAAAGATCCGGGAACAGACTTATAATACTCGAATGTGTCATCGTCAATATCAAGTTCCCAGCCGATGCAGCAGCAGTCTTTGCAGCTGTCTCCTATACAGAGAAAGTGGTCGTAAAAATCAGGTGTGCGAAGTAACAAGGGGACCTCCGGACTTTCAAGAACGCCTCGGCGTTCTTGCCACGCCGCGCAGGGTGCGAAGCACCTTCTTCTTTGCGCGGCTGCGATCCGCCGTAGGCTTTTATTCTGCGTCGTGAGATTGTACTCACGATGAAGGCAAGTATCATTTTGCGCGCGTATCTCATGTCTGAAGACACGAGGAAATGCGCGCGATGAAGAATAAATTTTCAAAAAGTAGCAGGCAGAACAAGGATGCTGCGTATGCCCGTCATGAGAGAGGTGCCGCAGCATGTTATAGTTCTGCATAGCAATTTTCTCATATTCTGTACAAAACAGCAATCTACGGAAAGTTTAATCTCTGACGCAGATTTGCGACCCATGTCAGAGGCTGGTTTCGCTTTGGAAGATGTGTTCACAAAAACTTCACAAAAAATGTTAGCACTCGCTCTTGACGAGTGCCAACAACGGTGTTATATTCCCGTTTTCGACAGTTACAGATAGGGAAAAAGCCAGAAAGTGCAGGTTTTATGCATCCTCTGGCTTTTTTTGTGGAGTGAAGATTGTTGTATGGGATC
>CADABA010000312.1 GCA_902785985.1 uncultured Lachnospiraceae bacterium
CCCGTTCCATGAGCTCGTCGATGCTGTCAAAAAGTCCTGAGGGAGTATCTTATGATATTGGATGTGAAATCAAAAAACCGATGCGTGGTCTTTCTCTTCTACGACAAAGACGGGATCGTGGATCAGTATGTCCTTGATATGCTGGATGATCTGCGGGAGAACGCTGCCTTCGTGTATGTCGCAGTCAACGGCGTCATCACCCCGGAAGGCAGGGCAAGGCTTGCCCGGCACTCGGATGAAGTCTTCTGCAGGGTCAATGCCGGATTTGACGTAGGCGGCTACCGCGACGCGATATTTAACCTGGGCTTCAGGGAACTTGCGAAGTATGATGAGCTTGTCCTAATGAACTATACGTTCTTTGCGCCGCTCTATCCCTTCCGTGAGATGTTTGAGACAATGAATCCGAAAGATCTCGATTTCTGGGGAATCACGAAGCATCATTCGGTGCCCGGGGATCCTTACGACGGAAAGATCGTTTACGGATATCTTCCGGAACATCTCAATTCGCATTTTTTTGCGCTCCGAAGAGATTTCTTCCTGAGCTGGAGCTACCGGGATTTCATTTGCAATATGAAGAATCCGGGCTCCTATCTGGAGTCGATCACGCAGTATGAGGTGATCTTTACAAAGCATTTTGCCGATCTGAATTATAAGTGGGCGGCCTATGCGGATTCTGACCGCTTCGAGGGCACATACTATGCTCCCTTCATGTTCGCAGCGTCCGAACTCATAGAGGAGGACCGGTGCCCGATCGTCAAGCGCCGGACGTTTTTCTCCGACTACCAGTTCTTTCTGCTGAATACGGCCGGTGAGTGCTCATACCGTGCCTATGAGGCCATCAAAAAGCTTCCCGGTGTGCGGACCCGTCCCATCTGGGACAACATTCTGCGTCTGCAGAATCTTCCCGATATACGCCAGGTCGTTCATCTTACGTACCTCGTGGATTCGGAGTTCACCCGGCATACATTTTCTCCGGATGATGAGGCGGCGGTCTTTGTTTTCTGCGAGCCGGGCGTTGACCGGGAGCTTGTGGCAGGACGCTATCTGAGGAAGATCCCGGATACGGTCCGCGTCATCTATATGGACGGACCCGAGACGTATGCGGAAAAGCTGATCGCGGCCTCCATGCAGGCGGAGGATTACTTCTTCGTCGGCGTCCTGAATCTCTTTGACGTGCGGAAGGCTCCTGAGCCGAAATCGGACGCGGCTTCCCTCCTCTACCGGGAGGAGGAGAGCGTGATCGGGTCGGCAGCGCAGATCGGAAATATTCTCGATGAAATGAAAGAAGAGCGGGCTCTCGGACTTCTGGTCCCGCCGGTCCCATCCTTCGGAAGGTATTTCGCGGAGATCGGAGACGGCTGGGCAGGCCTCTATGACGAGCTCCTTGAGGCACTGAAGCTTCTTAAGATGACCTTCCCGGTCACAAAGACGGATGCTCACCCGGCTTTCCCGTACGGAGGAAGCTTCTGGGCGAGGGGCAAGGCCCTCATGCGGGCAGGTCTGTATCTGCGGGACGGGCGCCTGGCAGAGCTCGTGCGCGATCCGGATAAGCAGCTTCTCATCCGTCTGCTCCTACCTTTCCTGATGCAGGAGGAGCGCTATCTGACGGGAATCGTGACCGGCACGAAGTACGCCGCGATCGAATTCACGAATCAGGATTACATGCTTCGCGTTAACAACCGCATGGTATTTGAAAAGTTCGGACCTGACTATTATGAGCAGGAGCTGAAAAAGATCAGAGGAAAAGCATGAAAGAAGAAATCATCGGTAAGGTCAAGCTGAATTACAGCTGGTACAGCGGGGAAGATCTTTACAGCGACGGGGACGCGGTCGAGAACCGGATCCTCGAGATCGTACGGAATGAGGAGGGCTATGAGTTTGCCCTCGACGAGTATACCAGCTGGCCGATCCTTTACCATCTCACAAGACAGAGAGAAAATATCGTCCTTCCCATGGAGATCGGAAAGACGGATGAAGTCCTTGAGGTCGGCGCGGGAATGGGCGCTGTCACAGGAGCGCTGGCGCGGAAGGCGAAAAAGGTCGACTGCATAGAACTCTCAAAGAGACGGTCTCTTGTCAATGCCGAGAGGCATAAGGACCTCGACAATATAGAGATTTTTGTCGGCAATTTCCGCGATATCCGGATCGAAAAGAAGTATGACGCAGTGGCCCTCATCGGTGTTCTCGAGTACGCTGTCTACTACGTCGGCGGGGAGAACCCTTATGAGACTTTTCTAAAAAAGATCGCCGAGTGCCTGAAGCCGGGCGGAAAGCTGTATGTCGCGATCGAGAATAAGCTTGGGATGAAGTATTTCGCGGGCTTCCATGAGGATCATCTTGGGAAGCCGTTCGTCGGCATCGAGGGATACAAAAAGGGAGATCACGTAAGGACCTTTACAAGATCGGAACTGTCGGAGCTCACTTCCCGGTGCGGATTTGAGGATCTCTATTATTTCTATCCGTTCCCGGACTACAAGCTTCCGACGGTCATCCTGAGTGATGACAATATCCGGGATGCGGAGATCGATTTCGATGAGGATTCGAACTATGACCTCGATATCCTGAAGCTTTTCTCCCAGAGAAAGGCTTTTGCAGGCCTGAAGGGGACGGACGAGAGAGCGATCTTTGCCAATTCGTTCCTCCTGAAAGCAGTCAGGAAGGGCTGAAAGCGAATCTTCCCTTTGGAATCCGGTCCGTGCCGCCGCGGCACGGCAGGAACGCCGAGGCGTTCCTGAATGATGAACTGTTGATCATTGAAATAAGAGGTGAGCTGGCCCGGGAAGCCCGGGAGAAGGGAATGCCCGACTGCTTATTTACGACGGTCGGGTGTGCGTGAGCATATGAAGAAGATACTTGTGAAGTGCTCTGATGAGAGAAGCCGCAGATATTCTGTCATAACGACCATTATTGAGGAGGGCGATGAAAGACACGTTCTCACTTCTTTCCGGGATGTCCTGTCGGCAGCTTATCCGCAGATCATCCCGTGTCCTGTAAGGATCGAGGATGGCAGGGCGGTATTTGATTTTATCGAGGGCAAGTCCCTTGAAAAGAGATATAACGAGGCAGTGGAATCCGGAGATCCGAAGGCCTTTGAGAAGGTCCTTGACTGTCACAGGGATCTGCTGTGCGCTAATCCGGAAAATGAAGAGATCTTCTCTCCTTCAGATGAATTCAGGGCATGGTTCGGAAGCGCTGCGGCTTATGAGGGCAAGCCGGGTTTTCGCGCCGCGAACTTCGACGCGATTCCGGGCAATATCATTTTCTCGGAAAACGGGCCCTGCTTTATCGACTATGAGTGGACGATGAATTTCTCCATGCCCAAAGATCTGGTCATTTACCACTGTGTGAGAGATTTTTATTATCACAATGACCGTGTCGAGGAGTTTTATCCGCTGGAGAAGGCGATGCGTTATCTTGGGATCGGGACAGATCTTGACCTTCTTCAGAAGAGCTACGAGCACTTTTTCGGGCAGGTCATAAAGGATCCGGACGGAAGGAGCTTCGGCCTTATCAAGTCTGCGTCGAAAAGATCCCGGATCGGAATCGGGGAGCTCAGAGAGAGCAAAGCCCGGGCGGACGAGTCCGCTGAATTCGCCAATGATATGTGGAAGCAGTGTGCAGCCGCGGTGTTTGATCTGCAGGGCCGGCTTGCCCGGATCGATGAAGAGTGGGAGAAAAAGTATGCTCTGCAGGACGCTACCTGGACAGGAAAATACAATGCGGAAAAGATCCGGGCAGATCAGGCCTATGCGGATCTCATGAAAGAGTATCAGGTCCTGAACAGGGACAGAGATATCTGGAAGTCCCGCTATGAGGCGGTGACAGAGACCAAAGCGTATAAGGCGACGGAAAAAGTCAGGAAGGTACTTAGAAAAGGATGAATATCGAAAAAAATTATCAGGAAGAATATGAACAGCTGAAAAAGGATTTCGATGCTCTCCATAAGCGGTATGTGGATGCCAGACAGGCCGCGATCGAACGGTCTGAGATGGCAGCCCGGCTGGCATCGAATAAGACGATGCTCGTCTACCGCAAGGCGCAGGTGAAGACCGGGAAGGGAGATCCCTTCGCGCAGCTCCGCCCCCTCCTTACACAGGCGGAGGCGAAGATGGTCTGCAACATCGACCATCTCGCTTACCGGAGAGGCGATGTCGTCATCCGCGGATGGGCGTTCGATATGCAGGGCGTCGTGCCGCCGCTCATGGTACGTGACAGGAGCCGTATTCTTCCGATCCAGGAGAACTGGTATCCCCGCACGGACGTCAATGACCAGCTGAGCCTGCCGGAAGAAATGTGCACGGGCTTTTCTGTCCGCATTCATCTGAAGGATATCCGCCATGAGACGATCCTTTTTGAATTCGAGAATGAGTTCGGATATGTCGCAAAGGAAGTGAAGGTCCTTCTCAAAGAGAAGGAGCGCAAGGCATACCTTGAGAAGAACGCGCATCCGGTCTACGCGATGGACAGCGCCGGCTACGACGACTGGTTCCATGACCACATGGTCAGTGAGGAAGAGCTCCAGCGTCAGAGCAGAAGAAAACTTCCCTATATGCCGCTCATCAGTATCGTGATCCCGCTCTTCAATACGCCGGAGCGTTTTCTTGATGAGCTTATGGAAAGCCTGCTCGGCCAGTCCTACCGGAATATTGAGATCTGTCTGGCGGACGGCAGTACTTCTCCGGAGCCCGGAAGGATCATAGCGGAGAAGTATCAGAGCGATCCGAGGGTCCGGTATCAGAAGCTTGCGGTCAATGCCGGAATCTCCGGCAATACCAATGAGGCGATCAGGATGGCGAAGGGAGAGTTCATTCTCCTCTCAGACCATGACGATACGCTCGAGAAGAATGCCGTATATGAGATCGTCTATGCCATGAACCGCGACCATACGATCGATGTCGTCTACACGGATGAGGATAAGCTCATGTACTCCGCCGGAGTGTACTACAGCCCGAATTTCAAGCCGGACTATAACCCGGACCTCCTGAGATCCAATAATTATATCACGCATATTTTCTGCGTGAGAAAATCTCTGGCGGATGAGATCGCCGGTCCGGAAGGTGAGTATGAGCGGAGTGAATTTGACGGCGCGCAGGATTATGATTTCATACTGCGCTGCTGCGAGAAGGCCCGCAGAATTTATCATGTCCCGAAGTTCCTGTACCACTGGAGAGCACATGCTTCGTCGACGGCCGGAAATCCGGAGAGCAAAATGTATGCGTACGAGAACGGCAGACGTGCGATCGAAGCCCACTATAAGAGAGTCGGAATCCCGGCCAGAGTCGAGCTTGCCGAGGATATCGGAAGCTACCGCACGGTCTAC
>CADABA010000313.1 GCA_902785985.1 uncultured Lachnospiraceae bacterium
ATATGAGTGGTCCGATGACTGGTCGAATTATTTTGATGACGGGCATGAATGGTGGGGAACGGCATGCTGGAGCGTATATGACAGGCGCATGAACAGATATGCTGTCATCATGGCATCAGCCACTGACTGACCTGAAACAAAAAGAGAGAATACTAAAAGGACGCATGAAAAATGAATTCCCATTTTTCATGCGTCCTTTACACATACTGCTAAATCAGATCAAACTGAAAGCTTTTTGATCCGCTCAATCGCCGCTTTTGTATTTTCATAGTTCTGTTATTTTTCCTTCTTCCGTACTTAAATCGTTATTTTTCCCAAAGAGTTTAATCATAATTCATTCTCCGAAGCCGCGACCTATGAACCAGCCCGTACTTCCTTTTAATCTCCGTTCTGAGAGTCCTCAATCGTTTCAAACTCTTTGACGGTGTCGACCATTCCGCCCAGCATAGCGTTCAGGAATTCGGAATCATCCTCTATTTCTGCAACCTTCCACTCACCTTTCACCTTTTTAAGTTTCATCGGAACAGTCTTTTCATATGATTTTTCCGTCAGATTGGCCAGTTCTTCTTCCAGAATCTTGATTCCCATTTCATAGATCTCTTCCGCGGATGCACCATTAAAAGCAGCAGGTAACAGTTCGTTCACAGTTCGTTCCAGATATTGCCCAATCATTGCTCCGAATTCATAGGTTTTAAAAGTAACGTCAACTTCTGCATCTTCACCGTCTATCCGCTCTTCCCCAACCGTGTAGTCAAAACCAAATATTTTCACTTTGAACTGTTTAGCCGCCTCATCATCCTCTTTCCCTTCTTCGGACTCACCAAGCAGAGAATCCACAGTTCCCATCAACTCATCCTCAGAATATGATCCATCATAAACTGCGCGTACGCCCTCTGCATCTTGTGCCTTTATTGCAGCAAGATACTTTTCTGCAGTATCCTTTGGCGTCGGATCCGAACCACATGCAGACAGTGACACTGCCAGTACAATTATCAGCAAAACACTAAAAATCTTTCTCATTGCTACCTCCTTATACAGTCAAGTAATTATTAAACAAGTTATACTATATTTCATTTCCTGCCTGCTGCCTGATGTATCACGTTGTCTTATTTTCTGTATTTTATCACATACCATAAATATCAAACAACCGAAAGTCCCTATAGGCACCGTTCTGATTCCATCGCTTCATCGTCTTGAAGTCATGGAACCGTTCTCAGAATGAGCGTTCCATCCAGGCAGAAGGCACTTTCAGGACCATGGAGCGAGGCCAATGTTATAGCAGGATCGTTCGTAGAGGCATCAAATCTGTCCGGCATTGTCTGGATTTCCTTATATAAAAGGGGCTGTCGCATTAAGCATTATATGCATAAATAGTTCATTCAGGGACCGCTCGCGCTTAGTCCTCGCGCAGCGGTACTAATAAATTTTCTGCACTGCACTTTTACTGCTTATTGCGACAGCCCCTTTACATATACTGCCAAATCAAATCAAATCGAAAGCTTTTTAATCCGCTCGATCGCCGCTTTCGTATTTTCATAGGTGCCGAATGCCGTCATGCGGAAAAAATGCTCCCCACTCGGTCCGAAGCCCGATCCGGGCGTTCCGACGACGTTCGCATTTTCAAGAAGGTAATCGAAGAACTCCCAGGAAGTCATTTTTCCCGGCGTCTTGAGCCAGATATACGGCGCATTCACACCGCCGTACACGGTATAGCCGGCCTCCTCAAGTCCTTCCCGGATGCATGCCGCATTTCTCATATAATAGGCGACCTGTTCTGCCGTCTCACGCTGTCCCTCCTCGGAGTAGACCGCTTCCCCGGCGCGCTGAATGATGTAGGCCGCGCCGTTAAATTTTGTCCCGTGCCTTCTTGCCCAGAGCGCGTTCAGCGAAACGTCCCCGCACTTAAGATTCTTCGGAACGACCGTGTAGCCGAGGCGGGTCCCGGTAAAGCCTGCGTTCTTCGAGAAGCTGCGAAGTTCGATCGCGCAGCGGTCAGCGCCCTCGCACTCATAGATCGTGTGGGCAATTCCCTCCTCCGTAATATAGGCTTCATAAGCCGCGTCGTAAATGATGACCGCGCCGACCGACAGCGCGTAATCCACCCATTTCTGGAGCTCTGTCTTCGGGATCGTCATTCCCGTCGGATTGTTCGGGAAGCACAGATAGATCATATCCGGTGCCTCTTCGGGGAACCGGGGAAGGAAATCGTTTTCCTCCGTGCAGGGCATGTAGATGACTCTGGAATACCGCCCGCTCTCCGGGAGATACTCTCCCGCGCGGCCGTCCATCACGTTCGAATCGAGATAGACCGGATAGACCGGGTCACAGATCGCCACCCTGTTCTCTCTCCCGAAAATTTCACCGATGTTTCCGGAATCGCTCTTGGCACCGTCGCTGATAAAGATCTCGTCGATCCCGATCTTCGCCCCTCTCCGGGCGAAATCATTCTGTGCAATCGCGCTCCGAAGGAACTCATAGCCGAGATCCGGAGCGTAGCCGCGGAAGGTCTCCCTGACCGCCATCTCGTCCACAGCGCTGTGCAGAGCTTTTATGACTGCAGGAGCGAGCGGAAGTGTAACGTCGCCGATTCCCAGACGGATGAGCTCTTTATCAGGATTATTCTCCGCATAAGCTTTCACCTTCTTCGCGATCGTGGAAAAGAGATAGCTGCCCTGCAGTTTCAGATAGTTTTCATTGATTTGGAACACTTTCTTACCCCTCCTGATATTAATGCGTATTAACAGGAACGCCCCGGCGTTCCTTCTTCACTTTGCGCGGGTATCTCATGACTCAGGTCACGAGTATTGCGCGATGAAGAATAAATCCCCCCTGAAATGTTGTATGCCGATTCCGCCATCCTGCCGACTTACGGCTTCGAACGGAATCCGGCTCACGGGTAAACGCAAGTCATACGAAGCAGCACTGAACCGTGCTCAAAACACCCGGAAGATCTCCTTCAGATTTATTTCATCATTCCGCCCGGTCCGATGACATCATTGATCAGATATCCGTTCCAGATCGTCGGATAGACATCAAGCTTCGGATATGCATAAATGACGACCGCCGCCGATGCTGCAAAGATCAGCACATAGATGCCGAGCTTAAGAGCGGGGTTCATTTTCTGGATCGGCGTTGCCAGCGTAGCGCTGTAGGCCTTTATAATGAGCCAGCAGAGAACGAATACACCGAGCGCTACAACAAACGGCAGGAATTCCGAATCCGGAAGCTTTCCGTTAAGTGCGATCAGAATGGTCTGCAGCGGCATAATGATCATGTAGCTCGTGCAGAAATAGCGGTTCACGTTGCTCGAAATATTCCCGATCGCCTTCGGAGCCTGTCCGTGGAAGGCAGCCTTGATCAGCTTGTAGAAAAGCGTGATGAGCACGATGCTCACAAGACTGGTCGCAATGGCATCCGGGAAGGGCTGCAGACAGTACTGCAGGTCGGTGGAAATCGCCGGAAGGACCGGAATCTTCACTGTAAAACGGATTGCATAGTATACAACACAGATCGGCAGGATGCGGGTGAAGACCCACATGCACATCTTGTCCTTATCTCGGATCCGTCTGTAATAGGCACCCACATAGTAGCCGAACGCGACGAAGAAGAAATAAGAGCAGAACGGAAAATAGCTCTCAGCGTTCGTGATAAAGAAGAATCCGACGAACTGGCTCAGCAGGTAGCTCGAGGGCGGCGTAACGGTATAGTTGAAGACCATGCTGAGGATATTCAGCACAGCGCCGACGATGAGGACCGTCCTCGGAGTGCACTTCAGTGCCAGAAGGATCGACATCATGAAAAATGTGATCGACGCAAATGTCAGGATATCCGCCTGCAGGACGAGCATCTGCTGCGTGAGGAACCATTTTCCTCCGGTAATAAAGTACGCGATCAGATTCGGAACAACATTTCTCCCAAGGTTCAGGAGCTGAGCGACAGCCATCAGAGACAGGCCGCGGAGTGCCATATTTTTTGCGTTGACACGCCTTGAATACTGCATGCTGAGGCCCATCGTGAACATAAAGGATGCACCGCCGATCAGGCACGTCAGATATCCGAAAATGCTGTCTGATTTTCCGACGGCATCCGAGGCAAAGCAGTCCCCGAAAACGTGAACACCGATCATTCCGATGATCAGAAATGCCTTCAGAAAATCAAGCTCCCCCTGTCTGCCGGTATTTACATCCTTCTTATCAAGGCATGCGTTAAATGATCCCATTACAAAAACCTGATTCCTTTCCT
>CADABA010000314.1 GCA_902785985.1 uncultured Lachnospiraceae bacterium
AGATCCTGCAGAGACGCATCATGGAACAGGCGGAGTGGAAGATCATGCCGCAGGCGATCAACATGATCGCGAACGGAGAGATCGAGGTCAGAGACGGCAAGGTCGTCAGAAAGTGAGGATGCATGAAGGTACTGATTGTAGGTTCAGGCGGCAGAGAGCATGCGATCGCATGGGCAGTCGCGAAAAATCCGAAGGTAGAGAAAATTTACTGTGCGCCAGGCAATGCCGGCATCGCAGAGTTCGCAGAGTGCGTTCCGATCGGAGCGATGGAATTTGAAAAGCTTGCAGAGTTCGCGGAAAATGAAAAAGTCGACCTCAGCATCATCGGCATGGATGATCCGCTCTGCGGAGGAATCGTGGATGTGTTCGAGGCGAAGGGGCTTCGCGTATTCGGACCCAGAAAGAATGCGGCGATCCTTGAGGGGTCCAAGGCTTTTTCCAAAGAGCTTATGAAAAAGTACAATATTCCGACCGCTAAATACGAGACTGTTCACAGTGCGGAAGAAGCGCGTGAGTATCTGAGGAGCGTGCGCTTTCCGATCGTTCTGAAAGCGGACGGACTTGCCCTCGGAAAAGGCGTTCTGATCTGCAATACGCCGGAGGAGGCGGAGCAGGGTGTCGTTGAAATCATGGAAGATAAAAAGTTCGGCTCTGCAGGCGATCAGATGGTCATCGAGGAGTTCATGACCGGCCGCGAGGTCTCCGTGCTTTCCTTCTGCGACGGAAAGACCATTCTGCCGATGACCAGCGCGCAGGACCACAAGAGGGCGGGCGACAATGATACCGGCCTCAATACAGGCGGAATGGGGACTTTTTCACCGAGTCCGTTCTACACAGAGGAAGTAGATCAGTTCTGCAGGGAGAATATCTATCAGAGGACCGTGGATGCCATGCGTGCAGAGGGACGTCCGTTCGTAGGGATTATTTTCTTCGGGCTCATGATCACGGCAGACGGACCGAAGGTGCTCGAGTATAACTGCCGCTTCGGAGATCCGGAAGCGCAGGTCGTCATCCCGCGTATGAAGAATGACATGGTCGAAGTCATGGAAGCCTGTGTGGACGGAAAGCTTGACACAGTAGAACTCGAATTCGAGGACAATGCCGCTGTCTGTGTTGTTCTGGCTTCGGAGGGATATCCGGTCAGCTATAAAAAAGGTTTCCCGATCGAAGGACTTGAGAATTTCCGAGGGGCTTCGGATAAGTTCGTCTTCCATGCGGGAACAAAGTTCGATGAGAACGGCAGGATCGTGACGAACGGCGGCCGTGTGCTCGGTGTAACGGCGCTTGGAAAGACGCTCGTCGAGGCGAGGGCGAACGCCTATAAAGCAAGCGACCTCGTCACATTTGAAAACAAATATAAGCGAAATGATATCGGGAAGGCGATCGACGAGGCGTGAGAATGCTTCGAGGAGTCTCCGTCAGAGACGGTTTTCCTTCACTGCCATATTAAGGCAGGTGGGAGGATCTGGTAACGTATCAAAAAATGTACATGAAAAAGGACTGCCGCATCAGATCAGGGGCACTGTACAGGAGCAATACCGAATGGAGATTGCCATATATAGTGAACCGGTTCTGATGCGGCAGTCCTTTCATTTTGTATTTGGCAGGCTCATGATGACCTGGAACCCGTATTCTTGTACGGCGGGCGGGATGTGACCCTGAAAACATTCGGGAGGCTCAGTGTTCCATACCGTCAATGACACGATAGAGCAGATGATAGAGCGTACGTGCTTCTTCTTCCGTAAGCGGTACGCAGGAACCGACTGTTTCGGGGATCGAGAGGACCTTTTCACGCAGTGCCCAGCCTTCTTCTGTGAGTGTTACGATTACGACACGCTCGTCTTCTTTGCTCCGCACACGGGTGAGATAGCCTTTTTCCTGCATTTTCTTAAGCAGAGGAGTCAGAGTGCCGTTATCCAGATAGAGTTTTCGACCGAGCTCGCCGACGCTGATCCCGTCATTTTCCCACAGGACCATGAACACGATGTACTGCGTGTAAGTGATCCCGAGGGGCTTAAAGAGCGGTGTATAGAGATTTATGACGCTGCGCGCGCAGGCATAGAGCGGGAAACAGAGCTGGTTTTCAAGTCGAAGCTGTTCATAATTTGTATCCGGGTTCATCTTTGACCTCATAATCTGTTATTTGAAACGGGTTTGGCTAAAAAAGACAGTAATCGGATCCCCGCCCTGCGGAAGAGGATCCCGATTACTGTCATTATAGTACAGTTTCACAGGTTTTAGAAGAGTGATAAAACAGGCTTTTATCAAATTATCTGTGCCTGCAGTGTTCTGTTTTCAGGCTGCTTTGTTCCTGGAGCGCTTTGCTGTCAGGCAGCTTTGTGCCTGCAGCACTTTGCTTTCAGGCAGCTTTGTTCCTGGAGCGCTTTGCTTTCAGGCAGTTTTGTTCCTGGAGAGCTCTGCATGGTGCAAAGCACATTTCACGGTCAGATCAGGGAAGCGACAAATTCATCGACTTTTTTCATATCTGCCGTCGGCTCAAAACGTGCGACGACATTGCCTTCCCGGTCGACGATGAACTTTGTGAAGTTCCACTTGATCTCGGAATTATTCTTGTAATCCTTGTCTATTGTCTTGAGCAGGCCGCTCATCACGAGTCCTTTCGGATTTTTGTCGAAACCTTCGAAGCCCTTCTGGCTCTTCAGGTACTTGAAAAGCGGAATTGCGTTCTCACCGTTAACGTCCGACTTTTTCATCTGAGGGAACTTTGTATTGTAGTGGAGCTGGCAGAATTCATGGATCTCCTCGTCCGTTCCGGGAGCCTGCCCCTTGAACTGGTTGCAGGGAACATCGATTACTTCGAAGCCCTGATCATGATATTTTTCATACATGTCTTCGATGTCCTTGTAATGCGGTGTGAATCCGCATCCGGTCGCGGTATTGACGACCATAACGACTTTGCCGGCGTAG
>CADABA010000315.1 GCA_902785985.1 uncultured Lachnospiraceae bacterium
TCTGACGGATGTACTGGAAAAATATACGGAAACAGAAGAAAACGTGCTGGATTCGGAGAACGTGAAGCAGGAATGCCAGCCGTACCGTTACGGGTACGGAGAAGTCAGTACGCTGACGCGTACCTGCATCAACATGGTGGATGAGATCGACAACTATACGGAGAATCTGCAGAAAGTGACAGCAGAGAGACAGCGGATCGGAACTGAGCTGGATGTTGCTTCGAACATCCAGCGGGATATGCTGCCGGGCATCTTTCCGCCTTTTCCGGATCGTTGTGAGGTAGATCTTTTTGCCAGCATGAATCCTGCGAAGGAGGTAGGAGGGGACTTCTACGATTTCTATCTGATCGATCATGATCACCTTGCGCTGACCATTGCAGATGTGTCCGACAAGGGCGTTCCGGCTTCCCTTTTTATGGTCATCTCAAAGACACTGCTGCAGAACCATGCGCAGACGGGCGGTTCCCCGAAGGAGATCATGACCTATGTGAATCATCAGCTGTGCCAGAACAATGAATCCTTCATGTTCTGTACGGCCTGGCTGGGGATCTTGAATCTGACGAACGGGAAGCTGATCGCCTCCAACGCCGGTCACGAGTACCCTGTCATCCGCAGGGCAGACGGGCAGTTCGAATTGATGAAGGACGTGCACGATCCGCCGCTGGGCGTACGGGACGGGCTTCGCTTTAAAGAATATGAGATGACGCTGTACCCGGGAGACTGCCTGTTCCAGTATACGGACGGCGTAACAGAGGCTACTAATCAGAAGCAGGAGCTGTTCGGGGATAAAAGGCTTGTCATGACGCTGAATGCGAAAAAGGACCGGCCTCCGAAAGAACTGATCCACGGGATGCACGAGGCAATTCGCGATTTTGCGAAGGGAGCCCCTCAGTCTGATGATATTACCATGCTGTGTGTGCAGTTCCTGGGTCCGGACGATGCCCCGGACGGGAAGCACAGGGCCTTCCTAGAGGTTCCCGCACAGCGGGAGAGAATGGATGAAGTAAACATGTTCCTGGAGGCACAGCTCCTGGAGGTCGCGTGCCCGCCGGACAGTGCGTTCCTGCTGATGCTTGCAGCAGAGGAGATCTTTGTGAACATCGCCAGTTATGCCTATGACGGAGGCGAGGGAGAAGCGAAGATCGAATTCTCCTTCGATGAGGAGAAGAAGATGGCGGAGCTGGTCTTCTCCGACAGCGGGATCCCCTTCGATCCCACAAGCCGTCCGTCTCCGGACATCACGCTGAAGCCGGATGATCGGCCGATCGGCGGTTTGGGAATCCATATTATAAGGGAGCGGATGGACGAAGTGGTCTACCAGTACGCGGGCGGAAAGAACGTGCTCACTATCCGCAAGTATCTGCATCACGCGCCGTAAGCACCTCATGCTTCTGTCAGTATTTCACATGGCTTTGCCGAACAGTGTGCTATATCAATCAATCCATCGAGGGGGTGGCCTAACATCATGGATCGTTTTGTTGATGAAAGCATGGCAGTCAATGTCTTACTTCTGCTTTGCGGAATCTTCTATGCAGTGCTGTGCGTATTCAGCATCGTCACAGGTCTGATGTATGCCAGCGGGAAAAAGGAACTGAACCCGCTGGAGCTGTCAGACAGGTTTATGAGCCGTTATACCGATCCGGAAAAATTAAAACGATTCACGGTCAAAATGGGCTGGGTCACCTTCGTGGTCGGCATTGTTCAGGGGATCACGTCCTACGCGATTCTGCACAGACATAATGCAGTCTGTTACTGGATCGCTCTGGGCTTTACGTTGTTTTCCATCGCTTCTGTAGCATGGAAGCTGAAGGGAAAGATCAACGCTTTTCCTGTTCTGAAATGCATTGCATATACAGCGATTCTTATTGTACTTCTGCTTAGCGGAGCACGGGCACAGTTTTTCGGATAAACAGATACCGGATCTGTGTATGGACAGAGTTCAGGAACGCCTCGGCGTTCTTGCATCGCCGCGCGAGGTGCGAAGCACCTTCCATAAAGTCATCGGCGGAATGTTTACTGAGCATTCCCGGTGTTAAAAAATGAGAGTTATGAAAAGAAAGATATTTACAATTGCAATAATTTTTGTATTTGCTGCCGTTTTGTCAGCGTACACTCAAAAACCGGCAGATCAGCAGTCAGAGAAAACAGAAAAAACAAAAGTGACAGAAACAAGAGAAGGATTTTCCATTCGGGAAATTTCTGATGATCTGTACGACAGGATGAAAGGCGGTAAAACTTATAAAGAGGACTGCGTTGTTCCGCGAGAGGATCTTCGATATCTTCTGGTCCTGCACAAGGATAAGGATGGCAATACCCATCAGGGGGAAATGGTCGTACACAAGCTGATCGCAGAAGATGTCCTTGAAATCTTTGAGAAGCTTTATGATGCTGGCTATCCGATCGAGAGAATGGTCCTTCCGGATAACTATATGGCTGACGATGAGACGATGATGCGTGATAACAACTCATCCTGCTTTAATTTCAGGTTCATTTCTCATACCAATAAAATTTCAAAACACGGACTGGGAATGGCAGTAGACATCAACACACTGTACAACCCCTATCATAAAACTGTAAAAAATGAAGACGGCACGCAGGAAGAAGTAATAGAGCCTGCCACAGGGAAAGATTATCTGGACAGGACGAAGGACTTTGATTACAAAATTGAAAAAGGTGATCTGTGCTATAATCTCTTTATTGAGAAAGGCTTCGTATGGGGAGGGGACTGGACGGACCGAAAGGATTACCAGCATTTCGAGCTTCCTACCGAGATCACTGAAAAGTATTCTGAAATGTATTCTAAACCTGAATAATTCACCGACTTTCCGGTGACTGCGGGAAAACCCGCATTGTTACTGTGTTTACAACTACATACTGCATTCACCTGCCAAGTGAAGATATTGAGCTGCTTAGTACGCCT
>CADABA010000316.1 GCA_902785985.1 uncultured Lachnospiraceae bacterium
TCTGCCTGCTGGTATACCGTACACTCGTCACCCTTGTAGAACGGAAGGATCTCACCGGCGACAAAATTCGTGCCGTCCTTCGCTGTAATATTCGGATATATATCGTAGCTCGGCTCATATTTGACCGCTACCTTGCCTCCCTGCGCGGAGCTGTCCGGCCCGATGACCTCTGTGTTACCGACCCACATCTGCACCTGATCGCCCTGCGGTGATTCATCCACATCGAACACGGCGCAGATATAGGGCCTTGTCAGGCTGATGGGCGCATCGAACTCATAGACGCTGTCTGTCGTGAGCGGCTCGCCCGTATAGGGCTTTCCCTCCGCCCGATCAGGATCTCCCTGGTACCATCCGAGGAATTTGTAGCCGTCAGCGGGATATGCCTCCAGATAAACGTCGCTGCCGTCCTCCACGAAGTTATTGGAGGAAGACGTTCTTGAAGGAGATCCTTCCATACCGGCATAATCCATCCAGTAGCTGCCACCTTTGTTCGAGGTACCCTCAGCGTCGGAGATGAGCACTCCGAAGAAGGATGTCTGGGCAGCCACCCTGACAGCAATGATGATCTCCGCATAGGAGTGTGCACCGCCGTCAACGTCCGTCCAGTTCATGATCCAGGAGCTCTTCAGTTCGCCGCCCTCTGCTTCGAATGAGGTCCCGTCGCTTCCCTGCCGGAAGAAATACCCCTCCTCAGAGGAAGCGGATGCCTTGATGTAGTATGTCTCGCCTGCAGCGAAGGTCACGGTGGATCCAAGTTCGTTACCTTCCTCGTCTTACCTTCCTCGTCGCACCAGTTCGCCGTTGTGATGTGATAGCCGCTGTCAAGCGCAAAGACGCGCGGGGCCGATTCTGTGGTATCACCTGCATGGGGAACGACGACTCCGACAACTACGGAGTCGACCGGCGTAAGGTCTGACACCGACTTGGGAGCGCCCACCAGCCCGGCATCTGCTCCTGCCGACGTTTTCGGCATCGGGGTCTTTTCCGTCCCGGATTCGGAGACAGGATTTTTGCTGCTTCCCCCGTCAGGAGTAACCGCCTTTTCCTCCGGCGCTTTCGCACCGGCTTCTTCGACGTTCCCGGAAGGCTCGTGCGCCTCATTCGACTCTGTTGTTCCGGATTCCCCGTCTGTCTGCGCCGCGTCCCGGCTTCCGCATACTGTTCCTCAGGTTCGGACGGGATTTCAGTTTCCTCTGCTGCCTGAGCAGCTTCCACCGTCTCCACCACGGGTACAGCTTCTCCTGCCGCAGTAACGTCTTCTGACGCAGCGACAGTCTGCGGGATCTGACACAGGATCATGCCCAGAGCCACAAGCACAGCACATATCTTTCGTTTCATTTTGACACCTGCCCTTCAAAAATAGTGTATAGCTGTATGAGTATACTCATACAGCTATACACTATCTTCCCGACCGGCCGGGTCTCAAGTAAGTTTCCGGCCAGTCGGGGCATTTTTCAGGGTAAGGTTTAGGTAAGGTAGGGGTAAACTGCCGGTTTACCGCCTGTTTTGGCCCGCCATTTCCTGTTTCAGGTGTCCTGCTCGGCAGTAAAAGCGGAAAGAAGCCCCAGCCGGTTGCGGCAGCTGGTCTTCTGGAGAAGATTGTGAATATGGTATTTCACAGTGCCCTCGGAAATCGATAATTCTTCCGCGATCTCCTTATTGGTCTTTTCCTCCAAAAGGAATCGAAGCACTTCCCGCTCTCTGGCAGAAAGATCATGCCGCGCTGAAAAGCGATTGAAGATCTCCTGTTCGCTTCTTGGCGGTTTTACCTCCGGCTGGTATATATACAGATAAACACGGAAGAATAGAAGGACCGCCGCCATGTACAGTATCGCAGTAAGACCGACAAAGATCACAAAATGTCCGGACATCGCAAGGCACAGCGCCTCTCCTGCCGCGTCACCGATCCGTCCGATGAGCAGTCCGAAGCCGCAGAGCGAAATCAGCCCTTTCCCCCGGGCAATGTCGGAAAAGAGTATTATCCGGTAGATCGTATAGAAACCGAAGGTAAAATAGCTGAGCACCCAGAAGATCAGCAGAGAGACCGGCTCCCCTCTGATTGCCATCATGAGGAACGGGATCACCCCGCCGCATAGAAGAGGCGGGAAAATTCCACGCTGATTCCTTTTTCCACATCTTCGGACGGAAAGCCGAAGCCGCAGCTGTTCACGATGCTGAACACCAGGACGAGGGCACCTGCCAGGATCAGGAATTTCCGAAATTCCGCTGCCTTCGGAAATTGAATGTCCTCTGAAATCCCCTTTTCCGTCACTTCCTCTGTTTCTGCATCCGGCTGCCCCTGCCCTATCCGGAGAATGAAAAAGGCAATAGCCGTCAGGGCGAGACAGATGATCAGGATCCATACGGAATGGTACAATGCTCCCCCGAAGAGGGCGGAGAGAGCCCAGGAGACAACGATCGAAGCACTTCCGGCTCCCAGCGTCATGGCGGAACAGGCTGCGCTTACATCAGTCGTAAGACGGTACAGGTAATACCCCGCGATCCAGCCACAGAGAAGGTTCATTGCGGAGCCGAAAGCCGCTGCCTGTATAAAAGTACCGGCAAGGACAGCAGGGACAAGGAGCAGCATATGAAGGATCAGTGCAGCATATACAGACATCCTCATAAGATCCTCACGCCGACGCATCATCAGGGAAAACAGACCGATGCCGGCAGCCTGAAAGAGATACCCTATGATCAGTGTAACGACTTCGGAGATCGGGGCTTTCACCAACTCCATAATATGATATGTCCATGCAAGATACGCCGTCGAAGTCAGCAGGAAGCAGATACCGATGACACCTGCGCCGGGCAGATGTATTTTTTGTTCCATTGCTTTCATAAAAAATCTCCACAGGCAATTGCGAAAGTCTGTGCTTCATGGAAATTGTATGAACATTCAAACGGCTTCCGCGCCAATGAATGTTCACGCAATTCCATTTCGCACAGAGTTTCGCAAGAGCCTGATACTCTCCATGCAGTAAGGAGTTCCGCTTTGCGCATTCATCACAGACTTATGTCACAAGGATACTGTGTCAGAGATCAGACCTTAAAGCGGTATCCCACTCCCCAGATCGTCTCGATATACTGCGGTTTTGATGTATCGAACTCTATCTTCTCACGTATTTTCTTGATGTGTACCGTGACCGTCGCGATATCCCCGATGGATTCCATATTCCAGATCTGGCGGAAGAGCTCATCCTTGGAATAGACATGATTCGGATTTTCCGCGAGGAACGTCAGGAGATCAAATTCCTTTGTCGTGAACTGCGTTTCCTCGCCGTTGACCCAGACGCGCCTCGCCGTCTTGTCAATTTTCAGACCGCGGATCTTGACGACGTCGTTCTTGTGCAGATTCGTCCCGATCAGCCTGTCGTATCTGGACAGATGCGCCTTCACACGCGCGACCAGCTCGCTCGGAGAAAACGGCTTCGTGATGTAATCGTCTGCACCAAGCCCGAGCCCACGGATCTTATCAATATCATCCTTCTTTGCACTTACCATGAGGATCGGCGTGTCCCTTGCCTCGCGGATCTCACGGCAGATCTCGAAACCATCCATCCCGGGCAGCATCAGATCCAGTATATAGAGGTCATAGTCCTTGGTGAGCGCCTGTGTAAGACCCTTGCTCCCGTCTGTCTCTATATCGACCTCAAAGCCCGAGAGCTCCAGATAATCCTTCTCCAGGCTCGCGATGGACTCTTCGTCTTCTATAATTAAAATTCTGCTCATTTGCTGCCCTCCTGATACTTTCTAAGAGAAAAATACATTGTCGTGCCCTCTCCCTCATGGCTCTCAGCCCAGACACGGCCGCCGTGGTCTTCCATGATCTTCTTGACGATGGAAAGTCCGATTCCGGAACCGCCCGTCCCTGAATTTCTGGAAGAATCCGCCCGGTAGAAACGGTCAAATATATTTCCGATATCCTTTGCCGAAATTCCCTTTCCGTTGTCACGGATCGATGTCTCGATCTCGTCCCCGGCATCACGGACCTTCATAAGGATCGTCTTTTTGTCTTTATCCATATATTTCACGGAATTCCCGATAATATTATTCAGGACCCGGCGGATCTGCTCGACGTCCGCGATTACGAGGACATCGGGAGCCACGCTATTTTCATACGAGAACGCAACATTCTTCGCAGCGAGCTCGACCAGAAGATCCTCCGACGCATCGCCGAAAAATTCCCGCACATTGACTTTGCTGAACGTATAAGGGATCCGGTTCGTATTGATCTTGGAGTAGAAGGTCAGCTCATTGATCAGCCCGTCCATCTCGATGGATTTATTATAAATCGTCCGGATGTACCGGTCCATCTTTTCAGGTGTGTCCGCGACCCCGTCCATGATTCCCTCGACATAGCCCTTCACTGCCGTGATCGGCGTCTTTAAGTCATGGGAAATGTTTGAAATCAGCTCCCTGTTCTGCCGGTCGACTTCGAGCTTCTCCTCATTGGCCTGCAGCAGCTGCTTGCGCATGTCCTCAAAGTCCTCGCAGAGTTCCCGAACTTCCTTCGCGCCCTCCGCCTTCAGCTCGAACTCAAGATTGCCGTCCCGGATGTTGCGCGTCGCGTCCTTCAGATGATAAATCGGCCCGCTGATCCCGTTGTATAGCCAGAGGCTCAGAACGATCGCGGTGATCGAGAGCACGATCAGCATGCTGACGATCGTGTCCAGGATCAGACCTTTTACCTGCGGACTCAGGTTCGCAACGTCAATTCCGTATTCCACCTTCAGACGCCTGCCCTGGAACAACAGGACACCCGCTCCGATGATTAGCAGGAGTACGATCGGAACAAGTACGATGATGAAAAATGAAAGAAATATCCTGTTTTTCAGCTTCATGATCCCTCCCGCAAAAATGTGCGCGCCTGTTGCAAATCGGAACTGCGGCTTGCTGCGCAAGCCTTTTATCGGGAGTTCCTTTCGGAACTTCCGATAATATATATTATAATTATACCGGCCTGCAAAGCAAGCCGGTACGATTATAAAAAAACTTATATGACTCAATTATGACGAAGCACAGCTCCAAACTATGAACGGTGCTTCATATCTTTCTCATCGCGGCAGGCCCGCCGGGTGTTCCGGATACCAGATCAGCCCAGATACGCCCGCAGCGCCTCTGCCTTATCCGTCTTCTCCCACGGCAGGTCGACGTCCGTTCTGCCGAAATGTCCGTATGCAGCCGTCTGTCTGTAGATCGGACGGCGAAGATCCAGCATC
>CADABA010000317.1 GCA_902785985.1 uncultured Lachnospiraceae bacterium
CGGCCTATACGAACAACTACGGATACACCGATAACGGCGCGACATATCATGCGAACGGGTACTTCCCGTACTGATGAAAAAATGTCATACAGGTCTGAGTCCGTATGACAGTATAGGAAAATGAAAAACACGGGCATCCGGCTTAATACCGGGTGCCCGTGTCTTTCATTTACTGCCGCTGACCGGAAAGGTCATGTACGGCTGTTTATGCGAACGGACCTGCTTTGATCCGTCCTTTTCGCTTCGTTCCGTCATAGGAGATGTCAAATACAATGGCCGTGCCGTCCGGCTCCTCAAAGAGCTGCTCCGGCTCAAAAGCCATGCCGAGTGTCTCCGTTGAAATCGGTTTCTCTGAGACGACAGGAAGATAGTCCGAAAGATTTGTAGAGAACTGCCAGAGATTGCTTCCGGCTTCTTTCTCCGTGACATCAAGACGTATTTCATGCTCGCTGTCCACATACGCGTCTTCTTCCTTTTCCCAGACCAGCGCCCCGTTAAAGTACGCGTTGCCGTGCATCCATACAGGAAGATGCTTATAGTAGCGGTCTGTGGTCCGGGAGCCATGTCCGCAGTAGCCGTCAAAGGCTCTGTCCCACTCTTCAAAAGTCTCAAATCCGTTATATACATGTGTTCCGACTGTTGCGCATCTGTCATCCCACATATTTTTTACTCCGGCGTGAGATGCCTCTTCCTTTTTGAGGAGCGGGTGAACACGCTGTCCTACGAAGGCATTGTTGTATATGCGTACGTCGCCGTGGAGGAAAGTCATAAAGCCGGCAACAGCTGTCTCGTGAGGGACATGATAGGGCGTGTAACGCGGGGAGGGAAGACCCGGCACACCGTTGTCTGTCCCGATTCCCACACTGACAATGCTGCCGCCGATGAGATTGTGTACGAAAGCACCGCCCTGGGAGGCGAATTTGATCGAGCGCGTCGAGAGCAGGATATTGTTGTCGATCAGAGTGGGCCCGTGTGATACCTCGACGAAGATATCTTCCCCGAGCCCCGCTAACATATATTTCTCGTTTTCTTCTGAGTATTCAATATCCGCTTCCAGTTTTGGCAGGGTATTGTGGTGCATAAAATTCTGTGTCACCCGTGTGCCCTGTGCCTGCCAGTCAAGCCAGAGCCCTCTGGTGCAGTGGTGAATATGATTCCTGCGGAAAATGCAGTCGATGGCCGCATGCATCTTAATGCCGCCGATCTCAGCTCCTCCCAGATTCTGCTTATTATTGATGTGATGTATGTGATTGTCTTCAATCAGGGAGAAGACGCCGCCCATATGTCCGACGATTCCCGTCTGGCCGCAGTCGTGGATATTGCACCTTCGTATAATATGTGAGCCCACGGTCTCTTTGCTCCAGCCCTCGTTCACTGCCTGCATGATACAGTCCCGCTCTGTCTGGGTCCCGTCTTTATATTTCCATTTGAGCCATTTGTTGTCATTTTCCGGCTGCAGATATTTTCCCAGAGAAATGCCGGAGCACTTTGCTTCGTAGATCTCACAGTCCTCGATGATCCAGCCCTTCGACCAGTGAGGACCGATCATGCCCTCCTGACAGGCGGTCGGCGGAGCCCACTGAGGGCAGGCCTTGCAGACCGTGAATCCGGAGAGCGTGATATAGCCGATCTGTTCTTTGTGAGGATAGAAGCAGTGAGGCCGCATAGTAATCTCAACGTTCTCCATGTTCGGATTTTTTCCGTGGAAATTGGCAAGGAAGACGGTTTCATTCGTCTGCGCATCCTGCCGGCTGGTCCAGGTATAGACGGAAAAGTCCGGATCCCAGGAAGCCGGGGAAATCTCGGGATGACGGACCTTCCCGGGATCCTGCACTTCGTACATGGATTTGTCATTTAAGAAGATGTCGCCGAGATGCTCCGTCAGGGTTCCGTTGAACCAGTCACCGCTGACCAAAGTCGTATAGGGGTTAAAGTCCCCGAAAAGATCATTGGGGACGCGTGCCGTCCAGACGCCGTCTCCTTCCGGAGACCAGTTCCTGATCGGATCAGCACCGGTAATGACAGCCGCAAGCGGCGTCAGTGAACGATAAGTGATGCGTGCATCCGGACGCCCTGCGTGTTTGGGATTCACGTCTTCACGGTAGATACCCGGCAGGACGATGACTTCATCGCCGGGAAGAGCGCGGTCAGCTGCTGCCTGGATGGTGGAAAACGGATTTTCTTTTGTGCCGTCGCCCGGTATACCGGCGGAGGCGTTTACATAGTAGATCATTTTGTCACTCCCTGTATGATAAGCCTGAGTCTTTGAGATCACAGGGGCAGGGCTTATCTTTTGATAATTTCAGAGGTTCAAGAACGTCTCGGCGTTCTTGCCGCATTTCCTGCTTTCCTGTATGTGATTCTTCTCTTTTAAAAGCATACAGAAAAAATTCCTTCACATCTTAAAAGCATACAGAAATAATTCCTTCACATCTTAAAAGCATACAGAAATAATTCTTTCACATCAGGCGTGAGCCGGATGGAGAGAATTTCACAGCTTCATCTCTTTGAATGCCGCTATGACCATTATAGCATAAGGAAAGTACCTTTATACTTTACTTTAATGTCAGGTGTTCGGGAAACTCTGTTTCAGGTCTCGCCCGCGAGGTGAAAGTGCGGGATTCGGGTCAGCGTACGCTGATATAATACCAAACAAAATCCCTGTGCATCCCGGACCCGGGTCAGGAGATGAACGCGTCAAAAAAAGAAGCCGCAAAAGTAAATCAATACTTTCAGCGGCTTCTTTTTAACGCTTGGACATGGCCGGGCAGCTTCTGCCCGAAAAAGAGCATATTTCAAGAACGCCTCAGCGTTCTTGCCGCGCCGCGCATGGTGCGAAGCACCTTCCTCTTTGCGCGGCTGCGATCCGCCGTGCCTAAGCATGCGTAACAATCAGTGGGGGATTGAAACCCGCCACGCAAGACGAGCAGGATATTGACCTATCCCCCGCTTATAGAAGCGGGGGTCTTCCCCACTGAGATATAATGGTTCAGTAAAGATTAAAGCTCGATGCGGAAGTCTGCAGAGCCTTCGCCGTTTACGACATAGTAAGCAGCGTTCTCTTCCGGCTTAACATAGATGTCGAGAGTCTTGATCTCAGCATCTGCATTGATTGCCTTGTAAGCAGCTTCAGCCTTTGCAGCGAGGTCTGTAATAACAGCCTGTCTGCCTGCGAACTCAACAGTGATCGTAACGTCAGCAGCCTTTTTCGTAACTTTCGTTGCTGTCTTTTTGACAGCCTCTTTTGCTTCAGTTGTCTTCTTTGCAGCAGCTGTCTTTACTTCAGCGACTGTCTCTGCGACTGCTTCCTTTACGTCTGCAGCCTTTTCAACAATAGCCTTCTCAGCAGCTTTTGCGGTTGTCTTTGCAGCAGATGTCTTCTTTGTTGCAGCTGTTTTTCTGGTTGCCATAATAATTATCCTCCTCCAAATATGAAAGGTATCTGTTTTTCTGCCGCGCAGATCGTTATCGATCGGCAGGTGCCATACAGTGAAACACGGAGCGAACCGAATCCACAGGTACCAGGCAGCTGATCGATGCTGTATTTCAAAATGTACTGCGCGGATTTAATGATATCTGTTTCGTTGATGCGGGCTTTTTATGTCGGATTCTACGTTTTTTCAGCGGAAAATCGACTATTTGGTACAGCCCGATGTCGTTTTTCATTTCCGACGGTGTGGATTATAAGACTTACTGATTGATTTGTCAAATTTCTATTGTAATTTTTAGTAAATTTTACAAGGACATTACACTTGACATTTTTAAATAAAATACCCAACAGACAGTTTGATTCGTTCCTTTTCATGAGCAGAGGATGAAAAAAATGAGGAGCCGCCGGAATCCGATATAGTAATAAAGACGTATTTGATTTATAATATAGTTTAAGTTTTGTGCAGAATTATTAAAGATTTCTTCGTCGGGAGGTTTTATGACACTGCAGGTGAGACGGGCAACAGAGAAAGATATACCAAGAATTCAGGAACTTCTCGTGCAGGTCAACCAGGTCCACGCCGACGGGCGTCCGGATATTTTCAAATCCGGAGGCGTCAAATACACCGACGGACAGCTGAGGATCCTTCTTGAGGACGACACGAGGCCGGTCTTTGTGGCTGTGAACGAGGAGGATTTTGTCTGCGGGTACGGTTTTTGCATCATAACGGACGTGCAGGAGACTTCGAACAGGGTACCGATGAAGACACTCTATATCGACGATCTGTGTGTGGACGAGAAGATCCGCCGTATGGGCACGGGAAAAGTCCTCTATGATTTTATTGTAAGGTATGCGCGTGAAATCGGCTGTTACAATCTGACGCTCAATGTATGGGCCTGCAATCCGTCGGCAATGGCTTTTTATGAAAAGCAGGGGCTTGTGATGCTGAAGAAGGAGATGGAGATGCTTCTCTGAACGCCTTTTTGGAGAATATCCGGCGGATCGCAGCCGCGCAAAGAAGAAGGTGCTTCGCACGTAAGCGCGGCGCGGCAAGAACGCTGAGGCATTCTTGTAGCAGGGATAGCGGACGTATGGATGAATCTTCAGCGGATAGAATAATAGGAGCATTGAAGGGATGGCGAAAAATCCGGAGACAGACGGGAAAGCATTTTGCCCCGTCAAAGTGTACAGAGGAGAATCGCTCTGCGAGATTCCGGAGGAGGCCAACTGCGTATACATTGTGGAGTGCCGGGACGGGAGTTATTATACCGGGTGGACGAATCATCCGGAAGTCCGGCTCCAGGCGCACAATGAGGGAAGAGGCGCTAAGTACACAAAAAGCAGGCGGCCGGTGCATTTCATTTATATGGAAACATATGAGACGAAGGAGGAGGCGATGTCCCGGGAATTCTTTATAAAAAGAATGAAGAGGCCCGGAAAAGAGAAGCTGATTGCCGGATCATAAAAAATGCAAAGGTCCGGAAAAAGCAGCTGTCGTCGGATCATAAAATGCAAAGGTCCGGAAAAAACAGCTGATCGCCAAGACGTCTCTGAAAAAACTCCGCGCCGGGTCTTGCGGGTGAGATCCGAAAAAACGGGAAACAGAAGTTTCCCGAATACATCGGATCAATCTATGGGATTTTGGTGAGTGAAATTTGAGACAGGTAACTAATGGGAGAGAATTCCTTTAGGATATAGAACACGAGCGGGCTATGCCCGGAAAAAACAGGAGGGATTATGGGTAACGAAGAATTTGTATTTGTAGTTGGACACAAAAACCCGGATACAGACTCGATCTGCTCAGCCATTTCACTGGCGTACCTGAAGAATCAGATCGAGAAGACCGATCGT
>CADABA010000318.1 GCA_902785985.1 uncultured Lachnospiraceae bacterium
GGGCGCAAACTCCAATGTGTCGGGCTTCTCGCTGTCTATCCCGTTGTTGACCGCGATAAAGCGCACATTGTTCCGTCTGAATATCTCCATAGCGTTGCCGACTTGGAGATAGTCGCGCCCCCAGCGGGTCATGTCTTTCATAATACACACGCCGATTTTACCGTTTTCTACGTCCTCTATCATGCGGGAGTAGGCGGAGCGGTCGAAAAATCTGCCGCTTTCATCGTCGTCAATGTAGTGCCGGATATTCGTCAATTTTAGCTGTCTGGCGTAGCTTTCCAAAAACTTCTTCTGGTTCTGTATGGAGTTGCTTTCGCCGCCGTCCCTGTCCTCGTCGCCTACGGAAAGGCGGGAGTAAAGGGCTGTGATTTTGTTGTAATCATTCATGTGCATATCCTCCTGTGCGTCCATGTAGAGTTCTTTACACTTAAGATTATGCACTCCAGCTGGTCAAAGCAGAGGTCAAGAAGTACAAAGACTCTCTGGACAGGAACCGGACGAAGTACAAAATCGTCAGCGAAGAAACGCAGCCTGACGGTTCTGTCATGATCAAAATTATTAAGGCAGTACAACACAAGCCCCGTAGGCGATTATCTGGACTGAAAAAACAGAATATCGATACAACACAGTAAAGCGTGTAGCCATTGGCGTAAATCCGGCTGATGGATACACGCTTTTTTTATTTTTCATCACGCAATATTCATGTCTTCAGATACGTGAGATATGAGCTCAAAATGATACTCGCCTTTATCGTGAGTCAACCTCGCGATGAAGATTCAGGAACGCAGAGGCGTTCATAAAGAAAGGATGTGACTTAATTGGAACAGGAAACAAATCAGTTTTTAGGGGAAGAGCATATCGGCAGGCTGATGCGCAGGTATGCGATTCCCTGTATTATCTCTCTTCTGGTCGGTGCTCTTTATAATATCGTTGACCAGATATTTATTGCCAACGCATCATACCTCGGCTCATATGGAAACGCAGCGAATACTGTAGTGTTCCCGCTTACTGTTATCGCGCTTGCCATCGCGGTCATGATCGGCGATGTATGCTGCGCATTTGTCAGTCTGAACCTTGGCAGAAAACAGCCTGAAACCGCCAGGAAAAGCGTTGGAAACTCCATCATTATGGTAATCGTCAGCGGTTTAGTTCTTTGCGGGGTGTATCTGATTTTCAGCAGCCGGATCATCGCCATGTTCGGCGGAACAGTCAATGCAGAGACATTCCGGCATTCCAAAGAATACTTCTTCTATATCACTCTGGGTATCCCTTTTTATATGTTCGGGCAGGCCCTGAACCCCATTATCCGTGCAGACGGCAGTCCGAAGTTTGCCATGGCCTCTACGCTTGCAGGAGCCATCATCAACATCATCCTGGATCCGGTATTCATTTTCGTATTCAAATGGGGGATGATGGGTGCGGCCGCAGCGACCGTTCTCGGACAGGTCGTGACAGCTGTTCTCGCTGTCTGGTATATCGTGCATATGAAACTGGTAAAGCCGTCAAAGTCTGATTTCAGAATGAAAGGCGATGTATGCCGGAAAACGCTGCTGCTGGGAATCACCAGTTTCCTGTCACAGATCTCTCTGGTAGCGTCCATGGCGGCAATCAACAACATGATAAGAAAGTACGGTGCTCTTGATCCGGTTTTCGGGCAGGAACAATATGCCCAGATACCGATGGCCGTGGTTGGCATTGTGATGAAGTTCTTTCAGATCGTTATTTCCATCGTTGTGGGCATGGCAGCCGGATGCATTCCTATCGTCGGCTTCAATATGGGTGCCGGTAACCGGAACCGTGTTAAGGAATTATTCACGAAGCTTTTGACTGCGGAGGCAGCAGTAGGCGCGGCCGCGCTTATCATTGTGGAGCTGTTCCCTCAGCAGCTGATCAATATCTTCGGCGCTGCAAATGAAAGCCCGTATTACACAGAGTTTGCGATCAGGGCATTCCGCATATATCTGTGCATGATGATCTTTGCCTGTGTGAACAAAGCCTGTTTTATCTTTCTTCAGGCAATGGGAAAGGCAGTGGAATCCACGGTGCTTTCCATGATCCGCGAGATCTTATTCGGCGTCGGGTTTGCGCTTCTTCTCCCGCTTGCTTTCGGGCTTGACGGAGTGCTGTATTCCATGCCGCTCTCAGATATTCTCACTTTTGCAGTTGCAGTCATTTTGATCATCAGGACATACAGACAATTGAATCAGGAGGTGAAGAACCATGGTTAACAGAATCATAACGATCAGCCGTGAATTCAGAAGCGGCGGGAGAACGATTGGCAGAAAGGTCGCTGAGAAACTCGGTATTCCCTGTTACGACGCAGAACTCATTCAGAAGATCGCTGAAGAAAGCGGATATACAGCAGACTATATCAAGGAGGAAAGCGAATACGCTCCCGGAGGCTGGCTCTCTACGGTATTTACCGACCGGACTATGGGACTCACCAACCAGGACAAGCTCTGGAGTATTCAGTGCAGAGTCATTGAGGAACTCGCACAAAAAGGCCCCTGTGTGATCGTCGGGCGCTGTGCTGACTATATTCTCCGGGGAAAGGCAGACTGCCTGAATGTCTTTATCCACGCCAGTATGGAAAAGCGGGCAGAGCGCATTGTTAATGAATACGGTGAGCGAAAGGAAAGGCCTGAACAGCGCCTGAAGGATAAAGATAAACGAAGGACAGCCTATCATCGTTTTTATACAGATATGAAATGGGGGCATGCTCAAAACTATCATGTATGCCTTGACAGCGGAGAACTGGGAATTGGCCGATGTGTGGAACTGATCTCGCAATTGTACTGAGGAGGTGGACGTGATGAAGAAGCTGAAAGAACTCGGCATGTGTGAGCTCTCCCTCGGCGTGGAGAGCGGCGACGACCGGATACGTAACAGCATCCGGATAGCCATATGCAGAATGATACCGCTTTCCTTTAATGTACTCTTCACAGAGCAGGATTCGATTGATTTCGACCCTGCTCTTTTTGGTGATGAACCTTAGCCGGAGGAGGTGTTGTTTGATATGTGTAACATTAATCATCTAAATGTTATAAAAACACAACATTCCTCTTGAATAGGAGTACCTCATGTGATACTATTAAGACACAGGAAGGGAGGATGACAGCATGAATGAATTATTAGGGGGCCGAATAAGGGCTTTAAGAAGTGCGCGAAACTATACTCAAGAGCAAATGGCAGAACGGATTGGGATAAGCAGGCAAAAGTACGCTCGTATCGAGAATGGCTCTAACAGTATTACTTTGGATATTCTTTCTAAAGTAGCTGCAATATTAGATGTAACTGTTGGCGACATTACGAGAGTACTTGATGAGACACCAGAAGTAGCTTACCGGACTGGTGATACAGAAGTATCTTCTCAGAAGATGTTTGATATGTTGGATCTGTTTTATGCTAACAAGCATATGTATGCCAAGCTTCAAAAGTAACAACAGCGTGCAGGAGGCTTTCATATGGATTATAACAGAAAAAAGGAAATCCGGATAAAGGCGGATGATTTCAGAAGATCATGCAAAGTCAGTAATTATGGAATCATTGATCTTTTTCATGAATGCGAAAGACTAAGGTATAAGCTAATAAGATATCCGCTCGGTGAGGGGCAAGACCTTGGATTTGCGCTTAAAAGGGATAATGATATCGTTATCTTCACCAATACATCGAGCAGGCTGTCTCGTGAAATATTTACACTGGCGCATGAACTTGGGCACGTTATCCTACACCTTGATAATGCCGCATCTTTTATTGATAACTCTGTAACTACGTCCGGCAGAACAACAGATAGTATTGAACAGGAAGCCAACTATTTTGCCGCATCTTTACTTATGCCTGATGATGAAGTCCGTAAATTCTTTGATCTGGAATTAGAAGATTATAAGAAAAACGGATTATCAGCAATGGATATAGCGCGTCTCATGTCCGAGTTCAACGTAAGCTTTGACATGGCACTTAACCGACTTGAGAACTTAGGGATAATTGATTTCAATCAGCATCAGCTGTTAGATAATGAAAAAAATGAGAAGCGAGTTGGTAATCTGCTCAGATCGGTTGGCGGTAATGCCAAACTGAATGAGGCTAGTAATGCAATAGATCTGCCCTATGAATTTATCGAGTACGCTATCTACAATTATAATCATTACGCCATTCCGCAGGAGACATTATTACGCGTCCTGGCTTACTACGAACTGACGATGGATGATATTTCTGATCGTCTGGTAAGCGATAAGGTGGAAGATGATGAGGATATAGACTTGGATGAATTGATAGGAGGACTTGACGATTGAAAGCATCTTTGGATACCAATGCAATCATCCATTTTTACAGAGCAGGGCTTCAGGAGATTCTTTTTTCCTTCTTCGATGAAGGCTTGATCATATATGATATGATCAGAAATACTGAATTGGAACACCATGGGCAGGATATTATAGCTCTTGTTGATAGAGACATAGCTTCCGGCAGAATTGAGGTTTATACTGACCAGAAACTCAAAAATTTTTGTGTATATAAGATCTTTGCCGGTAATGTTAAGGATAACCGGCAGCTGTATGATGCCGGAGACTTAGGCGAAGTGTACGCTATTTCGCTAGCTCAAACACTTGGCGCCTATTCATTGGTCACCGACGATATAAAGCAACGTGGACCATATATGTCTCTGCTTCAATTTAATGATGACATCATGCCGTTTACTTTTGCGGATATCTTAATTCTCAGGTACCTCCTGGGAACAGTAGATGAAGCAAAGACCATAGAGGATTTTGATCTAATCAATTCTACCTCAACTTTGAATTGGTCATTTAAATCTCAAGTTAGGAAGTTCATTAAACGATTCTATATAGAACCATATAGAGATGAAGATACTATATGGATCGATAATCTAGCCAGAATGCATAATTGTAATTTCAGAAAAAGAATTGAGAAACTAGTCCACCAGGTTTGGTAGGGTACGTAAGTAGGGTCTGGACCGTTTATAAACAGAACAGGTTATGAAAATGCCGGCAAGCCGTTTTGGCCTGCCGGTGTTTGTTTTGTATTCTTATCGAACCTGCTCTGTCTTATTCAGCGGCAGGAACGCCGATGCGTTCTCGAAATTATTGCCTACTGCCGGTCACATGAACAACCTCGCGACATGATATACCACGCAGGACAAAATCAGCGCATTGCAGATATAGAATACCGCGACCTTTGCTGTCCATTTCAGCGAGTGTGATTCCTTGTAGGTCGTAGAGAGTGCCATCAGGCAGGGGATGTTGAAGGTCGTTGCGAACATGAATGCCAGCGCTTCAGCCGGCGGGATGACCGCCGTCATTGCAGCGCCGAGCATTGCGGTATCCGCCTTCGCGGTTTTTGCAAAGAACGCAGCTTCCATGAGCGAATTGTTCCCCGTAAAGACCGCATTCAGTGTGCCGAGGACGGCCTCCTTGGCAAATGCACCGCTGACGAATGCCATGAACGTCTGCCAGCCCATGCCGAAGAAGCGAGTGACAGGTTCGATGAACGTTCCTACACGGTAGAGCAGGCTGTGGTCAACATTGCCGTCCCTGCT
>CADABA010000319.1 GCA_902785985.1 uncultured Lachnospiraceae bacterium
ACAGCAGGGTTTAAAGACCTGCAGCGCGTGCGGACCGCGTAAAGATCCGCCAGAAGTATTCCTTAGGGAAGGCTGTGGAAGATCCCGAAGGATAGGGGGTTCATGGACAGTCCCGGATTCGTACGGCCGGCTGGAAACGGTCTGAAAGGGGAAACCGGCACGGCGGTCAAATATCTTAAAACAGAGAGCTTTAAAAAAGCTCGAAGGTTTTGATACCACCTCCATAGGACGCGGGTCAGCACCGCATGGGGGTGGAGGTTCATGACAACTCGAAAGGATAGACGGAAGTACATATGTAAGCACCCGGTCATTACGCAGGCGCTCCTCCGGGAGCGTTTTTTTATTCTTCATCGCGCAATACTCGTGATTTTAATCGTGAGATACGCGCGCAAAGTGAAACTCGCCTTCATCGTGAGTACAATCTCGCGATGAAGAAGATGAAGAATAAAAGCCTTCGGCGGGTCGCAGCCGCGCAAAGGGGAAGGTGCTTTCGCACCCTGCGCGGCGCGGCAAGAACGCCGAGTTTGTTTAAAGCCATTCGTCTCGTTTTCTGTGCCATTTATCGCAAGAAGGATCATTCTATTTTTTTAATGATATGATTATTCTGGAATCAGACAGTACAGGGAAAGCGCATTTCGTGAGAGAGATGCGATCTTGTTCGGATACATCAAGGTCAGAAGACATCGAATAATATAACTGAAATGGAGTAGAACTATGTTTTGTTCACAATGTGGTAAGCAGATACCTGAGGAAAGCAGCTTCTGTCAATTCTGCGGATGTAAAATACAGGGTAGTTCTCCTGGTCAAAATACTATGAACGCGCCTGAAAGACCCGATGGAATGGATTCAAAGGCAGATACCTCAACGGACAGGCAACGCTATACGGAGGCTGCTTCAAATAAGAAGAATGGCAGCTTCAAAAAATGGCTGTCAGTCTCTTTACTTGTCATTCTCACTCTCCTGATCGCGGCCTGTGTTTTTATCTTTGTAAAGAGGGATCGACCGGTCCTGATACAAGAAAAACAGGCAGAACAAGAATATCAGCAACAGGATAGTCAGCAGATAGGCAGCTACGAACATTATATCGGTGACGCGGTGTTCTATACTGAGCATGATTTGCGGAAGTATATAATACCAGACCCTGACTATCCCGGTTTTAGTCTTATCGATATAGAAGCCATGCTGCGAGATGTTTGGGGGGATGTTGGATTAATTCAAGGCAGTGACGGATATTCTGGTACGGATGGATCATCCTTTACTCGCTCTGTCAGCTATAACTACGCTGACGGAAGAGATGATGCCCCTTCCCATAATGATGTGAGTACTTATTGCTTCGCGGTAAGCAGGACCGGCGGAGAACAGCAGTGTAGCACAATAGTTACAATCTATGGCGAAAAGCTGCCGCCTGGCGGATGGATAATAGTCAAAGGCGGCACTTTTGGTTTTTCACCAGATGCGGCCGCATTACTTCTTTATGTACTGGAACAAAACGAATCCGACCAGGGAAGTAACATAGCAGAAGAGTTGCCATTACCGAGCAACTATGAATGTAAAAGTTTATAGTCGGGTAGTTACTTATTTTTTCTCCGATCCTATAGAAAGGTGGTGACGATGGATGAAATCCATAAAGTTATTTATCAGTCTTGTTACAGTATTTCTCTTCTGTGCTGCGCTTACCGCCTGCGCAGAAGAGAAGAAGGAGCAGCCAGAACAGGATTCTGTGCAGGTTGAAGCGGAACAGAAGGAAAAAGACCAGGACCCTGATCAGTATGAACTCGATCAAAATAAGCACAGAAAGGAACCTGTTGAAACGCCCGCTGTCGACGACCAGGACGAGCGCGATCGTAGAGCGCGTGAACGTGATAAAGGCGCAGATAGCGAAGACGACCGGCTCGGACCCGGAGATGAACCTGGCGATGGTCAGGATGAACGCGATCGCGAAGCGCGTGCGCGCGATGACCAGGCTGAGCAGGAACGTCAGAGGCGCGAGCAGGAAGAGCGCGAGGAACAGGAACGACGCGAACGTGACGCGCGTGAGCATGATGATCAAGCCGAACTTGACAGTGAATTTGATACTCCTTACCGAACCTATTATTGGTATACATATGATGAGAATGGTGAAATACGTTCTGACCCTTCTGAAACAGGAATAGAAAACAAATACGGATTTTTACTGTCCAATAATGGATTTAATGAAGTAGAAATTCATTTTACTTGGAAGAATACATTTACTTATTCAGATTTTAGATCGAAAACAATGCCCGAAAGCTACGTTAAGAGCAGTTGGGATTCAACAGACGGGTATGATTATACATCTTACAGGCTTGAGTATGTCGATATGGGAAAAGTAGAAAAAATATTAATATATAATGAGGCTGAAGAACTGGATGTTATTCGCTTTATTGAAAGTGACGGCGAGGGAGAAATAATCAGAGACAGAATGTATTATTATAATGGCGTATCGGAGAAAGTTTATGTTACTGACAGAAAATGTGAAAACACTTATGAAGGAGGAAGGCTGCAGATAGTTGATATAAGCGAAGATGATTATTACCTGGATAACTTTGATATGGAAACGGCAGGACTGGATACTGTACTTCCTTCGGATTATCTCATAGAGAGCAAAAAAGCGAAGAAGATATACGAATACTGACGACAAAGCTGTAAAACATACTGAATCTGCGGGAACACCGTCGTCATAAGTGCCTGTATGTGTGTAATTTATACGATATTCCCGGAAGGAACTGAATGGGTTGCCTTTACGAGTTGGAGCATGTATTGAAAAGAAAGCACTTCTGTGTAGGTCGAATATTGGAAAGAGCAGATCCAGGATCCTATGACAGAGATTTCTCAAAATATATCTATGCGATTCTGGAAAGTGATGAAACAAATTAGCTCTTCCGTGAAGCTGTGGAGCTAACTATGATCCCCGCTGAAACAGCCATGACACGCTTCGTATCACGGAGGTGAAAGAACGTTTCTTGCGAATTTCACAGATCCTCAGTACCATTGATTCCGTCAGATGTGCAGACAGAGAGGGCGGAATGAATATGAAGCAAAACAAAAAGAAGCACTTGCGGACCGGAATCCTCTGTTTTGCGCTGTTGGAAATAAAACATTCGGAATTATGAAATTGAGGTGGGTAGTGTAAAGTGGGCTATGAAAAACGATGGCCGAAAAAATAGGCTCAAATGAACCTTGAAAATCTGTAGATTATGTCAGCTGAAGGCTCTCCGAGGG
>CADABA010000320.1 GCA_902785985.1 uncultured Lachnospiraceae bacterium
GAAGAGAAAGACCACGCATCGGTTTTTTGATTTCACATCCAATATCATAAGATACTCCCTCAGGACTTTTTGACAGCATCGACGAGCTCATGGAACGGGACATACCGCCCGATCCGCTCCGACTCCGCCTTTGCGAGACCTGCGTTCATATAAGTCAGATTATCCATCTCGATCTTACCGAACGAATCTGATACGAGCCAGCCTGTGTAAAATCCGTCCGCCTGTGCCGCGAAGGGGTAGAGCCGTTCGATCGCGTGAAGCACCGTCGCGTCGATCGCGACCGGTTCTTCCGGGAACTCGTCATACTCCCAGTCATGTGCAAAAAGCGTCTTCATGGCATCGGTCCGCACCCAGAACTCAGAGCCGAGCGGTGCGACAGGCTCTTTAAGAGGATCCATCGGAGCCCTGATCCCGAGCTTTGCGGCAAGTTCGTTCGTCATAAGGGCCATGAATCGGAACGGGCGGGGTCAGAAGGCCGAGCCGCGGATTCTTCTCGAAGAGGTCGATGACATTTTCCACGAAAGTGCAGGTCGGCAGGAGGCACTGAAAACACTCATACTCCCAGGACCGCCCGATGGAAAGCGGAACGGCCTGCTTCACCTTTTTGTCATGGATCTTCAGGATCAGGTCATACTTCGAAAGGATATCCTTCACACCGACCAGGAAAGGTGCGACATCCCGGCCGCGGTTGCCGGTGATCCGGTATTCGATCCGGTGATCCGCCTCGAGCGGGCCGAACGCTTCCCTGACACTCGCAAGCCTCCTCTCATCCGGGACCGTCACATAGAAATCCGTCCCGGCCGGCATATTGGCGGCGTAAGCAGCACAGCCGCGTGCAAGATCCTCATAATACACGTGACAGACAAGTGCTGTGCGTAAGTGTCCGTCTTTGGCGGGAACTGCACTGTCCTCAGTTTTTCGCGGGATCTTCTCGGATACCGTATAATTTAAGTGCAGGCGCTTCTTAAGGTCTGCCATATTGACCGTGCGGAGCAGGTTCTCCCAGATGAGGTCCGTATCATACTCCGTCTCATCCCGGATGTACTCGAACGCTTCGAGCGTCGCCTCACCGCCGCTTCTCCCGATGGCTTCTCCGTAATCCTGGAAGAAGTTCCTGCGCTTGATGACCGGACACCTCTGTGTCTCAAGGAGATAACGCGGAAAATCCCTGAGCGGATCCCACGTAAAGCCCTCCAGCGGGGCGGGATCGCAGTAGACGTCCCACTTGTACCCCCGGTCCTGCATCTCCTTCGTGAAGACCGCTTCGTGCGTCCCAATCGCCTGCAGATAGCCGTCGATCGCAGGCATTTTCTCCCACCATTCCCTGAAGTCCGCAGTCTTCATGAAATCCTTTCTGAAGACCTGGAAAAAGGACTGGATGTGCTGCGGAAGGTATCCGTACTTAACGGTCCCGAACGGGTCGAAGGGGACTTCGTGGAAAGCCGTGATGCCCCAGAAATCAAGATCCCGTCCGGCCATCGCATCGAACATTTCGGAGAACGGATGGATCGGGCCAAAGAGCGTATCATTGCAGATAAAAGCCTCGTCATATTCGAGAAGCTTTTCATAGCCGTAACGAAAGAGCCCTTTCTTATAGGCGGTAATATCATAGCCCTCGTTCGGCCGGATCATGACGTCATCCGAGTTCGCACGAAGCCTGGCCCTGCTCTCCTCGTCAATCTCCCCGTTCACGACGACAAGAAGGTGATCCGTGACCTCACGGAGCCCCTTCAGAAATTCAACGACATATCCGTCCGCATGCCCGTCTTTATCATAAAACGCATACACGCCGCAGCGCTTTGCATGTTTTGCTGAGAGAATCAAATCATTTGCTCCTATACTTTATGCGTGCCTGACTTTTCCATCGATCACGGTCGTGGAATCCATATCGTAGAAGCCGACCGTGTTCTTATCCGAGATGACATTGATATCACAGATGTCATACAGTCTGTGGTAGACCGCGAACCGATTGTCCGCGAAACCGACGCAGCCAAGGGAGAGCAGATAGCTCCGTCCCTGCAGATTCATCTTCTGCTTAAATTCCACCACAGTCACGTCTCCGGGCTTAAAGGTCCCCGTATCGATGCGCTCAAGCATCGTGTTGGTCCCGGTGACCTCCGTCCCCTGCGGATCCTTGATGGTGAAGCAGAACAGCGGGTCGACCAGCTCCCGGTTGAATTTGACCTTCATTTTGATCGTGAATTCGCTTCCCTTAACGATGCCGGAATTAATTTCCCCCTTGTCATCGACAACGGCGAAATCAATGATCTCCGCCTGTTTCTCACCGTAGTCGAGGAGCTGGGGATTCATTTCCAGCTTTCCGTACCACTTTCCCTTCGCATTCTCCTCGTTGAGGTAGCGGGAGATGTCCTCCTTGATCGCGGAACGGTCGTCGGCGTGCGGGTTGTTGACGAGGATCTGCTTGTAGATATCAATCACCCGCTTGGAATCGCCTTCGGTCTCCTTATGTCCCTTGTTGAGAAGAACGACACGGTCGCAGTACTTGGCTACGGACCCGAGGTCATGGCTGACGAAGAGGATCGTCTTCCCGGCCTTCTTGAACTCCTCGAACTTGTGGTAGCACTTGGCCTGGAAGAACACGTCGCCGACGGAGAGGGCTTCATCGACGATGAGGATCTCCGGATCGATATTGATCGCGACGGCAAAGGCGAGGCGGACGAACATACCGGAGGAATAGGTCTTCACGGGCTGATTGATGAAATCACCGATGTCCGCGAACGAGATGATATCATTGAGCCGGGCATCGACCTCCTCGCGGGAGAATCCCATGACCGTCCCGTTCACATAGATGTTCTCGAGACCCGTATACTCCTGATTAAAGCCGGCGCCCAGCTCGAGCAGGGCCGAAATTCGGCCGCGGACAGCCACACTGCCCTCGGTCGGGTTCAGAACGCCTGTTATGATCTTAAGGATCGTGGACTTTCCGGAACCGTTGGTCCCGATGATGCCCACGCACTCCCCTCGCCTCACATTGAAGCTGACGTCCTTCAGCGCATAGATTTCCTTATAGCGCTTCTTTCTGCTGAGTCCGAGAGATTCCTTCAGCCGGTCCATCGGCTTGTCGTAGAGCTTATATTGTTTTGTTACATGTGATACTTCGATTGCAATATCCTGCATAGAGTCTCCTCTAT
>CADABA010000321.1 GCA_902785985.1 uncultured Lachnospiraceae bacterium
TGTCGCATAAGGCAGTGTCCGTACTGCAGCATTCATCTGTAAATGATGTCTGCTATATGGAGTACGGACCCGCTTTAGTGCGACAGCCCCTTTTTAATTGAACAATTTACCGGAATCTACCGGAATCAGGCTTCCTTCTTCACATCGAAAAACGCCTTGAACACTGCCAGCACCGCCGCTGCGATGAGAGCTGCAATGGCGATGATCGCGCTCTGCAGATCCGCCATGTTCTGCGCGTTGTTCTCGAAGGTCATGATAGCCGCTACGCCGTTGATCCTGCTGTTTACCAGGTTCAGCGCTGCCACGATCAGGCAGACGGGAGCCAGCACAGGGAGGATGTCCTTCCAGGAGGCTTTCGGCTCACCAAGCACGAGCCAGAGGGCAAGCGCCGCTATTCCGAGGACCGCACCGCCGATGACAACGGGATCCTTGCCAAGTCCGGAAAAGTAAGTTGTATCCGGCCGTTAAGCCGGATTTTCACTGTTGATCGAAGGCTGCCGCAGCAATCAAGAACGCCTCGGCGTTCTTGCCGCGCCGCGCGAGGTGCGAAGCACCTTCCTAATTGCGCGGCTGCGATCCACCGGAGGCTTTAATCTCTGACGCTTACTTTGTATCCCATGTCAGAGAAAAGTTTCACTTTGCGCATTCATCTCATGATTGAAATCACGAGAATTCTGCGTCAGAGATTATACACTCTTTATCCTTTTCGGCAAATTCACGTTTCTGCTCAGCGAAGGATGCCTCAGTATGGCCGCTATTCTTCCGCCGGTCCGGATATCGTGCCATTTTCGGACAGCTCCTCCGCAGGAGCTTCCGGATCGTCGATGGGAATCAGGTTCAGATCCCCGCTCGCAAAACGCCATAACTGGTCTGACGCATTCTCCCAGATACCGCTCTTCCCTTTCTTTTCAAGTATATTTCCTTTCCGCCGGAGGATGACTTTACCCACCGGGAAACGATAGTATTGATAATCAGACATACCTGCTCCCTCCATTTATCTTATCCTTGCTGTATCGGTTCAAACAGCGAGCTTACACCGGGAATCATCACACAGGCGAGTCATACTTGATCTCGACCGCCCCTTCCGGAACAGGCACATTCCTGACAATCTCGATCTCTTTCTCCAGGGCTTCCTTCTTCTCCTCTTCCGTCGCTTCCTCGCTCCTCAGGATCTCGTAATACTCATGTGTCTTATTCTGCTTCGTGTCATAGGACTCCGGTGTATGGAACTGCAGTTCAAAGCGGTCATCGCCGGCAGTCGTAAACGCCATGTTGATGCCCCGGTAGTCATCAGCGCTCCAGAAATTGCGGAACTTGGCGATGGAGCAGCCTTTTTCTTCCAGAGCCGAAATGATCGACTTCACAACGGGAGTATACATCTCATCATCCACGACCATTGTATAGCGTATAACATCCCAGATTGCAGGGACTGTCTCCCTAATAGAGACCTCCATGTCTTCAGCGTTTGAAATCAGTTTTCTGACGAGGCTTTCCTGTGATTTCAGTCGGAATTCCAGACCTGCGAGATGCGCCTGATCACTTTCCAGTCCCTGCAGCATTGCAGTGATTTCCGGTTCTGCTGCAGCTGCCCTGGTCAGAAGCTCCTCCGCGACCCGGTTGGCTTCCTCCTCGACCTTCTGAGTCTGCGTTTCCTCTGCTGATTCCGGGGACGGAAGCTTAAAGACCTGTCCGGGATAAATCAGATCCGGTCAGAAATCTGGTCTTTGTTCAGTTCATATATTTTTTCCCAAAGGTTTTGGTCACCCAGCTGTTCCCGGGCAATCCGGTACAGATAATCACCCTTCCTGACAGTGTAAGAATTCTCCCCGGCAGAGACAGGTACAGCGAATCCCAGCAACAGCACTGCGAACAGCAGCACGGACAGATAAAAAGTCTTCCTTTTCATGACTTTCATAATCACTCTCCCTTATAAATTGCTCTTCCGGACAACAAGTTCCGCTGCCGGCTTATCCACAGGAAATCTTAATTTTTTCTGAAGAACCAGGTGTCCTCCGTTCCAGTCCAGCGCTCCGGGCCGGCATGCCCGAACTTCGTCTCAAAGGAAAGCACTTCTCCAATTGCGCACTGCAGGCCTCTCCTGCGTTTACATTAAGACCGGATTTTCCACATAGGAGACTATGCACTCTCTTTTATCACAATGCCACTCTTTCGGCCTGCCGAGCACTTTGTTGATCGCGATGTTCGGTATATTTATGCCGCTTCCCACATACGACATTTGCACGCCGCCTGACATTCTTGTGTTCACTTCCAGAATATAAGGAATCTCACCAGAGAATTTGAACTGAATGTTGCAGGGCATCTCCAGGTCGACCTTGCTGTAAAAATCCGAACAGTACCGGATAATATCGGGATCATATTTTATTCTTTCCGCTCTCGACGAACCTTTATACCGAGGAACCGCAATAATTCCATCCTTCGTTTTCAGACAGTCCACACTGATTTCTTCCCCCGGTAAATACGGCATTACAATAACAGGGTCGAACTTTTCCACCTCGCTCAAAGCCGAATACGCTTTCCGGATCGTTATTCGGCTGCCCTGCTTCCACCTGAGTGCAGAAAATGCATTTTCACGCTCGACAATTCTGTGAAAGCTGTTGCCGCCCTCATCATTTACAAATTTAAAACACACACTGCTGTATTTTTCTTTCAGTGATTCATATGCATGCAGAAAATCATCCGCCGTTGTCACAGAACAGTACTCGGGAACTATGCCAATACCGTTCTCATTAAAAAACTTATAAGCCAGATCTTTACGGTTAAGCATATTGACCGCTTCATAGTCGTCAACAAGCACTTTGACTCCTATCCTTTCAAACTGATCCTTA
>CADABA010000322.1 GCA_902785985.1 uncultured Lachnospiraceae bacterium
CCACCATTTACTTCTGGGGCACATGCAGCGGTGATGATACTGCTCCCGCTTCCGAAGGTTGGTCCGCCAAGTATCAAACTCTTTGTACTGCTCCGGGGTTACCTCAAACCACGTCTTGGTCTGTTTGTCATAGATGCGCTTGCTTTGATTTGCCTTGTTTTGCATTTTGATTTCCTCCTGTGATTTGCAAAAGTTCTGCGGAAATCACAGGAAGGAAAAAGCTCCTGCGATTTCTCGCAAGAGCTATCCAATCGTTCGATAAGTCGGCTGCCATAGTTCATAAGGTTTTTAAGGTCGGAGCGGGAAAAAAGTTGTAGACGGCTACTACAAGTTCACCTCTACAGATTGAAAAAAAGGGGTTCGTGCGGTATAATATGGTTTAGTGGGGTTTGTTAGGAGTTGACGGCTTCTTACAACCGTGCCTGTTTGAATGCAAACGCAAGCCAATCGGAGGACAATCTGTGACAATACATGACTATCCGCGTCTGTGCGGAGGGACCTTTTTCACGCTGGTGCTTCAGGACCTTCGGCAGCGCATGAAAGCAAGAGAACACTATAAAGGTGATCGCGACGGGCTCACTGATCCGGAAGTGCTGATGGGGCTGATCAAGGTGATCAATCCGGACTATCAGGAAATAGACCGTAATCTTCTGAAAACGAAAGCAAATGACTATAAGACTTGCAAGACCTCCACGGGTACTTATCTCCCATTTGGTGAAACACAGGAGATTCGCGCTTTTGATGATAGAGTCAAGAGGGACTACAAGTCCGCGTTAAAAGAGATGACAGCGTTCGTCTGTAACTACCTTGATTTAGGTGAAGCTGTGGGAAAAGCAACCTTGCTGGTCAAGGCACTCATCGATTTGATACAGCAAGACGAGACTATTGGTGCGTCCGAGGACTTCTATATCGGTGCCGAGGGCCAGAAAATAAAAAAGACCGCACTTGGCGGTCTGAAAGAAGTGTACCTACCGGCATTTCTGCTCGGCGTTTGGCACTATGCAGTTGTAAATAGGAAAAATAACAAGGTGGGCCAGATTACCTATGACGAGTGGTGCCCTTCCACCGGAGGAGGACCGCGTGATTATACGGCACACATGGGCGAAGGAATTCTTGATGGTCTCCACGTTAACGTGCCTGAATCAGCAGAGCAGGATGATACAGATGATGATGTAATCATAGAAGTTGTCCCGGAGGATCAAGGCCAAGCATACCAGTCTGAAGGTCCCGCACAGCAGAGCACAACATCCGTGGTTAATAACAATCCCATCTTCATTCAGCAAACTGGAGATGGCAATATGGTGATTCCAAACTACGGGACCATAAACATTAACAAGCGATAGGAGGGCTTTGAATGGAGGATAACAAACTTCAAACAGTGCAGCCCTCGGTCCCAAGCGCTCCCGGTCAAGACCGGTATGTGCAGGCTGGTAATGATAATGTCCTGATACCGAACTATGGGACTGTCAACATCAATGTACAAGCGCAGCCGATGATGCCTCCGCTCAACGGGACCTTCTATGTGCCTTTGAGAGTGAACCGGGAATACTATAATCTGTTTGTCATCGGGATTGAGGAGTTTGACAAGCCATATTTTAAGGTGCCGCGTGAGCGGGTGCTTAACCAATGCATGACGGATGAAACTAAGAAACGCTTCGAGGTGCTCACGCCAGAAATAATAGAAGAAATCAAAACACTGCCGTCTTTGTTCCTTGCAGAGAATCGGCCTTATGGCAGGGCGGATGACGACCAGCGCGTAATCTATGGTTTTGTGTCTGATGTGAAGATATATGACAACGACGTGAAAATATACTTCTGCGGTTACAAGAGTGATATTGTGCAACAACGGTTAAATGAGATGCTGGAAGAACTTGGACTTGTTGGTAATAATCGTTTCAATGAACTGAACAGAACTCATTGGGCGATAAAACGAGTGGATTTGATTCAGGAGCTTTACGAAGCGAATCTGCCGGTGCCTGTATTCAATATGCAGCGTTAACCATGTGGGAACTTTGGAGGTAAGAGATGAACCAAGAAATAGAAAATGCAATGCAGGAAGCAGCAGAAAAATGGGTTAACCTTGAGGACATAGCTGAGCACCTCAGCGTTAGCGCGGATACTGTGCGGACGTGGATAAAAAACGGAAAGCTTCCGGTGTATCGCGCCGGGAAGCGTTATAAATTCAAGATATCAGAGGTCGATGAATGGGTCAGACAAGGAAGAATCTCCGAATGACACAGTTAAAACTATGCTGGAAGGAGGCAGACGCATGACCGAGAAAATGCATGGCATAATTGAAGAAATCACTCTCGATGCGGCTACTTTCCACAGCGAGAAGTTTCAACCCACCTACATCAATTTCCTGTTTGGTAAAAATGGTGCTGGCAAGTCCACTGTTGCCAAGGCCTTTATGGACCCTGCTGCTCTTCGCTGGCAGGCTGGCGTGAATCCGGATGGCTATTCCATTCTTATTTACAATCAGGATTTCATAAACCGCAATTTTGAAACGTACGGAGACCTTCAGGGTGTTTTTACGCTGAGCGAAGAGAACGTAGAAATCAGAAGACAAATTGATGAGAAAACTGCAGAGAGAGACGACACCATAACTGAAGGTAAAAATACTGCAGGTGAGAGGGATAAAAAGAAGGCGGAGCTGGACCCACTGCTGGCCACATTCCAAACAACATGCTGGGATTATACCGAGACAGTTAGAAAACGCTTTGAAAAAACGCAGAATGGAAAAAAGAAAAAGCAGCAGTTTTCTGAAGAAGTCCTGTCAGGCCGCCATGAAGCTGTTCACCACACTATCGAGGAGATCGAAGAACAGTACGATATTGCCTATGA
>CADABA010000323.1 GCA_902785985.1 uncultured Lachnospiraceae bacterium
TGTTTATGAATACCATCGATCCGATCTATATCACCGGTCACCTTCATCCGGATACCGACTCCATCGCTTCCGCGATTGCCTACAGCTTTTTCAAGCGCGCGATGGGGGTCCGGGCAATTCCCTGCCGTCTCGGGAAGCTCAACGCGGAATCTTCCTATCTCCTGAAACGTTTCGGCTTTGAGGAGCCGATGCTCCTCACGGATGCGCGCGTCTGCCTCAGCGAGATCAAGCTGGATCCTCTCCGCTATTTCAAGCCGGACACGACGATCTTCGAAGCCCTTCAGGAAATGAACACCGGTCACTTCACCTACTGCGGTATCGTCGACGATGAGATGCATCTCGTCGGTCTCGTCACCAAAAGCGATATCGCTGCCGTAGGGCTGGGCGATACAGCCTACAACATTGATATCCTGAGCAAAGTATCTCCCGAGGACATCGCCCGGACGATCGACGGAAAGATCCTTTATAATGATCCGGAAATGCAGATCAACGGCAGGGTCAGCATGCTGGCCATGGCCGAAAAGAGCCGCATCGAAGACTACGATATCAGCGGCCGGATCGTGATCATCGGCGATTATGCCGAGGCCCAGAAGGCCGTGATCCGGAAGGGGGCCGGACTCCTCATCATTGTCTGGGCTGAAGGCGTCGATGAGGAAGTCCTCGCGCTTGCAAAAGAGCACCATTGCCCGATCATCCTCTCCGGTCATGGCGCGATGAACACTTCCCGTTATCTGTTCTTCGCCCCGGAAGTCCGCCACATCATGAAGACGGACCTGATCACCTTCACGACCAATGAGCTGGCAGAGGACGTCGGTGCCAAGATGATGCGCAGCCGGTACCATATTTATCCTGTTGTCACGCCGGACAAAAAGCTCTTCGGATATGCTGCGCGCTACCATATCATGAACTGCGAGAATAAGAAGATCATCATGGTCGACCACAATGAATTCTCCCAGTCTGTCCGCGCAATCGAGAAAGCCCGCGTCCTCGAGGTACTGGACCATCACCGCATCAACGATTTTTCGACGACGCAGCCGGTCACCTTCAGAAATGAGATCGTCGGTTCGACCGCCACGATCGTCGCGACGATCTACCGGGAAAATCAGATCCCGATCCCGCAGAATCTCGCAGGACTTCTGCTCGGCGCTCTGCTCTCGGACACGATGAATTTCCACTCCCCGACCACGACGGACAAGGACCGGCAGACCGCCAATATTCTCGCAGCCATGGCTGACCTCGATATCGACGAATTTGCGAAGGATATGTTCGCAGTCACCGCGAACACGGAGGGCCGTACGCTCACGGAAATGCTGAATCAGGATATGAAGATCTACGATGTCCGGGAGACAAAATTCTCGATCTCCCAGGTCATCGTCACTTCAACGAAAGATCTTCCGGATGAGAAGGCCTCCATCACATCCACTGTCGAGGCGTTCGCCGACAAAAAGCAGCTTGACCTGGCAGTACTCGTCTTCACGAGCATTCTGGAGAACGGCTCTGTCGTCTATTACGGCGGGAACCGGGCGATGTGGGCACATGAGGCTTTCCCGGACGAAAACAATGAGGAGCACAGCTTCCAGGACGGTCTGCTGTCCAGGAAGCAGCAGATCCTGCCGGCGCTTACGAAGGTAATTTCCTCCTACTCATAAATGACAGCCGGCTCAGCCCGAATGATGCCGGAATGATGCAGGCATCGGACCCCGGACCTTCTGCCGGTGAGACCGGCGTCAGGAACGCTCCCGCGATCGTCATGCGCTGTGCGTTCATCATGTACCTGCGCGAGGAGCATCCTGAGTCAGAAATCATTAAAATTGATAACAGGCGATATAAAAATCGTATATATTTCAGTAAAACCGCGGGATCTCTCTGTCTTGACAGAAAAGACCCGCGGTTTTATCATCTTGATATTGAAAAAGCCAACAAAAAAGATTCGAATCCGGACAGCCGGCAGGCCCTTGAAGATCCAGGAACGCCTCGACGTTCTTGCTGCGACGCGCAAGGTGCGAAGCAGCTGCCCATCGAATGAAAACCTCAGCGAAAAGGAGGCATTTATGACAGACACAAAAATCTCGCGCCTTTCGCTCGGCGCACTCTTTGCATCCCTCGTCTTTATCGGGACGTTCATTTTGAAAATACCTACCCCCGGCACCGGTGGATACATCCACCCCGGAGACGCGCTGGTCATTCTCTCCGGCGTATTCCTGGGACCAAACTACGGTTTTCTGGCAGCTGCCGTCGGTTCGGCACTTGCAGATATCCTCGGAGGATATGTTTTCTACGCTCCGATCACGTTCGCTGTCAAAGGCTGCATCGCACTCCTTGCAGCAATCGCTTTCAGAAAGCTTGCGAAAACGCACTCGCCGAGCGCCGCGCTCATGGCCGGCGGCGTCATTGACATCCTCTTTACCGTACTTGGCTACGGAATCCCGGAGGCATTGATCTACGGACCTGCCGGTGCGCTGGCTTCTGCATTCCCGAATTTTGTTCAGGGACTGTCCGGTATGCTTCTCGCTATGGTCCTCTATCCGATTCTCAGGACGGTACTAACGAGAATCCCGCACAGCGTATCCTGAAAAATAAGAAAGATCCCGCTCCGACCTGACGGTCGTAAAAGCGGGATCTTTCTTATTTTTCTCATTGTGCAATACTCGTGACTTACTCCTTGATCGTCTGCTGCGGCTTCACATAGCTCACGAACACGTTGCCGGCCGCCTGAAACTCCGCGCGGCTGTCATTGATTCCCACATAGACGTGAGAGCCGTCCGCGTAATTAAACCGACGCGTGTTGTAATTATCGTAGCCGACGATGATCGAGAC
>CADABA010000324.1 GCA_902785985.1 uncultured Lachnospiraceae bacterium
TCACCATTACTGGAATAATCAGCACACCGGAAAATATGTCTGGAAGAAGGGCCTGCTCATCGACAAGACGTTCCCGCAGGTGCTCGACACGATGGTGGAAGATTTTCCGGATCAGACGGCGATCAAATTTACGACGCTGGATTATACCCGGACCTACTCCCAGTTCCGCGACGATGTGGATGAATTCGCGAGGGCGCTTGTCTCCCTCGGCGTCAAGCCGGGTTCCAAGGTCACCATCTGGGCGACAAATGTACCGCAGTGGTTCCTGACCTTCTGGGCAGCGACCAAGATCGGCGCGATCCTCGTGACGATGAATACGGCCTATAAGATCCATGAGGCAGAGTATCTGCTCCGCCAGTCCGACACGCACACGCTCGTGATGATCGACGGATACCGGGATTCCGATTACCGCGCGATCATGAACGAGCTCTGCCCGGAGATCAAAGACAGCAAGCCGGGAAGGCCGCTGCATTGCCGCCGTCTGCCGTTCCTTCGGAATGTCATCACGGTCGGATTTAAGATGCCGGGCGCACTGACCTGGGAGGAATCCCTCGCATATGCGGAAAGGACGCCCATCGAGGAGATCCGCCGTATGGCAGCGGCAGTCAACGTCAATGACGTCTGCAACATGCAGTATACGTCCGGAACGACGGGATTCCCCAAGGGCGTTATGCTGACACATTATAATATTGTAAATGACGGCAAGAGTATCGGAGACGGTATGGACCTGTCCACTGCGGACCGCATGATGATCCAGGTGCCGATGTTCCACTGCTTCGGCATGGTCCTTGCGATGACCGCGACCATGACGCACGGCGGAACGATCCTTCCGATCCCCTACTTCTCACCGAAGTCCTCGCTTGCCTGCATCAATAACGAGCATATCACGGCATTCCACGGAGTTCCGACGATGTTCATCGCGATGCTCTCGCATGAAGATTTCCCGAAGACGGATTTCAGCTACATGCGGACCGGTATCATGGCCGGCAGCCCGTGCCCGATCGCGGTCATGAGAGACGTCGTCGAGAAAATGCATATGCCGGAGATCGTCATTGTCTACGGTCAGACGGAGGCATCCCCGGGCTGTACCATGAGCCGGACGACGGATTCGCTGGAAGTCCGTGTCACGACCGTCGGATCTGCATTTCCCGAGGTGGAATGCAAGATCGTCGATCCGGAGACCGGGGAGGACTGCCCGGACGAGGTCATCGGCGAGTTCGTGGCCCGCGGCTACAACATTATGAAGGGTTACTACAAGATGCCGAAAGCGACGGCTGCGGCGATTGATCAGGACGGATGGCTGCACACGGGCGATCTGGCCTGCCGTACACCGGAGGGCAATTACCGTATCACGGGACGTCTGAAGGACATGATCATCCGCGGCGGTGAGAATATTTACCCGAAGGAGATCGAGGAATTCATCTACACGCATCCGAAGGTCAGCGACGTACAGGTCATCGGTGTGCCGGATAAGGCGATGGGCGAGGAGATCATGGCCTGCATCATCCTGAAGGAGGGTGAGACCATGACGCAGGAGGAAATGAAGAAATTCGTCCTCGACCACATGGCAAAGCACAAGGTGCCGAAATATATCGAGTTCGTGGATTCCTTCCCGATGAATGACGCGGGCAAGATCCAGAAGTACAAGATGCGCGAGCAGGCTGTGAAGAAATTCGGGCTGGAGAAAGACGCCAGCATTGAGACGGCCTGAGGAAAGAAGGAGGGCGGCTGCTTTGGCAGCCGTTTTCCCACGTATCTTTCCGGTATGCAGGACTTGAAACATAAGAAGCTTGATAATTATGAACATTTAACAGGTGTCTGCGAAACGCTGCCGAAATGGGACTGTATGAGAGACAGCGTTTTAAGATCACCTGACACATAAAGGATTCGAGGAGGAACCCTCACATGTCTTCAAAAAACAAAACCTATGTGACTGTAGACGGCAATGAAGCGGCAGCCTATATTGCCTACGCGTTTACCGAAATCGCTGCGATCTATCCGATCACACCGTCCTCACCCATGGCAGGCAAGACGGATGTCTGGTCGGCAAAGGGCAAAAAGAACCTCTTCGGTCAGACTGTCCGGCTTGTGGAGATGCAGGCTGAGTCAGGCGCGATCGCCGCTGTTCACGGAGCGCTTCAGACCGGAGCTCTTGCGACGAGCTTCACGTCCTCTCAGGGACTTATGCTCATGATCCCGACGATGCACAGGATCGCGGGAGAGCGCCTTCCGGGCGTTCTGCACGTGGCAAGCCGTACGGTCGGAACACACGCCCTCTCCATTTTCGGAGACCATTCCGATGTCATGAACTGCCGTGCGACCGGTTTTGCCCTGCTCGCAAGCGGTGATGTTCAGGAAGTCATGGATCTGGCAGGTGTCGCGCACCTTTCGGCCATTCGCGGCAGAGTCCCGTTCCTTCATTTCTTTGACGGCTTCCGCACGTCCCACGAGATCAGCAAAGTCGAGCAGATGGACTATGAGGACCTTCGGGGTCTTGTTGATTATGAAGCGCTCGACGCTTTCCGTGCGCAGGCTCTGAACCCGGAACACCCGATGGTACGGGCGACGGTCCAGAATCCGGACATCTATTTCCAGGTCCGTGAAGCCAATAATCAGGACTATGCAAGTCTTCCCGATATCGTTGAGGATTACATGGCAAAGATCAATGAGATCACGGGCCGGGATTACCATGCCTTCAATTATTACGGGGCAGAGGATGCGGACCGCGTGATCGTTGCAATGGGTTCCGTATCAGGCTGCGTAAAGGAGACGGTCGATTA
>CADABA010000325.1 GCA_902785985.1 uncultured Lachnospiraceae bacterium
GTCCGCCCCCTCCGAATCCGTCAGGTAGAGCAGATCCTTCGCGCGGGTCATCGCGACATACATGAGCCTGCGCTCCTCATCCATATCCTCCGGCATGAGAACTTTGCGTGACGGGAAAATTCCTTCCGAGAGACCGGCGATAAAGATCACCGGAAATTCCATGCCCTTCGATGTATGTACCGTCATGAGCTTTACGCTCATTTTCATCTCATCCCTGTCCGCATTCGTATAGAGCGCGACCGACCGGAGAAAATCCTCAAGCCCCATATCCGGATCTTCCCCGGCTTCCCGGACGGCACGCAGAAGTTCCGCGACATTGTCCAGTCTGTCCTGATCTCCCTGGACCCGCAGATATTCCCCGTAGCCGCTTCGATCCATAATTGCCTGACAGATATCCGCAAGCGGGTTCTCGTCCTTGTCAAAAGGCATGCCGATGCTGACGATTTTTCCGCTCTTTTCCATCATTTCCCGCACGGTCTCGATCGCGTCGACATAGCGGGATGCGCCGGTCCCTTTCATTTCCGGGGATGTGAGCTCGCTCTTCAGTGTCTCATACAGAGATTTCCCCGTCTCCTCCGCGCGCTGCCGGAGATATTCTATCTTCTTTTTCCCGATCTTCCTCGCCGGCAGGTTCACCGTGCGAAGAAATGCCACATCATCCGCGTCCGTGAGCATGCGAAGATAGCAGAGAACATCCTTCACTTCCCTCCGTCCGTAGAACGCAACGCCGCTGTAGAGCCTGTACGGGATCTTTCTGCGTACGAGCTCCTCCTCGATCGGCCGCGACAGGTAATGCGCCCGGTAAAGGATCCCGATATCCTGAAAACTCCCGCCGGCTTCTGCATACGCCTCGATTTCTCTTACGATTGCGGCAGCCTCCTCCTTCGCGCTCTTCGTGTGGATCCACACAGGCTTTGATTCTGCGGGAGCGCACTCTGTCTCTGCAAAAATACGATCCTTCTCTATCCTGCTCCGGGCAAGACGGTCTGCGGGATGGTCTTCATTTTCAAGACGGGTCTGGAAATCCGGTCTCTCCGCACGGAGCACCTTCGGAAATCGGAGCTTATTGTGGGCGATCATCTCGTCCGACGCCTTAAGGATCTCCGGCGCGGACCTGTAATTGCGGTCGAGCAGAATCGTCTTCGTACCCGGATTTTCCTTATCGAAATCGAGGAACAGCTTCATATGGGAGCCGCGCCAGGTGTAGATCGTCTGGTCCGGATCCCCTACGATGAACAGATTCCGGTGATAGCCGGAGAGAAAGCGGACGATCGAATACTGTTTTGCCGACACGTCCTGAAACTCATCGACCATGACGTACTGCATGCGCTTCTGCCATTTTTCGCGGATATCCGGAAAATTCTTCAGAATGTACCATGCAAAGTTGATGATGTCGTTAAAATCCAGGCCGAAGCACTTCTTCTGCTCATAGATATAGCGCAGAAAGATCTCTTCGTTCTGCGTCTCCGCTTCTGCGAAGCGCTCCCGAAGCTTCTCGTTGTCCATGAGATAGAAATCCGCAATATAAGAATCCGCCTTCATCTTGCGCATCTCAAGCACTTCGTCAATGGTCCGGGTGATGATCGCGTCCCGGAGCGACAGATGCATGTCCTGAAAGACCTTCTGGAGCATGTCCTTCTGGTCCTCCGTATCAAGAATGATAAAGTTCTTCGGAAAATGAAGAACATTCGCGTCCTCCTTCAGCAGCTGCACGCAGAAGGCATGGATCGTACAGACGTATCCCAGATCCAGATCATCGCCGAGCGCGCGGCGGATGCGGGCTTTCATTTCCCCTGCAGCCCTGTTCGTGAAGGTCACACAGAGAATGTTCTTCGGGGCGACGCCGAGCATATCAACGAGATAGCAGTAACGGCCTGTCAGAGCCCTCGTCTTCCCCGTCCCCGCACCCGCGATTACGCGGACCGGTCCTTCCGTCGTGCGGACAGCAATTTTCTGTTCCTCATTCAGACTCTCAAAATAATCTCTCAAAATTCTCTCCGATCCGTACAGGGGCGTGGTGATGGCTGCAGATCAGTACAGAGACGCGATGTTCTCCGTACGTCAATACAGAGACGCGATGATCTCCGCGCATCCGTCGATTCCGATTTCTCCGCTGTCGAGACAGACCGTGTAATTTTTCGCCCTGCCCCATTCCGTCTCTGTGTAAAAGCGATGATATGCCTTCCGCCGCTTGTCCTTGTCGCGAAGGCGTTTTGCGGGATCCTCCGACCGTATGCCGTAGACATTGGTGATCCTCTCGATCCGCTTCTCTTCAGATGCATGGATAAAGACTGTCAGAAGATCCGCTTTTCCCTTCAGGATATAATCCGCGCATCGTCCGACGATCACGCAGTCCTCCTTCGAGGCCAGATCCAGAATGACCTCGCTCTGTGCCTGCCAGATATAATCCTCATTGCTGCGGCCGTAATAGTTGCCTCTTATGAAAACATTCCCGAGCCAGCCTCCCCCGTTTTCCTCCGAATTGCGGGCAAGATACTCCTGATCGAACCCGCTTTTCTCCGCAATCTTTGTGATAAGCTCTGCATCGTAGCATGGGATGTTCAGCTTCTCCGCGACCTTCTTACCGATAGTTCTTCCGCCGCTTCCGAATTCGCGGCTGATGGTGATGACTCTGCTCATGAGCGTCTCCTCCTCAAGCTCTGTATCAATTTTCGCTGCCGGGACAGTAAGTATCAATTCTGCTGCCGGGACAGTAAAAATCTTTTGCTGACAGTCTACCATTTTTCAGAGGGGAGCGTCAACTGACCCTGGATGCAC
>CADABA010000326.1 GCA_902785985.1 uncultured Lachnospiraceae bacterium
GTACCGTCGGTGAAATCGGAAGCCATAATGGATACATAGGACTCGATCGCATGTGTCATGACGTCGATACCGGATGCGGATGTCAGGCCCTTGGGCTGTGTCATCATGTTGTCCGTGTCAACGATCGCCATGTCCGGAAGGAGCTCATAGTCTGCGAGCGGATACTTGATCCCTGCGTCGGAATCCGTGATGATCGCGAACGGTGTGACTTCGGAACCTGTACCGGAGGAAGTCGGGATGGCTACGAAATAAGCCTTCTTACCCATTTCCGGATACTTGTAGATACGCTTCCTGATGTCCATGAAGTCCATGGCCATGTCGGAGAAGTCCGCATCCGGGTTCTCGTAGAGCACCCACATGATCTTCGCAGCGTCCATCGCGGAGCCGCCGCCGAGCGCGATGATGACATCCGGCTCAAAGGCGCGCATCTGTGCCGTGCCGGCAAGCGCGTTCTTCAGGGTCGGATCCGGCTGTACATCCGAGAAACATGCATGTACGATGCCCATGGAATCCAGCTTGTCCTCGATCGGCTTCGTATTGCCGTTCTTGTAAAGGAAGCTGTCTGTTACGATGAACGCGCGCTTCTTGTGCATGACCGTGCCGAGCTCATCCAGCGCGACCGGCATACAGCCCTTCTTGAAATAAACCTTTTCCGGTGTGCGGAACCAGAGCATATTCTCTCTCCTCTCTGCGACTGTCTTGATATTGATGAGATCCAGGACGCCTACATTGTGGGATACGGAGTTCCCGCCGTAGGAGCCGCAGCCCAGGGTCAGGGAGGGAAGGAGCTTGAAGTTATAGAGATCGCCGATACCACCCTGAGAGGACGGTGTATTGACAAGGATACGGCATGTCTTCATGCGGTCCGCATGTGCTGCCATTTTCTCCTTCTCGTCTGTATTGATATAAAGGGAAGCCGTGTGGCCGTAGCCGCCGTCGCGTACGAGCTGTTCTGCTTTATCGAGGGCTTCCTCGAAGCTGTCTGCGCGGTACATGGCAAGGACCGGGGAGAGCTTTTCATGTCTCCGGGACTTCCACGCCTGCCAGGGCAGCGATCTTATATGCGCTCTGTCCGACGATCTTTGCATTCAGCGCGCCGTTGATGATGATCGTCTTCCGTACCTTCTCGATCTCATCCGGAGCAAGGAAATAGCATCCGCGGTAAGCGAACTCAGCCTTTACTTCGTCATAAATGTCGGAAAGGACTGTGACGGACTGCTCTGACGCGCAGATCATGCCGTTATCAAATGTCTTGGAGTGAATGATGGAATTAACTGCCAGCTTGATGTCCGCTGAGCTGTCGATGATGACCGGTGTATTGCCGGCGCCGACGCCGAGAGCAGGTTTCCCTGAGCTGTAAGCCGCGCGGACCATGCCCGGGCCGCCTGTCGCGAGGATACAGTCAGAGTCCTTCATAACGGTCTGTGTAAGTTCCAGGGACGGGACGTCGATCCAGCTGATGATGCCTTCCGGAGCGCCTGCCTTGACAGCGGCGTCGAGGATGAGCTGTGCAGCCGCGATCGTGCTCTTCTTTGCGCGCGGATGCGGGGAAATGATGATCGCATTGCGTGTCTTAAGGCAGATGAGGCACTTGAAGATCGCAGTAGATGTCGGATTTGTTGTCGGGATGACTGCAGCGATCAGGCCGATCGGCTCGGCGATCTTTTTGATCCCGTATACCGGATCCTCCTCGATCACGCCGCAGGTCTTTGTGTCACGATATGCGTTGTAAATGTACTCTGCTGCATAGTGGTTCTTGATGACCTTGTCCTCGACCAGGCCCATGCCGGTCTCTTCGGCTGCCATCTTTGCAAGCGGAATTCTGGCCTTGTCAGCTGCCGTAGCGGCTGCTTTGAAGATCTTGTCGACCTGCTCCTGTGAATAGGTCGCAAAGACAGCCTGTGCTTTGCGCATCTGCGCCATTCTCGCTTCCAGTGCTTCTACGGAATCGACAATTTCATACTTCTTCTCTGTTTCCATACGTGTCCTCCATCTCGGATTAAACCTTAGATATGCGGCATTGATTCGCAACTACGATATCAATATTTATTTATCGATATAATTATATCGATATAAATCGCTCATGTCAATTGTGCATGCTGCTGTTAATTGTTATTCCAATGTCTGTTTTTTAGTTATTATGTACCAGTCACATATACATAGCGCATCTGCGGAGCGAATTGTCTTCAGGAATGTCTCTGTGTCACAGATCTGATCAGATATATGCCTATGGCTCAGAGGAACCCCCTGCCTGCTCCGACTTGTGCAGTAATGCGGCCGTACATCTCAAGTGCGTCTGACGTATATCGACCTCCTTTCCTGAGAGCAATTTTTTCCGGTGCGTTATCATTGCAAATGATATCGCCTCCATCCGGTACGCACACCTCACGATGAAAAGTCACGGGTACTGTGCGATAAGGAATGTATCGGCAAAATCGCCAAAAACTCTTCTTATATTTTAAGATTTTTACTGCAGATTGTAAATAAACATAGTGTCATTAAATATAAACATTTTATAACCAGCCGGGTCGAAGCATTCCTGCTCATACACGAAGAACGCCTCAGCATTCCTGTTCGAAAAGCGGGCGCTCGTTTGTGAGATCCGCTTGAATACGAAAGAACAGGACCCTGAAAATATCAGAGAGATGAAGTTTTCTATAAATGAAGTCTTCTATGGAGCGAAGCAGCAGAGTACCACATCCATAGGAGCCGCCGCACCGCATGGTTGTGGGTGAATGCCCAAACAAGCTTACTGGTTCCGGATGTAATCCTGGACCACCGCGAGAGAATTCTCGCTGACCGTCGTGACAAAATAACTGTCCGACCAGAAGTATGGCTTCCAGTAGTACTTTTTAAGAACAGTTTCCCCGTATTCCTTTCTGGCGAACCGGGATGTCTTTGTCTTTACTATGTTGACAAGGCTCCCCGGGGCGGTAAAAGGATCCGCTTCAAAAAGGATGTGGACATGGTCCGCCTCCCCGTTCATTTCCAGGATCACAAGCCCCTTCTCCCTGAAGATATCGCGGATCGTGCCATATACGATCTCCCTGACGCCGCCGGTCAGGACCGGATGCCGGTACTTCGTCACCAGGACCATGTGGTACTGCAGCAGGAAACAGCTGTGGCGGTTCGTGTAGTAGGGCTGCTGTTCGATTTCTCCTTTACAGCCAATCTTGAATATAGTATAATAATACTATAGTTCAAGGGAAATGTAAAAGGAGCACCCATTTATGTACCTGGCAGACACGACCGTACTATCAAGAACAAAATACCCTGAGATATGCGGGAAGATGGAGGAGTTCCTGCGCCTGTCGAAGGACCTCTATAATGCAGCCCTGTTCCGGATCCGCCAGGTATTCACCGGATGGGACAAGGAGAAACGGACAGACAACGAGGAGGAAGTCTTCGGAGAAATACGTGCCATGCAGGCGGTATATCCGCATGTAAAGGTGGGGCGCGTCCTCTCGTACCGCGCCCTGGACGCCATCATGCGGGCGAACGGGAACCCGGACTTCTTTGCTGGCCTTCCCATGCAGACGGCCCAGCGTGTCCTGAAGGAAGCGGTCACCGTATTCAAGGCGTGGCTGTCCTCCCTGAAGGAGTTCAGGCGTGCCCCGGAGAGGTATACGGGAAGGCCCTGTATGCCGAAATACCTGAAGGGAGACAGGCATACTATTTATATTTCGAACCAGGACGCGGTTCTGTATCCTGTGTACAGAGAGGGAAGCTGTGCCGGCAATACCGGATCAGCCCACGGGGGATTTGCCGGGATAGAACTGAAGCTCCCGCACATCAGGAAGCGGATCTTCCTGAGACACATCTCTGCGGACAGTAACCTGAAGGAAGTGCAGGTAAGACCGTACTACGGGAAGCTCCTGCTGGTCCTGGTGCTGGAAACAGAGAACCTGCCCGCGGGCGGGGAGAAGCCCCATCTTGCGGGGATCGATCTCGGAACAGACAACATCGCAGCCATCGTATCGACGGACCATGCGTCCCACATATACAAGGGCGGTGCAGTCCTTTCCGCGAACCGTTATTTCCAGAAGAAGAAGGCACAGGCTGTGGGCACCATTACAAAGGGGACTGCGCATAAGCATGCGGACAGCGCCCGCCTGAGGAGGCTGTCCCTGCACCACGACTGCTTCATGAAGGACATGATGCACAAGGTCTCCACGGACATCGTGCGCTACTGCGTGGAGCACAAGGTCGGAACGATCGTCATGGGAGTGAACAGGGGCTGGAAGCAGGGGACCGGCATGGGAAAGGTGAACAACCAGAATTTTACGGGGATCCCGCACGAGAAGCTGAAGCAGATGATCCTGTACAAAGCGGCGGGGGAAGGGATTCGCATCATAGAGCAGGAGGAATTCTATACCTCGAAGGCGGACATCACGGCCATGGATCCTATGCCGGTATACGGAAGAGAAGATGGAAGACCGGTGTTCTCCGGGAGACGCATAAAGCGGGGCCTGTATGCCTGCAGTGCAGGATATACCGTCAACGCGGACTGCAGCGGAGCAGCGAACATCCTCAGAAAAGCTGTACCGGAGGCATGGAAAGGAACGGAAGACTTCCGTTTCCTGGCAGAACCGGAGAAAGCGGGATTTATTGACCTGCAGCGCGCGCGGATCGCGTGAAGATCCGCGAAATGTATTCCGAAGGGAGAGCTGTGAAAGATCCCGACGGATAGGGGGCTCATGGACAGTCCCGATGCGTACGGCCGGCCGGAAACGGTCCGAAAGGGGAAAGCGGCACGACGGTCAAATATCGTAAGAACCGGAGGGATTCTAAAGCCCGAAGGGGCTTTGATACCACCTCCATAGGACGCGGCTCAGCACCGCATGGGGGTGGAGGTTCATAACAGAAAAAAGACAGAGATCCCGATGAGTGAATCATCGGAAATCTCTGCCGGAATACACATAAAAAGCAACGTGTTCAATTATCCTTCTCGTTATAGATGGTGAAATACTGTTCAGATTCTTTCTGTCAGAATGGTCTCGGTATTCAGGCTTTCGCATCTACTGCCTTCACACGCCGATTCGGATCATAGACCCATATGGAATAGGACTGAGGAACTTTTGCAATTTTCAGTCCGCAGAGCGTCTTCAGTTTTTCTCCGAACTGCTTCTCCCAGCCCGGTCGATCCTTCAGCATATGACCGCTCTGCTGATCGACCCAGTAAATCAAAGTGATGGGATGCGTCAGAGACGCTTCCAACTCTCAAGGAATTGCTGAAACGTCTTAGGCAAAAAAGGACGGCCCAGAAACAGCACGGTATAGTCATTGTAATCCAATCGGAACGCATCCCCGATCATCACGTCTGCACGGTCGTATTTTTGCGTCCACTCCTGCGCTATCCGGCCGGAGATCTCGTTGATTTCGATACCGCACAACCTGCAGGGCGCATGGCTTTTCAGCAGATAAGCAAGAACACGGCCCTTCCCGCATCCGATACGCTTCATTCTGCTTCTGCATGTAAGCAGAAATATCTTGTATCGTTTTCTGCCGATGACCCTGTCGAGCCACAACAGTGTTTTTCTGTTTTGAGTCAGTAACCCCATTGTTTTACCCGTACGGTCTTCTGCCCCGGACTTTAATGAATGCCGGTGTTTTTTTCTTATGCATCGTACAGATGTACTTTGACATATCATTTAATCTCTGACGCAGAATTTCCGTGATGTAAATCTTAGTTCAAGTCTCGCTCGCGAGAATTGGCGCGGGATTCGGGTCAGCGCAAGCTGACATTTTCCAAACCGAATCCCTGCGCATCCTCGCGGAGCGTTTATCTCAGTGGGATCTCAGTGGGGGATTGTAACCCACCACTGAGACGAGCAGGATATTGATCTATCCCCCGCTTATAGAAGCGGGGATCTTCCCCACTGAGATAAATGCGCAATTTGAATCTTGCCTCTGATATGAAGTTCCCTTATTCATGGATCTCGATCGGCAGCCCGTCCGGGTCCCGGAAAAAGGTCATCGATTCTCCCGTGAAGGTATCCTTACGGATCGGTTCACAGGGTATCCCCATGGCTTCCAGCTCCCTGACCTTTTCGGCAACGCTGTCAACTCGAAAGGCAAGATGCCGAAGGCCGTACGCCTCCGGGTCTGACACACGATCCGGGTTTCCTTTCATAATGAAAAGCTCCAGCTCAGTGCTGTCGTTGATGCGCAGATCAATTTTCCAATCGTCGCGCTCCTCCCTGTAGTTTTCCCTGAT
>CADABA010000327.1 GCA_902785985.1 uncultured Lachnospiraceae bacterium
CAATTATCCGGAAGGACAGACGGAGATGCTCGACGCGGACAACAACCTTGAAAATCCGGACCTTCTGAAACGTCAGATCCCGTTCGGAAGAGAGCTCTATATCGAGCGGGACGACTTTATGGAGACCCCGATCCCCAAATACAAGAGGCTTTATCCGGGCAATGAGGTGCGGCTCATGCACGCGTATTTCGTGAAGGCTGTGAGCTGTGAGAAGGATGAGGACGGGAAGGTTACCGTCGTCCACTGTACCTATGATCCGGAGACAAAGGTGGGCTCAGGCTTTACCGGGAGAAAGGTCAAGGGGACCATCCACTGGGTCCCGGCGAAGGAGGCTGTTACAGCGACTGTACGTCTCTATGAGAATCTTGTTGACGAGGAGAAGGGAGTTTACAATAAAGAGGACGGATCGCTCAATCTGAATCCGAATTCCCTTACTGTGATCGAAAACGCAAAACTGGAGCCGGCGCTCCTGAATGTCAAGCCGTATGACGCATTCCAGTTCGTCCGGAGCGGCTATTACAATGTGGATGTGCACGACTCGAAGGAGGGTGCTCCGGTCTTCAACCGGATCGTGACAATGAAGAGCTCCTTTAAACTGCCGCAGAAATAATCGGCTGAGTGCACACAGGGCGACATGAGCATGAAGCGCAAGCGGAATGCGAACAGACGACAGCGCGACATGAGCAGGAAGCGGAATGCGGACAACACTGCTCACTGAGATAGATTGAAATTTAAGGAAAAAGACCTGCATGAGCTAAGACAGGGCCGCTTCAGGAAGGAGGCAGCATGGCAGAATTTACCAATGAATGTCTGGATACATTTCTGGAAAACCAGGACCGGCTTTTCGATGAGCCGGTAGCCGATACGAGAGAGGAAGCGGAAGCTTTTCTCGAAGACTGCATGGCTGAGATCGCGGATACTCTGGATGACGTGAGAGACTATCTGGAGGAGCTCGGGATGGATGTAGCCGACATGTCCGATGAGGAACTCGAAGATGCGAGCGAGGTGTTTGCGCTCCCGGACGGCCGGTATCTGGTCGTCGACGCCTGAGTGTTCTCTGAGGCGGCGGAGTCCGTCTGTCCATGAATCTCAGAATATGCTTTTCAGACTTATCACAGCAATAATTTAACTTTTCAGAATGCGGCCGGAGGATTTTCTATTCCTCCGGCGTATTTGATAAACGCCGGAAAAGAAACCCGAAAAGACGGCACGAAGACAGATAACGAGACGTTGCAGCAGGAGTATGGAGCATCAGGGTGTTCCTGTTATCAGGAGGGCGGAAATGGATATTCTAAGGAGCCTCATAAACGGTGAGGAGACTGTCTGGCTGAATCCGGACAGGAGACATATTGTTCCCCGGGAGAAGATCAACGGATACGGCTTTGCGCGCATGAAAGCCGCACAGATGCGTTTCATGCGGTTCCTGCCATGGTTTGAACTGGCTTTCCCGGAGACTGCGGCGAAGAAAGGGCTTATTGAGTCCGGTCTTTTTGAGATCACGAATATGAAGGACCGGCTGAATGCGGAGGGAGCAGGCGTCACCGGAAGGGTCCTCCTCAAGGATGATGCACATCTTCCGGTCGCGGGATCCGTCAAGGCAAGGGGAGGGATCCACGAGGTCCTGGCCATCGCAGAGAAGACCGCCCAGCAGGCGGACCTTCTCTGGCCGACCGAGAATTACGCAAAGGTCTATTCTGATGCATTCAGGGAGTTTTACAGCCGCTATACGATCCAGGTGGGATCTACCGGCAACCTTGGGATCAGTATCGGACGGACAGCCGCGCGCCTGGGCTTTCAGGTGATCGTCCATATGTCCTCCGACGCGAAGGAGTGGAAGAAGGAGCTGCTCCGGAGCGAAGGCGTGACGGTTATCGAGTATGAAGGAGATTACGGCGAGGCAGTCGCGAGCGGCCGAAGGGAGTCTCTGAAAGATGAGAACAGCTTCTTTATCGACGACGAAAATTCCGAGGATCTGTTCTTCGGATATTCGACCGCCGCAATGAGGGTATCTGTCCAGCTCCGCAAAATGAACATTTCCGTGGATTCAAAGCACCCCCTGTTCCTCTACCTTCCCTGCGGGGTCGGCGGAGCGCCGGGCGGAATTACATTCGGATTCAAACAGCTTTACGGGGACAATGTTCATTGCTTTTTCGCGGAGCCTGTACAGGCGCCCTGCCTGACACTCGGAATGGTGACCGGAAAGGGGGCGGATATCTGTGTACAGGATATCGGTCTCGACGGACGCACGGACGCGGACGGACTTGCGGTCGGAAGGCCTTCGGGTTTTGTGTGCCGGATGATGAAGCCTCTTATGTCAGGCTCTTTCACTGTCTTCGATGAGCGGATGGCTGACTGGCAGGAAAAGCTCCGAATACTGGAGGGAATCAATGTTGAGCTCTCCGCATGCGCGGGCTTCAGGGGGCTTTTCGAAGTGGAGAACGAGGGAACTGCATTTGAAGAATATCTGAAAGGGGAGAGGCTCACGGAAACAATGGAACAGGCCACACATATTGTATGGGCAACAGGAGGCGGTCTGATGCCGGATGCCTGAGGAATCAAAGAAATGGAGCCGGATAACGCCCGCGAATTGGAAGCATGAGCGTGAAACATGAGCGGCCGCGGAATCGGCATCCGAACGGATCCGGGCAGATACGGACCAATGTTTAAAGAGGAGGAAAAAGGATGATAACCCAAGTACTTGAATCGATCGATAACTTTTTGTACGCACCGATCCTGATTATCATTATGGCCG
>CADABA010000328.1 GCA_902785985.1 uncultured Lachnospiraceae bacterium
GAATTGCCGCCGGACATATACAGATTGGATAGCCGTTAGTCCTGAAACAACAGAAACAGGAGTCGCTGACCTGTTTTATACGGTTTTATTTAACGGTGTGGATTCGGATCATCCCGCTCCGGTCTCTCTTCAGAGCACTTTATGGAATTGTTTCGGGTCATTAATGAGTCTGATCAGCAACGCAGCAAATGATCGGAACGAACACGGCAGACTGGCAAAGTCCGGGAAACAGGCGTATGATGATAGAAATGAAAAAGTAAAACTCATGGAAATGTAACCGGCTTATCGGATGAGAAAAAAGGCAATACAAAGTGAAGAATACCAACAGAGAAGTTTCGCAATTTGATAAGATGACACGAACGCCGATCCCGCAGCTCATTGTGACACTGTCGGTTCCCAGCGTCATCTCCATGCTGGTCAACAACATTTATAAGGCGTTCGGCTTTATGTTCGGCCAGGGATCCGGCAGCATTCTTTCCAGAGCGCTGGGCCGGCAGGACCGGGAAACAGCCTCCGTCAGCGCTTCGTCCGGTTTTTTCGGGTCGCTTTTTTTCGGATCTGTCATTTCTGTTCTGGGTCTTCTGTGTCTGGATGACCTTGTTATGATGCTTGGAAGTACGGTGACTATTGCGCCGTACGCCAGGACTTACATTTTCTATATTCTCACGGCAGCTCCCTTTATGTGCTCGAGTCTTACGATGAACAACATACTTCGCTATGAAGGGAAAGCCGCTCTCGGCATGGTCGGCCTGATGTCCGGAGCAGTCCTGAATATGATCGGAGATCCAATCCTCATGTTCGGACTGGACATGGGAATCGTCGGCGCGGGCCTTTCCACAGCCATGAGCCAGATCATAAGCTGGGGGATCCTTCTTTTTATGTTCCTTTCCGGGCGAACAGAGACAAGACTGAGCTTTCGGCGTGCGGTGTGGGCAGGTCTTCCTGTCTATGTGAATATCATGACGACCGGATTTCCGAGTCTTCTCCGCCAGGGCCTGAACAGCATAACCACGGTTCTCTTAAATTCCTGCTGTGCGGTCTACGGAGACGCGGCGGTCGCCGCGATGAGTATCGTGAACAGGATCATATTTTTTGCATTTTCCATTGCCATCGGAATCGGGCAGGGATTTCAGCCGGTATCCGCTTTCAATTACGGGGCCGGCAGATATTCAAGGATCCGAAAAGGGTACCGGTTCACCGCCATGCTGTCTGAGTCGCTGATTCTGGTCGGATGTACCGTGATCCTGCTGTTCTCGGGAAAGCTGATCGGTCTGTTCAGGAATGACCCGGAAGTCATTGCGATCGGGACGCGGGCCCTTCGCCTGCAGGCGGCAGCGTATCTGCTTCTTCCGATCTGTATGACCACGGAGATGCTCTTCCAGAGCACAGGCAAAAGGCTGAACGCGACCCTGCTTTCTGCACTTCGAAGCGGGCTGTTGTTCATTCCGACCCTGCTTATTCTTTCACGTATCAGGGGACTCGCCGGTATTCAGGAGGCGCAGCCGCTGTCGGTCGTGCTCTCATTTCCGATCACGCTTATCATCGCTGTACGCTTTTTCGGGAAACTGCCGAAAGAAGATGCGGTGCAGATCCGTTAGATGTCAGGAATGTCTTGGCTTTCCTGCCTCATTTTGCGTTTTCAACACAGGCCTGCGTCACGGGGGTTCTGTGCCGGGTTTAAATTTTCATACAAGACTTGAGAAAGACAATCAGCTGATATAAAATTAAAGTTAGTCTATTATGCCGTAAAGGAGGAGTACTAGAGTATGATTCTGGAAACATTACAGAAGTATACCGCAGAGTATCCGAATGTGCCCATTCTCTTTGATGACGCGCATTCCAAGGGAATTACATACACTCAGTTTGACGAAATGACAGGGAAGGTCTATGCCTGGCTCAAGGAGCAGGGAATCGGCAAAGAGGATTTTGTCCTCATAAATCTGCCGAGAGGCGTTTTTCCGATTGTTGCCATGGTCGGCGTATGGAAAGCGGGGGCAGCGTGGGCACTCGTAGAAGATACCTATGCGCCTGAACGAATTGCTTATATCCGCAAGGACTGCGGCTGTACGGCAGAACTCAACAAGGATAACTGGGATATCGTTATGCATACGAAACCGCTTGCCGGTTTTGTGATGGCAGATCCCCACGATGCGGCGTATGCGATCTATACCTCCGGAACGACGGGAAACCCGAAAGGCGTTCTGCATGAGTACGGAAATCTAGAGCGGGCAATCGAATCGATCAAGCTGAACGGAGAGACCCCGTTCAACTCAAAGGACAGACTCGCTCTGCTTGCGCCTCTGAATTTTGTGGCGTCCGTTATTGTTATCCTGAAGTGCCTGAGCATTCCCTGCGGCAGGAATTATGTCGTTCCCTACGCGGTGATCAAGAACCCGATGATGCTCATGAAGTTCTTCCTCGAGAAGCGGATCACCATCACGTTCCTCACACCGTCCTACGTCAGAAAGCTTGGAAACAAGTCGGGACCGTTCCTCCGCATGCTGATCGTGGGAAGCGAGCCCGCCAACAATATCTATAACAAGAACGTTCAGCTGGTCAATGTCTATGCAGCCAGTGAGAGCGGCTTTGCCGTCGGAATCTTTATCATCGATAAGGCTTATGAGACCTGCCCGATCGGAAAACCGGAAGTCAGCACGGAGATCAGGCTTCTGGATGAGGACGGAAATGAAGTACCGGACGGAGAGACGGGAGAGCTCTGCTTTGAGAATCCGTATGTCCGCGGGTACATCAATCTTCCGGAGGAGACGAAGAAAGCCTTCACGGACGGTTTTTATCACACCGGCGACCTCGCACGGAAGAATGCCGACGGAAACTATGTCCTGCTGGGAAGAAGCGGCGATATGATCAAGATCAACGGGAACAGGATCGAGCCGGCTGAGATCGAAGCTGCAATCAGGCAGGCCCTGGGAGTCAAGTGGGCTGCCGCGAGGGGATTTGAAGAAAACGATAAGAGTTTCCTGTGTTGAAGAAAACGATAAGAGTTTCCTGTGCGCTTATTATAAGGAAGATGTCAAATTTGATCAGGAAGAACTTCGGAATGACCTCATGAGACGTCTGCCCTACTATATGATTCCTTCTTACTATATCAAGGTGGATGAGATCCCGCTCAAGCCCAACGGCAAGATGGACCGTTTGGCGCTTCCGAAGCCGGATATCAGCGATTTCCGGTCGGATTACGTTGCGCCCACAAATGAGACGGAGGAGAAGCTCTGCAGGGCATTTGAGAAAGTCCTGAAGATCGACCGTGCCGGAATTCATGACGACTTCTATGAGATGGGAGGAGATTCCCTCACATCCATCGAACTGATCGTCGAGAGCGGTCTCCCCGGACTGAATGCAAGCGAAGTTTTCCGGGGCCGCACGCCCGAAAAGATCGCCGAACTGTATGAGGAGATGCATGCGAACGATGACGGGGAGAGCCCGGATGAGAAAAATACCCGCGCGATGCAGGCCCCGCATGCTCTCACTGCAGAGCAGCTCTACATGGTCGATTATCAGCTCTACACACCGAACTCGACCATGTACAATCTGTATTCCATGATGAAGCTGGATCTGGACAGCTATGATATGGAGTCGATGGCTCCACCCGGCACTTCTGACGACCTATTTCTGGAATGAAGACGGAGAGCTCTCTCAGAAGTATACTCCGGAGATCCTTCAGGATATCCATGTGGAGAAACTGTCTGAGTTCGAGTTCAGATTTGTCAAGGATTCCCTGGTCTATCCGTTCAAGATTGTCGGCGGGAAGCTGTATCGCTGCCGCGTCTTTGAGACGGAGAAGTCCGGATACATCTTTTTCGATGTGCATCACTCCCTGTTCGACGGTACATCTCTGAAGATCCTGATGGAAAATGTCGGAAAAGTCGCAGCAGGCATGCAGCCGGATACGGACTACTACTACCTTATGCTCCAGAACAGGGAGGACGCGCTTACCTCCGCGTTCTATGAGGAGAGCAGAAAGTATTTCGAGGATCGTTATGAGGGCATAAACTGGACCTGGCATCCTGAGTTCGATCACGAGACCAGAAAAAATGAGATGGGAGAGCTCTTCACGGAAATCGGTCTTCTTCAGCCCCAGATGACAGCGATGGAACGCGCATATAAGATCACGAGAAATGAGTTCTTCATCTGGATCTACAACGGCAGGGAAGATGTGCAGAATCTCTCCACGATCGGTCTTCTGTTCAGAGATCTTCCGGTCGGCGTCCGTCTCAGAGATAATATGACCCTGCGTGAGCTCTTTGCGGATGTTCATGATCAGGTCCAGAGAGGCATCGAGCACAGCTGCTATCCGTATGTGGAGAAAAACGGCCAGAACCTTACCAATGAGACGGTCTACCTGCTCTATCAGCAGGATATCCGCGATATGGACAGCTACGGGATCGAGACGATCGACATCCGTCAGAATCAGGCGGCGTCTCAGTCCGTCCTCGACATCGAGATCCTCGACGGCTCGGACGGCCTTCAGATGATGATCGACTATTTCGCAAGTCTGTATGACGATGAGAGCATCGAAAGATTCAAGGATATTTACATTAAGACAGCGCATGCTGTCGCAACGCACAATTCACAGTCTGACGTGACGATCAGAGAGCTCAAGGATAAGCTCAGCGATAAGAAGAACTTCTTCCAGGTCATCGTTGGAATCTTCTCCAGGAAGAGGTAAAAAGAAAGATGGAAGAGCAACAGAAATTTGCGCAGGATGAGGAGCTGGCTCAGGATTTTTCATTCTGGTCGCTGTTTAAATTTACCGGGCCCAGCATCTTTACTTTTGTGTTCATAGCTGTCTATCAGATGGTGGACGGTCTGTTCATTGAACGCTATGTGGGCGATCTGGCAATCAGTGCGATCAATCTGTATTATCCGGTCATCTCTCTCTTCATTGCGATCGGTATCATGATCGGGACCGGCGGCAATGCGGTGATCGTACGGAAAGTCGGGCAGGGAAAGCGGAAGGAAGCCGGCCAGACATTCTCGAGAGTCATCGTCTTTACGATCTTTATCGGAGCCATCATAACGTTTGTCTGCATGACTTTCGCAGATCCGATCATGAAGCTCTGCGGGGCGACACAGGGAAATATTGAGTATCTGCGCCCGTACTACATGCTTCTGTCAGCATTCGCGATCACGATCCTGCTCCAGTCGGAGCTGGGCATCCTCATTATCGGGGAAGGCCAGACCGTCGTTGCAGCCATCGTTATCATGATCGGCGGTGTCCTGAACTGTGTCCTGGATTTCTACTTTATGGAGCATCTCAAGCTCGGCATCTGGGGCGCAGCTGCCGCGACAGTCATCGGATACTGCAGCACGATCATTTATGCGATCTGGTTCTATGTCATTGCCAAAAAGAGCTCATACAAGCTTGAACTGGCAAAGCCGAATCTCAGGGAGATCGGTGTCATCTGCTTTAACGGATCTTCGGATATGGTCAGTAACCTTGCCGGCGGTGTCAGCGTGCTCTTTATGAATCATCTGGCTTTCCGCTGCTACGGGGAGGTCGGCGTCAGCGCGCTCTCTGTCATCACGTATCTGCAGTTCCTGATCGAAGCGGTGTTCATGGGCTATACGACCGCTGTGGAACCGGTATTCTCCTACCATTACGGCAGCGGAAATATCGAAATGCGCAAGAGAGTATATAAGTACAGCATAAAGTGGTGCTTCCTTCTCGGAGCGGTCCTGATCGTAGTCCTCTATTTCCTGAGAGGACTTATCATAGGCATTTACTTTAAGCCGGATACGGAGTTTTACAGGATATCCCTTCTGGGTTACATGATCTCGCTCCCGGCATGCCTCTTCACAGGGTATAACACATTTGGCTCGGGACTCTTTACCGCTTTCTCGAACGGAGTTGTCTCCGGTTTTCTGTCTCTGGTCCGCACATTTTTCGTGCTGGTCATCTGCCTGTTCGCAATGACAGCCCTGTATGCTGATCTGCGGAAGGCATGACGATATCGTAAACATGGAAAATATCAGCACACCCCGGCGAAACGCAGCCGCGCAGAGAGTAAGGTGCTTCGCACCCTGCCCGGCGCGGCAGGAACGCCGGGGCGTTCTTGATAGAATTCTGATCAGCATACGGAGGGAACAGATGTCAAGAGAAATGATTGTTATTCTGGATTTCGGAGGGCAGTACAAGCAGCTGATCGCAAGGCGTGTGAGAGAATGCAGAGTTTACTGCGAGATCCATCCGAACACGCTTCCCGTCTCTGAGATTGCTGCGATGAATCCGAAGGGGATCATCCTGACCGGCGGACCGAACAGCGTCTATGCAGAGGGAACGCCGACAGCAGATCCTGCATTATTCTCCCTGGGCGTGCCGGTCCTCGGGATCTGCTATGGGTCCCAGCTCATGGCGCACCTTCTGGGCGGCAGGGTCGCGACGGCACCTGTCAGTGAGTACGGCCACACGGATCTTATGATCGACCGGGCTGACTCCGCAATTTTTGCGGGTGTCGCGTCCGAGACGAGCGTGTGGATGAGTCATACGGACTATATTGCAGAAGTTCCGGACGGTTTTCAGGTGACCGCACATACGGCAAACTGTCCTGTCGCCGCGATGGAAAATGAAAAACGCGGACTCTACGCAGTCCAGTTCCATCCGGAAGTCATGCACACGCCGGAAGGCAGCAAGATGCTGCACAGCTTTGTGCGGAATGTCTGCGGATGCGCCGGTGACTGGAAGATGTCCTCCTTTGTGGATGAACAGATCCGGTCTCTCAGAGAAAAGGTCGGGAACGGCAGAGTACTCTGCGCCCTTTCCGGCGGAGTGGACTCTTCCGTAGCGGCGGTGCTTCTGTCCAGAGCGGTCGGAAAGCAGCTGACCTGCGTCTTCGTTGACCACGGTCTTCTCCGTAAAAATGAGGGCGATGAGGTCGAGGCTGTCTTCGGGCCGAACGGGTCTTACGACCTGAATTTTGTGCGGGTGAACGCACAGAAGCACTTCTATGAAAAACTGTCCGGCGTGACGGATCCTGAGCAGAAACGAAAGATCATCGGTGCTGAATTTATCAACGTATTTGAGGCGGAAGCGAAAAAAATCGGCGCTGTCGATTATCTTGTTCAGGGCACGATCTATCCGGATGTGGTGGAGAGCGGGCTCGGACAGGGAGCGGTCATCAAATCGCATCACAATGTAGGAGGTCTCCCGGATCATGTCGATTTCAGGGAGATCATAGAGCCGCTCCGCATGCTGTTCAAGGATGAGGTGAGGCAGCTGGGCCTTGAGCTCGGTATACCGGGATATCTTGTATACCGACAGCCGTTCCCGGGTCCGGGACTTGGCGTGCGTATCGTCGGTGAGATCACGGAGGAGAAGGTCCGGATCGTCCAGGAAGCGGATAAGATCTTCCGGGATGAGCTTGCGCGGTCCGGAACTGCAGACATGCATGACGCGGATCATCAATGAGGTCAAAGGGGTGAACCGCGTGCTGTATGATCTGACGAGCAAGCCGCCGGGGACGATCGAGCTGGAGTGACAGATTCGTGTCACTTCGTCCGCAACGTATATATCGTGGTAAAAGATTGCATGCAATCCGTGTGGTTGTATGCAATCTTTTATTTTCGGTACTTATTGTACCCGGCAGCTTGCCTGGAAAGGATGATCTTATTTCATGGTTTCATGACGCCAGTTTTTAGCTTCTTATAATAGGTCAATAACTTGGTCCGGGCTTCTTTTTTTGTATCCATCATAACAAACTCCACTGAAACCTGATTGACAGTAACCAAAGGATACCATAAAATAAATCAAGAGTATCCATTGGATATTTTACTTCTGATCGGATGCGATTACAAGTTATTTGAACAGATAGATGGTAATTGCCGATCTTTGCTGAGGTCGGTTAGAGGAGGGGACTATGGATAAAAAGTATAAAGCGATTTCTGCCATTGTGACGCAGGAACCTGGAACAGAATATGATTCTGAAACAAGGGAAAAGCGCTATGTAATTATTAATACGGAGAGTGGAGAAATTGTTGACGACGCTCAGGGATATGGCTATAAGACAGCACAGAAAGCTTACGCCGGCTGGTCCTACAAGAACAGGGATAAATCAAAAGATAAAAGTTTTCTGCCGGAGATTTATCTCAGTGGGGAAGACCCCCGCTTTTATAAAGCGGGGGATAGATCAATATCCTGCTCGTCTCAGTGGTGGGTTACAATCCCCCACTGAGATAAACGCTCCGCGAGGATGCGCAGGGATTCAGTTTGGAAGATGTCAGCTTGCGCTGACCCGAATCCCGCGCCAATTCTCGCGAGCGAGAATTGAATAAGATACTGGGACAAAGGTCCAGTGTACTGTCGTAAAAAGCGAAAATAGTAGTATTAGTGATGTTTGTGAAAATTAATGTACGTGCAACCAATTAAAAAGAAAAAGTGACAGCAGTGATGACACAAACTAAATCGAAAGGAAAGTGCTATGAACGAGATTGATCGTACTTTCGTTGAAATATCACAGATCATAGAAAATGCACGTGAAAGCGCTTATCGCAAGGTAAACGAAGAGCTGATTCTCATGTACCAGAAGGTAGGGAAGTTTCTTTCTGAAAAATCGCAAGAGGCCAGCTATGGTGACGGGTACATCAATGCCCTTGCTGTATATATTTCGGAACAGTTCCCCGGCATTAAGGGTTTCAATCGCCGTGGACTTTATCGCATGAAGCAGTTTTATGATACTTATGCCGGGAATGAAAAAGTGTCAGCACTGCTGACACAATTGAGTTGGACGAATCATTTGCTGATCATGTCAAGTAGCAAGAGTGATGAGGAACGTGAATTCTACATTCGCCTTGCAATTAAAGAACGATATAGTTCCCGGCAACTTGAACGACAGTTGGATAGCGGGTATTATGAACGATATATGCTTTCCAAAAGCAAACTTCTATCGGAACCCCTTCATTCGCGGCAGAATCCATTTCTGGATTCTTATGTGGTGGAATTTCTTGACCTTCCGGACACCTTTCATGAAGACGACTTTCGCAAGGCTCTGATAAAAGGAATGCGTGAGTGAAGAGTATCCGATACAGGTGGGCGGTGAGGATTATCGTATTGATCTGGTGTTTTTCCACCGCAATCTGCGCTGCTTTGTTGCAATGGAACTGAAGATCGGCAAATTTAAGCCGGAATATGTCTCCAAGATGGATTTCTATTTGGAAGGATTGGATAGACAAGCGAAAAATCCGGAGGAAAACCCGAGTGTAGGATTGCTTCTTTGCGCATCCAAGAATGATGAAGTGGTTGAATACGCCATGAGCAGGACGCTCTCTCCCACGATGGTTGCAGTGTATCAGTTGCAGTTGCCCGACAAGGAGGTTCTGCGTAAGAAGCTTCAGGAACTATCAAGCCTGCCGGAAATTGAAGGAAACACAGGTGGTGACGAGGATACCTAACCTATCGCAAATCAAATGTCAGCAGAGGATGGTTTATCTGGAAAGAGGCAAAGTAGAAGATAAAGACGATGATACAATTGCTTTCTCCGGTCAACAAATAAAGGTTTGATTTTGTGAAGTTCGAGAAGACATATGGGTACATTCTGGGTACAACAGCTTTTGAACTACGTGAATGAGATGAAAAGCGTATCATATGATGCGATAATATGGCGCAAAAGTACAGGTCGAAATGACCTGTACCAAGCTGATAATCGAGCTGAATGACAGACTCGTGTCATTTTGTCCGCTAAGTACATATCGTAATGAAAGATTGCATGCAATCCGTGTGGCTGTATGCAATCTTTTATTTTCGGTAGTTATTGTACCCGGCGGCTAGTCTGGAAAGGATGATCTTATTTCATAGCGCCAGTTTTTAGCTTCTTATAATAGGCCAACAACCTGGTCCTGGCTTCTTTTTTCGTATCCATCATATCCTGGATAAGCGCAAATAATTCAGGATCATCTGTTTTTGAAATGATATATTCCCGAGGCTCGGGAGTATTCTCTTTTCCTGTCAGATATTCGGGTGATGTGCCCAGCTTTTGTGCCATGAAAACGATGGTCTGATACGAAGGGGTCCGATCCCCGGTTTCATAGCGCAGGTATCCCATCTTTGACAGATTAAGCATTCTTGCTGCCGCAGCTTTACTAAGATTCCGTTCTTCTCGTATCTCTTTTAGCCGTTCTGGAATAAAAACCATATCCACCATAACAAACTCCACTAAAAACTGATTGACAGTAACCAAAGGATACCATAAAATATAAAAACAAGAGTATCCATTGGATATTTTACTTCTGATAGGATGAGATTTCAAGTTATTTAAACAGATAGATGGAATTGCCAATCTTGCTGAGCTCGGTAAAAGGAGGGGACGATGGAAAAAAAGTATAAAGCGATTTCTATCATTGTGACGCAGAAACCTGGAACAGAATATGATTCTGAAACAAGGGAAAAGCGTTATGTAATAATTGATACGGAGAGCGGAGAAATTGTTGACGACGCTCAGGGATATGGCTATAAAACGGCACAGAAAGCTTACGCCGGCTGGTCCTACAAGAACAGGGATAAATCAAAAGATAAAGAAAAAGCAGAGAAAGAGAGAATAATTGCCAGGTGGATGCGGGAGAATAAGAAGTTTGTCCGTTTGCTGGATAGAGTGGCTTTTGAAATTCATGTGGGGAAGTGGGGGTATGAAGATAAGGTGGATGCTAAGCTTGTCAAAGATTTGCTGGAAGAGAACGGATATACGGATCTGCCGTTTTCAGCCGTAGACTTATTAAGATACTGGGACAAAGGTCCGGTGTACAGTCGTAAAAAGCGTAAGTAATGGTATAGATGATGT
>CADABA010000329.1 GCA_902785985.1 uncultured Lachnospiraceae bacterium
TCTGCAAAGCTGTCTGCTCCTCTGTATATATGATACGGACCCGGGATCCGTTTGTTTTAACGCTTACATATAGGATACGATTCCGGCTTTCCAAAAATCTCATCATGTGAGAAAAATTATTATATTTATTTCTCTGAGAATAGCAAATTCATCCACCTGATCTGCCATATAAAAAATGAAATCCTGTGCTGCAAAACTGAAAGGGCTTAGTAAAAGATAAACGAACTTTGAAGAAGATCAAAGGTGCGATTATAAGAAAAGCCGTAAGGCTGGATAAAGCAAAATAGAAGATAACGCATGCCAAAAGGCAATTACATGAGCAGAAGCAATGCAGCTTCTGCTTAGCCCTATTATACAGAGAAGCAAATTGATCAGGCGCGATCCATAGATCTCCTGACATATTTACAGAGCTTTGAGCCTACAGAACTTGTTCATGTCAGAGGAAACACCTACTGCACCAGAGAGCATGACAGCCTGAAGATATCCAATGGTAAATGGATGTGGTGGAGCAGGGGTTTTGGAGGCAATTCTGCCCTGGACTATCTTATAAAAGTCAAAGGCATGCAGTTTATGGATGCCATGAAGATTCTTACCAAAGAAGGCACGGATCTTCATGATACTGACGCAAAAATAAGCAGAAAACCTGATTGTGATGTGAAAAGGAAGTTGCTTCTGCCAGATAAGTCTGAGACTAACTTTGAAGTTATCAGATATCTTACAAGTCGCGGAATAGATAGTGACGTCATCAAGGCTTGCATTGATGAAGGACTACTGTACGAATCGCTGCCATATCACAACTGCATATTTGTAGGATTTGATGAGACGGGTAATGCAGCATATGCATTCTATCGAGCAACAACAGGAGAACGATTGATGGGCGAAGCTGCAGGATCTGATAAGAGATATTCATTCAGAATCGATCGTGCCGGCAGCACACTTCATGTATTCGAGAGTGCCATAGATCTGCTCTCATACGCGACAATAATGAAGATGAGAACAGGCGAATGGAGAGCAGAACCTATGCTGTCGCTAGGAGGCGTCTATGCGCCAAGCACGAATAACAAGCAAACGAAACTGCCAATTGCGCTTCAAAATATGACGCATAATCAAACGCAAATAAATACGATTGCTCTGCACCTGGATAATGACTATGCCGGCAGGAGTGCAACAAGATCCATATCGGAGCAACTTGGAAACAAGTATATAGTACGGGATGAACCTCCAGCATATGGCAAAGATTGTAATGATTATCTTCAGCAGTTACAAAGACAGAAACGCAAAAGACAAATGGAACGATAACAACCTCAGAGAACGACTGCTTGTGTTAATATAAAAGCAGTCGAGATATATTTAAGAAGATATGCTAAAAGTTCTGCTTTGTGAGGGAAATCGTTATGGAAATAGAATGGATAGATGGATTTGAAATCAAGGCGGTTGCCAAAAGCGGTGAGATCGTAATATCTGCAAACAGAGAAGGTTTACTCTCGCTGGCAAAGCATCTGACGGCGCTTGCAGATGGAGCTTCGGGGGATCATATTCATTATGATGAGCATAATTCTCTCGAAGAAGGCTCGGCAGAATTGATTATTGAAAAAGGTCTTCCGGAAGATGATGATCCTGATGAGGATATTCATGATCCGTGTCTGCGCTTTCAGAGGTGACAAAGTTCAATGAGTTTCAGAGATTTCAATGACGAAGGACCGGGAACATTCGAGTGAAGAAAATAGTTAAGATACGTACAGGTGGGCAAACAGGCGTTGACCGGGCGGCGATGGATTTTGCCAGGGAACATGTCCTTAAGGACTATCCGGAGCTAACGGAGACACCTTCAGAAGGAACAGAACAACGGACAAAATGGAATATGCGTGACTGTGATGCAATCCTCACTATCCTGCCTGAAGGCGCATATGTGTCTCCCGGGACTGACATAGGATTGCAGGAAGGCGAAGTACTAGGCAAGCCAATGTGTACTGTTATAGGTATGAATGATGTACCAGCTGCCATCAGTTGGATACGAACTCTGCCTGAAGAAACAGAATTGTGCATCGGAGGTCCCCGTGCCAGCGAGTGGCCGGAGGCATATGAAGTTGCAAGATGTGTGCTTGAATCATTAAGCAAGGAACTCTGCTAAATGGAAAGGAAGAACAGTACAAAACTATATAACATACTGCTGCCACTATGGTTTATCATATTCATCCCGTCATGGCTGTGGCTGCTGCTGATCCCTGCTAACTATCTGATCGACAGGATCGTTCTGAAGTGGAGCCTGGGAGATTTGGAGGACAAGGGGCTAGCGCTGGCGGATGTAAGAGCGCTGATAGAAAAACAGACTGTTGTTGCATGATTGTGGCAAATCTGTGACAGGATCACGCAGGAAGAAGCCTTTTGCTTTCTGTTTAATGGGACTATAAAGAAACCAGTTAACAGAAAGGCGGTAAATACAATGAAGAAATTAAGAATCGCTGCGATCCTGATGATCGCTGTCATGGCGATGTTCGCGTTTGCAGGATGCGGCACGGGCGAGGCGGATCCGGATGAGGACGAATCCGCAGCCAGGACGGACTTCAGTGCTCTCGCAAATTTCACAGCCAGTACACTTGATGGGAAAAAGTTCACACAGGATGATCTGGCGAAAGCGGATCTGACGATCATCAACGTGTGGTCGACAACATGTGAGCCGTGTACAGAGGAACTGCCGCAGCTGGCGGCATTCGGGAAATCGCTTCCGGATAATGTAAAACTGATCACCTACTGTTTGGATGGGCTTGAGGACCTGAGTGAAGATGATATGAAATTTGTCAGCAGTTTTCTGGAAAAGGCAGACTTCGATGGCGTTACACTGATGCGCGGAGACGGAGATCTGGAGACTTTCACCAAGGAGATCCAGTATACCCCGACTACGATCTTTGTAGACAGCAGCGGCAATCAGGCCTGCGAGGCCATCATCGGGGCGGAAGATGATATCAAGACGGTTTATACGGAGCATATCAACAAGGCTCTGGAAGCGATGGGAAAGGAGCCGATCTCATGACCGGACGAGACAGAAAACTGACCCGGCTTTTGAGAATTGCGGCATTCAGCATCGGTATGATATTTGTTCTTCTCGGGGTGCTCCGGGGAGAACATCTTGAGGTATTTGCAAAGGCGGTGAGAATATGTCTGGAATGCATCGGGATAGGGTAGAGACCAAAGACAGACCCGGGCTGCATGAAAGGTTCCGTCTGCTGATCCAGCTGGCATCTGCAGCACTTGTGAACGGCTATGCAGCGGGCTTTGCGGGATGTAAGATCTTCACGGGAACGAGCAAGATGGTCTGCCTTCCGGTGCTGAACTGTTACTCCTGCCCCGGAGCGCTTGGTGCCTGCCCGATCGGCTCCCTGCAGGCAGTCGAGGGCGGGGCAAAACATAATATATCCTTTTATGTCCTCGGCACTTTGATGCTGTTTGGTGTATTATTCGGAAGGCTCATCTGCGGATTTCTGTGCCCCTTCGGACTGGTGCAGGATCTGCTTGGCAGGATTCCGGCAAGAAAGCTGCATGTGCCCGAAAAGATCGATAAGCCTCTCAGATACCTGAAATATGTGATCCTTGCAGTATTGGTGATCCTGCTCCCGATGCTTGCAGTAAACCAGTTCGGCATAGCGCCTCCCTATTTCTGCAAGTACATCTGCCCGGCAGGAACGCTGGAGGGAGGAATTCCGCACCTTCTGATGAACGAAAGTCTGCGCAAAACGGCCGGAGCTTTGTGGAACTGGAAGCTGGGTATCCTGATTCTGGTGATCCTTGGATCTGTGTTTGTCCCAAGGTTCTTCTGCAGATACCTGTGCCCGCTCGGTGCCTTCTATTCGTTGTTCAACCGGTTCAGTCTGTTTCGGATGGATCTGGACAAATCAAAATGTGTAGACTGCAAAAGTTGTGAGAATGTATGTCCGATGGCGGTGAAGGTAACGGAGCATATCAACAGCCCGGAATGCATCCGCTGCGGGAAATGCAAAGCGGTCTGCCCTGTGGATGCGATCAGCAGCAGATTTGAAACGGATATGCTCACAAGAAATGTGGCAGTAAAGAAGGTGGATTGATGGCTTTCATATATTATGCAGATGACGAACAGGAAATAAGGGATGTAGTTTCATCTTTTCTTATAAGTGAGGGGCATGAGGTCACGACCTTTGAAAACGGCGACCTTCTCTTTAAGGCGTTTCAGGAAAAAGAATGCGATCTTGTTATCCTTGATATTATGATGCCGGGAACGGACGGAATCGGGATTCTGCAAAAGATCAGAGGTATTTCAAAGGTGCCTGTGATCCTGCTTACAGCGAAGGACACAGATGCCGACTACTACAACGGCCTGGCTCTGGGTAGTGATGATTACCTGACAAAGCCATTCAAGCCGATCATGCTGTCCGCTAAAATTAACGCTCTTATGCGCCGCATACGCTTTGAAAATGAGGACAGATCCACAGATAAGAAAACAGATCTCATTTGCGGCAATGTACGCTATTCCTATGTGAAACATGAACTGGCGGTAAATGACAGGCCGCTTTCCCTCACACCAACAGAACTGAAATTCCTCATCTATATGATGGAACACTTTGAAGAAGCGGTCAGCAAGGAGGTCGTGCTTGAGACGATCTGGGATATCAATCATGATATCGAGTCGCGTGTTGCGGATGAAACGAATCGCAGGCTGCGGCGGAAAATGACCGCAGCAGGAGCGGATATTTATGTGCAGACAGTATGGGGATATGGCTTTAAGCTGACAAAACGTGGTGAACGTTGATGAAAAGTGCCGGAAAAAACGAAACTCTTACTAACAGAAAAGCAGTCATGCTCATGATGACAGCAATGGTTGCTGTCATGATGATCCTTCTGGCTGTTTTCTGGCTGTCCGAAAGTCAG
>CADABA010000330.1 GCA_902785985.1 uncultured Lachnospiraceae bacterium
ATGATGCCGTACCTGTTCATGGTCGTATCCATGTGCATCCCGTTCATTCTGTACCTGGACGTAAGAATTTATATGCTTATAACCCTGATTTCGGATTGGATCATTGTCCGTTTATATCTTATGGACGGATTGGATGCAGCTTATGACAAGAGCAATCTCGGGGATTTCACCTATTTCATCTCCGTTCAGATTCTTCTCGGCGTAGTCGTCTATTATTATAAGTACACCGTCAAGGAGAGCTTTCTTGAACAGGAGGCTCAGAAGGACGAGATCCGCAAACTGAATCTGGCACAGAACACGTTTTTTTCCAACATGAGTCATGAGATCCGAACCCCGATCAATACGATCATCGGTCTCAACGAAATGATCCTCCGGCAAAACGCGTCTCCGGAAATCAATGAGGACGCCGAAAATATTTCGGCAGCAAGTAAGATGCTTCTTCATCTTATCAATGATATTCTGGACATGTCGAAATTCGAGACCGGGAAAATGGAGCTGACCCTGTCGCCCTACCGGCCGGGGGATATGCTCTCCGATATCGTAGGCATGCTCTGGATAAAGGCAAAGGAGAAAAACCTTGCTTTCAAAGTGGATGTATCGCCTGACCTTCCGGTGGAACTGCTGGGCGATGAAATGCGGATCAAACAGATCCTGATCAACGTCCTGAACAACGCCATCAAATACACGAGTGAAGGATCCGTAAGCCTTCAGATCCAGTGCGAGAGAGACAGTGAAGGCGGAGTTCTGGTCTCCTATGCCATAAGTGATACAGGCATGGGAATAAAGTCAGAGAGTATCCCGTATCTGTTCACGGCATTTAAACGTGTGGATACGCAAAAGAACAAATACATCGAGGGAACGGGGTTAGGTCTTTCCATCGTCAAGCAGTTCGTTGATCTCATGGGTGGAAAGATCACGGTAAACAGTGTTTATACAAAAGGCTCTACCTTCATAATTGAAATTCCCCAGAAGATCGTCCTGGACGAGCCGGTGGGAGAGCTTGACGTTCTGGACAGGAAAAAATCCCACGAGGAACATATTTATGTGAAGTCTTTCGAAGCCCCGGAAGCGAAAGTGCTCGTCGTAGATGATACAGCAGCCAATCTTATGGTCGTATCCAAGCTTCTCCGGGAGACAAAGGTAAATCTCGTTCTGGTCTCCTCCGGACCGGAAGCCCTGGAGAAGACTCTGGAAGATTACTATCATGTCATCCTGATGGATCACAAGATGCCGGGTATGGACGGAATCGAGTGCATGCATGCCATACGAGAACAGGCAGGGGGGCTGTGCCGTGAGTCAAAGATCATCGCTCTGACGGCAAATGCCGGAAGCGACACGAAAGAGATGTATTTCAGGGAAGGGTTCGACGGATATCTGATGAAACCCGTGACCGGTGAAGAACTGGAAAATACGGTATATCACGCTCTTCCGAAAGAGATTGTGACGGTGACCGGAACATCAATGCCTCTTGAAGAAGAAAGCACTGCCTGGGTGACCTCACACAAGAAAAAAGAGAAGATCAAAATTACGACGGACAGTATCGCAGATATTCCGGAGGCGTTCCTTGAAAGGTTCAATATCGCGCAGATCCCGCATATGGTGAGAACTCGCTATGGGCTTTTTAAGGACGGTCTGGAAATTGATACGGATGGCCTTCTCTCTTTTATGGCAGATCCGAACGAAGTCGCGGAGACCCTTTCTCCTTCCGTGGAGGAGTATACCAATTTCTTCTCAAAGCAGCTTGACGAGGCAAATAACATCATCCATGTATCCATCACAAGCCAGCTCGTCAACAGCGGCTTCCCGGCGGCAAAGGAAGCCGCTAAAGATTTCGGGAATGTGACCGTGATCGATTCGGAACATCTTTCGAGCGCTCTGGGAATGATGGCCGTCGGAGCGGCCCGCATGGCGGACGAAGGACTGGACGTCGAAAGCATCGTGGCGAGAATGGAGAAGCTGAAGAGACATACCCATACCAGTTTTATTGTGGACACGCTTGATTTCCTGGCTAGACAGGGACATGTTCCGGAAAGAGGCCGACAGCTTGCTGACGCCTTTATGGCCCATCCGGTGCTCGTTCTGAAAAAAGGAAAAATGTCTATCTCCAAGTTTTGTTTCGGTACCAAAGAACAGGCCTGGAAGAAGTATATGACATCGGCCTTCCGCGTAACAGGAGTGATCAACCGGCGTATCCTCTTTATCACATATGTAGGAATGTCGTCGAAAGAACTGGAACATGTCAGGGAGATGGTCAAGGCAAAGATCAACTTTGAGGAAATCTATATCCAGAAGGCATCTCCGGCAATCGCGGCGAACTGCGGACCGGGAACATTCGGACTGCTGTTCTTTACGGAGTACTGAGAAAACTGCATCACATATTAAAAACCCTCATGCACCTTTTACGCATGGGGGTTTTTTTCATGTTCAGTATAATCACTGTGCTTATCTGCCCTGCGTTTATTCTTCATCGCGCTTTTCCTCGTGTCTTTAAACATGAGATACGCGCGCAAAGTGAACCTTACTCTCATCGTGAGTACAATCTCGCGATGAGGAATAAAAGCCTCAGCTACACAATGCTCCACTGGAGCATTGTTACGCATGCTTAGGCACGGCGGATCGCAAACATGCGCAGTGGAAGGCGCTTACGCGCCGCTCACGTCGCGGCAAGAACGCCGAGGCTTTCTTGAATTTTTCCTCCTGCTGTGCATTGCTGTATATGCACAGACTTTGGCAAAATAGACCATCTGCCCGGACTCCGTCTGCTCCCAGATTCCCGTGACACCGCGCCCGTACGCCACGACTGAACTTACAGCGCCAATCTCAAGCGGCCTGCCATTCCAGTCCATCACACCTCCGCCGGCTTCCTCCACAATCAGGGAGCCTGCCGCGTAATCCCATGGCTGCAATTTCGCCTCAAAGAAGATGACCGCCCTGCCCTCTGCCACGCTGCACAGATCCAGCGCTGCTGACCCGCTCCGGCGGATATCGATACATCTTTTCAGATATTCGCGGGCTTTTGCAAATGAAATATCCGTAAGTTCCTCATAATAAGGCGCTGTCCCGATAAAAGCGACGCCGCGTTCCAGCGGTTCTCCCGACACACGGATCGGCTCATGATTCCTGTATGCGCCCGCGCCTTTTTCCGCCTCATAATACGCATCCGTAAAGGGGTTGTAGATCGCAGCATAAACGACTTCCCGCTTCCGTGCGAGTGCGACGGAGATACAGCTGCAGTCAAGCCCCACCATAAAATTCGTCGTGCCGTCGATCGGATCAACGATGAAGACTTCCTCCGCGTCCGGATAGTCCGAGCTGTCCCCTTCCTCGCCAAGAAAGGCCGCTCCGGGTCTCAGCTTCTGCAGCCCCTGCTGCAGCTCTTTCTGCACCAGCGCATCATATCTGGTCACGAAATTGGCATGGCCTTCCTTTGATTCTATGCCGAGCTCGCTCCGGTCTGCATTTCGTATGATTTCTCCACAGGCGCGTATGACTTTTTCCGCACCTTCTTTAAACTCTTTTTCCATAAAGGTCCTCCCAGAAATTATTCATTTACAGACTTATCAAGAACGCCTCGACGTACTTACCGCGCCGCGCTTACGTGCGAAGCACCTTCCAATTTGGGCAGCTTCGATCTGCCGGGGCTTTAATCTCTGACGCTTACTTTGTAACTCATGTCAGAGCCAGGTCTCACTTTGCGCATTCATCTCATGATTGAAATCACGGAAATTCTGTGTCAGAGATTAAAAATTCCTTTGAGCCTGCTGTTTTGCTGTGTCTTTTCACCAATCACCAAAGGATGCCCGTGGCTGCAGTCATGTGTAAGTTGACAGCTCACATGGCACTGACCGTCCATCAAATAAGCCCCAGATGGACAAACGCTTTAT
>CADABA010000331.1 GCA_902785985.1 uncultured Lachnospiraceae bacterium
AGCTTTTTGCGCAGCGTCACCATAAAGACCCGGAGAGAGGCTATATCATTGTCCCAGCTCCGGCCCCAGATATGCTGCGTGATAAAGGTATGCGTCAGGACTTTCCCGGTATTCTGGGCGAGAAGGCAGAGCAGCTTGAACTCGATCGGCGTCAGCTTTATCTCCTCTCCGTTCAGGGACGCGCATCCTGCAGCATAATCGATTTTCAGGATTCCATTCGTATATACGGAACTGTCCGTGCTGCTTCTGGTGTTCATGATGGAAAGACGCCGGATCGTAACGCGCAGACGGGCAAGCAGCTCGTCTACGGAGAACGGTTTTACCAGATAATCATCTGCGCCCGCGTCCAGCGCCGTTATTTTATCCTCATCCTCACTCCGGGCGCTGATCACAATGATCGGCATGTTCGACCAGCTCCTGATCTGCCGGATCACCTCCACGCCATCCATGTCAGGCAGACCGAGGTCCAGAAAAACGACGTCAGGATTGTGTGACGATGCCAGCATGACTGCTTCCTTTCCTGTCGGCGCAGTCAGATACTTATAATCATGTGTCTTCAGCGTTGTACGCATAAGGTTGCGGACGGGCACGTCGTCCTCCACAACAAGAATTACCGGCTTATTCATAGAATTTCACCTCTTCTGTCGGCAGTGAGAAAGCAAAACAGCATCCTGTGGGTTCCCTGTCTGTCAGCGTTATGGAACCCCCGTGAGCCTCTACGATGGATTTGCACAGGGCAAGGCCAAGACCCGTTCCTCTTCTTCCGTAAGAAACATCATTCTGGCCTGTATAGAACATCTCAAAGAGATGCGGTTTCATGTCATCCGGAATACCCGGACCGTTATCTTCCACATATACATAGATAAAGCTGCCGGCCTGCTCGCTTCGAATGATTATCTCGGAGCCGTCCTGCGTGTTTTTTACGGCGTTATTGACCAGATTGATCAACACCTGTGTGATCAGGCGCGCATCCATTTTCGCGACCAGAATATCCTCTCCCGGCTCGACGATGATAGAATGCCTGACGGCATTTCTGTCAACATGCCGCAGGGCTTCATCGATCACATCACTCACGACCTCCAGCGATAAATGAAGGTCCATCTGCCCGTTCTCAATACGCGAAATTGAAAGCAGGTTCTCGACAAGGGCGATCAGCCACTCCGAATCGTCATAAATGTCGGAAAAAATCTGTATGAGCGTTTCATCATCCAGCTGCTTATAATGTGTCAGCAGATTGCTTGCATTTCCCGATATAGATGTAAGAGGGGTCCGCAGATCGTGAGAAATGGAACGAAGCAGATTCGACCGGAGCTTTTCGTTCCGCATGGCTATGGCTGTCTGCCTTTTCTCTTCCGCGTTCCTGAGCCCTTCCAGCGCCATGGCACACTCGCCTATGATAGAGGAAAAAACGCTGTATTCAAACGATTCCAGGCTCTCGCCGTTCAGGTAAACCGCGATCACACCATAACAGTATCCGTTCAGGCAGATGGGATGATACAGCGATTTCGCCTCTTTATACATTTCCGTGTGAGCGCCCGCTGCTGTCTGATGGACGAAAGCCCATTCTGCGATCTCCGCCTCATTTTTATCCTGTTCGTTTTCTCGTAAAGGATCCGGAGAGCTGTCCGGCCTGATTACGCTGCCGGGCTCTCCGCCCGGGTGCAGAGGAAAGACCGCCACATCCCGGTTCAAAAGCGTTTTTACCTGCTGTGCCGTGATCCGGATAACGTCATCCTCGCATTCCGCCTTCTGCAGCAGCTGATTCGTGTCAAAGAGGACCTTCGTGCGGAATGCCTCGCGTGAAGACTGCCGGGCACCGCTCTTCAGCTTATTTGCCAGCGATCCCGTGATCAGGGATGAGATCAGCATGATGACAAAAGTGACCACGTATTCTGTTTCTGACGTGTGGAAACTGAATCTCGGTTCAATAAAAAACCAGTTGAACAGCAGGACGCCTGCCAGAGAGCTTACAATGCCATAGACCGGGCTCGCAGTATAAACAGCAATGATCAGTACTCCCAAAATCATTACCGTGATGATATTTGCCTCTGAAAAGCCATAGAACCTGAGGAGCAGGCCGACGCCTGTAGCGGCTGCGAGAATAAGAAGTGTAACGAGAGAATCTCTCCACGTCGGCCGGATCTGATCTTTCAGATCCGATCTTTTGCTTTGCTGCTTTAAATCTGCCGAAGAATCGGGAATGATATATACGTCTACGTCCGGTGCATTCAATATGATCTGCTCCGTCAGGGGAGGCTTGATCTGGAAATGCCGTCTTCTTGCACCGCTTTGTCCCAATACGATCTTTGTCGTGCCGGAGATATGGGCGTACTCCGCAATCTGAACAGGAACGTCATCTCCGATGATCGTGACAATGGCAGCACCGTTCTGTTCTGCAAATGATATGTTCTCCCGAAGACGGAGCTTATCGTCTTCCGGAAGCGCGTCGTAATTTGCAGGCCTCACATAAATAGCTGAGAATACAGCATGAAAGGCCTCTGCCATCCTGGCAGCGGCCTCAATAACTTTTTGGTTCGAAGGGGAAGAAGACAGGCACACGAGGATCCGCTCGCTGCTCTCCAATACATTTCTCATCTCTGCACCCCTCAAATTTATTTGGTAGTGTCAAATATACTACCTGTTTTATAGTTCAAAAACCTTGATTTTACGGGAGATTCAAATAAAAAGAGCATTGACCTCCCTTTTTGGTATAATGT
>CADABA010000332.1 GCA_902785985.1 uncultured Lachnospiraceae bacterium
GCAGGTGATCTCGAGCTTCGGGTCGAAACCGAGGAAAGAGTAGCGGCCCCAGGTCTCATTGGCCTGAGCGGATTCCAGCAGATAACAGTGCGTGGAGATATTTTTCAGGATCCTGAGCGTTTCGTTCGGGGTCGTAAAATCAGAGAGAATTTCACAGCTTACCGGCAGTACGGTGTATTTTTCGGCTGAGGCGATTTCTCGGACTGTATCTAAGGTCGGGAGTATTGTCATGAAGTGTACCTCCGGATTGCGAAGGGGCGGCAGCTGTCTTCGCTTTAATGAGTTAATGCATTAATATACAAATATATCAATATTTTTAACATTGAGACAGAGGATTGTCAAGGAGAACAGTCGGATCAAAGTGGGGAACAATCGGTTCCTATTCCATATCATCCGGAAAATCGACCTGCTCCCCATGTATCGCGATGATCCGGTCCATCGCGATGATCCGGTTCATGCTTCCTCGGTCTTCCGCTCCGGTACTTGTCAGAATCACTTTTCGGGCGGCCGGGTCTATCTTTTTCACGGACCCGATGATGGTTTCATATCGGCCGCCTTCTTTGTTCTCATCGGGGACGAAGACAGAGAAGCTGAGCTCAGGATGCCTGCCGACGCGGAGCGCGTCGGCAATCAGAGTGAGCTTTTGATTCAGCACTTCCAGCTCATATCCTTCAGGATGGACCTGCGCATCGGTGACCCTCTGCTCCTCCCTGATCATGTCACTGTATCCGGCAAGCGCATCGAAAGCACTGAACTGCGCCGCACGGTCATAGAGAGACATGTGAAGGCGGACAGGAGACTGCCAGTGCGGATGATCAATGATATCCGGATAGACATCGCGGCCGTTTCGTTCGCCGTCTTTTAGTCCTTTGCTCATGGATGATAACCTCTTATATGAAAACTGGTGGATCCGGAGCTGCAGGCTCCGGTTTTACTGTATTTTTCTGTCTTTCGAACCGCTTTTTACATCCGTGCGGGCATCCTGTTCATCCATACGGGTATCCGGAGAAGTTCCGGGTCGGGAAGAAGACTCCCCCGGCTGATCAGCCGCATGCCCGCCGATCTGACGATTCCGCTGTCTTGTGGTGGCCCCTTCCAGTAAATTCATTCCCTTCAGCATGGCATTCTTCCCGAACTTGCGCTGAATGGCAAGCGTGGCCTCCTGCATCCGGCGCTCCTTATCATCCATTTTGCGCTCTGCTTCCCGCTGCTTCTCCAGAGCATCGTAATCCACGAACAGATTTAGCTGTTCCGGACCGTCTTCGGGAATTTCATTTTCTTTGAGCAGGTTGACGGCAGTCACATTGATGCGCCGAACTGTAAGGTCGGAATCAACGATCCGATCATATAGTTCCATCATGCAGTCCACGATTCTTCGGGTACTGCTCGTCCATCGATCGAGACTGCCAGTCCCGTGCGCGTGCTTAGGACCTGGCCGGCCATAGTAATCAAGACCGACGGTGCCGTGATAAGGCTTGCCGGTAGCGGTGTATTTGTACCGATTCTCTTTTGCCGTTCTTCCTCGATGGGAGAGCGTGACGGATGTCCTGTCATAGTTGACGGTAAGCTCGATCTTCTTCGTGACCAGTCCTTTTTTTACTAGGTCCAGGACCAGTACCTCTGTCATCTCCCGCACGATCAGCTTTGCCTTCTCAGCAGTGTACGGTTCCATCAGGACCTGACCGGAACCGAGAGAGGTATTGGAAGGTTTGTAACTCTTGATCGTTGCAATATCCGTCGGCTCCCATCCCCAGGCATGATCAATGACGAGCTCGGCATTGATGCCGAGGGCTTTGTACAGCTGTTCTTCGTCTCTCTCGCTGAGCCGCGCCACATCCCCCATGGTGAAGCACCCGAGTGCTTCGAGTCTCCGTGCGATCCCCGGCCCGATGCGCCAGAAATCCGTGAGCGGTCTGTGACACCATAGGAGCTCCCGATATGTATTTTCATCCAGCTCCGCGATACGCACGCCGTCTTTGTCAGCCGGGACGTGCTTCGCCACGATATCCATCGCGATCTTTGCGAGATAAAGGTTCGTGCCGATGCCTGCCGCAGCCGTGATTCCTGTTTCAGACAGGACTTCCCGGATCATGGTGATCGCCAGCTCATGGGCAGTCATGTGATACGTGTTCAGATAGGCAGTTACGTCCAGAAAGCATTCGTCGATACTGTACACGATGAGATCGTCGGGGCTGATGTATTTCATGTAAATGGAAACGATCCTGGTGCTGATCTCCTCATAAAGCTTCATCCTGGGAGGGGCAACATAGTATGTGAGTTCCAGGGAAGGATCCGCTGCGAGAGCGGGAGCGCTGAAAGAGGACCCGCTGAAATGATATTTCCGGTCGTCAGGGGATTTCTTCACCAGGCCGAGACGGATTGCCTTCTGCAGGCGCCCGGCATTGACCTCCTTGACTCGCTGCACGACCTCGAACAGCCTGGCACGTCCGGAAATCCCATGCGCTTTCAGGGAGGGGGACACAGCCAGGCAGATTGTTTTTTCGGTCCGGCTCGGATCGGCGACGACCAGGTTCGTTGTCAGGGGATCGAAGCCGCGGTCTGCGCATTCTGCTGAGGCGTAGAATGACTTGAGATCGATGGCGATGTAGGTCCGGGGCCAATGAGGAAGGGAAAATTTTTCAGAGCCTTTTATCGTCGATTTTTGTTTATCATTACTGCTCATCACTCTCAAAACCCTCCCCGGAAAAATATCTCT
>CADABA010000333.1 GCA_902785985.1 uncultured Lachnospiraceae bacterium
AGCGCCTCCCTGTAGGCTGAGAACCCTTCCTCCGCTGCCACCGGCGGAAAATGCGGATCCATCTCCTCCATCACCTTCAGGATCACTTCCGATACGAGATAATTCGCATACCATTTCCGGTCAGCCGGTATCACGTACCACGGACTGTGCTCCGTCGCAGTTGCCTTGATGATTTTCTCGATCGTCTTCTGGTACTCGAACCACTTCATTCTATCGTCAAGCACTTCAGGCCCCAGACTCCAGTTCTGCTCAGGATCACCGAACCGCTTGAGCAGGCGCTTTTTCTGCTTTTTAAGCGACAGATTCAGATATATTTTCACAACACGGTAGCTGCTTCCGTAGAGATACTCCTCAAAATCCCGGGCATATTTAAAATGACTTTCATATGCGATCTTCTTATCGATCCGGGGCGCAACGCGGATCGGCAGTGCTTCACCCTTTACCGCATACCAGAGCATGTCTTCATAGTAGGTGCCGCTCAGGATCGCAATCTCGCCTCTCTCAGGTACATTCATGTGCACCCTCCGGAGCATATCATGTTTTATGTCCTTTTTTTCGGGACGAATGTACCTTTCTACACTGATGCCCTGGGGGTCAAGGGCACCGACAAGCTTCCGTATGATACGATCCTTCCCGGAGGCCTCCATCCCGACGATAATGACGATCAGGCCTTCCCGCTGATCCGCATAAAGGCGTTTCTGGAGATCCCGGATCTTAATGCGGTTCTTCTGCTCTTTTTTATAAATTGTCTCCCGGTCGGCGTTATCCTTCTTCCCGTTGGTGGAGAAGTCCGCAAGCTTCCGCCCGGCCGTCTCGTCCCAGATATAGCGATCCGTCAAATTCATAAAAACCTCCCTGTACAAATCCATCCGCCGCGGGCTATACTTTACTTTGTTTCACAGCAGATCCTTCTCATCGAAGATCATGACCCTGTCCACCTTGAGCGCCGGCTGCGCGCGGTAAGCGTAGGCCGCCGATTCAAAGAGGCAGTACAGCTTTCCGTCATAGACGTAGATCTGTTCCATTTTCTGCGGAAAACTATACTTCTTCAGCATGGCACTCTCCTTAAAATCCGAGAGTTCTTCCCAGACTGCATACATCTGGAGATCCGAGTCAAAAATCCCCCAGGATTTTGAGAAGAGCATATTTTTCTCTGTCGCCATCACAGACTGGATCCTATGGGATGTCTCCGCAAGGACATCCGCGCTCACTGCCTCATAGAGCCTGTCCCCCGACAGCTTCACCGTGGAATTCAGGCGGCCGGCCGTATCCATCGCAAAACGCTGGAGCGTGGCATTACCGTTTTCCTGAAACAGTCCGATGAGGAGCGCATTCGGCGCATAACTCATGTAGGAATTCCGCTCGATCGACTCAAGGAGATAATCCTGGGACTTTCTGATCGGTCTTTCTGTCTCATCGAAATCGTACGCCTCGATCGTCTCCATATCATAGGCGACCGCTCTGGCCTTCCCCTTGCCTCCGCCGGAGACCCACAGGTTGTTATTTACCGGATCATAAGCCAGCCCTCCGACATGGGAGGTGTCAGGCAGGACGATTTCCTTCAGGAAGCTTCCGGTATGGCGGCTCAGCATCAGGATCACGGAATTATGCTGTTTCGTGTGACAGTACGCGCTGATGAAAATATAGTCCTCCGTGACTGCCATCCCCTGCGGCGTCATGCTGGTGCAGGTCGTTATGCCGTGGAATCCATGCAATGTGGTCCTCGTCGCGTTAAGTCCCGGAATGACGACCGTTCCCTTCAGCTTTTTCGCAAGCTCCGGAAAATCACTCCGAAGTGCCAGAGCAAAGGCTTTCTCGGAACCGTAGCATACGGGATTTGTATTGGTCTCAACATACTTCGCCTCAGGCTCCTTATCTCCCCGGGCGATCATGGCATAATAGAGGTAAGCGCCGATTCCCCCGCCGGCGACCAGAAGGACCGCCAGCGTCACGATAGCCCATCTTTTCAGACTTCGCCGTTCTTCCGTCTTCTCCTTTGATGTATTCACTTTCTCTTTGTGTGTTTTAAAAATTCTGAACATAGTATTATTTTATGCCACTTGACAGGCATTCGCAAGAAGGAAGGTCATTACATGGATGAACTGCATAAGACACTTCGGACGTATTACGGCTACAGTTCTTTCCGGCCCGGTCAGGAGCGTCTGATCCGTGCGCTCCTTGCAGGAAATGACGTACTCGGCGTCATGCCGACCGGCGCGGGCAAATCCCTCTGCTACCAGATCCCGGCCCTGCTCCTCCCGGGTCTCACGATCGTCGTCTCTCCCCTGATCTCCCTGATGGAGGACCAGGTCGGCACTCTCAGAAAACGGGGAATTCCCGCTGCTTTCCTGCATGCCGCCATGAACTCATCCGCACGCCGCGCGCTCTGTCAGAAAATCCTTGATGCACAGCGAACCGGCAGTCCGGGCACCGTGCGCCTCCTCTATGTCTCTCCCGAGAGGCTTATGGCGCGCGAGTTCCTTTCCTTTTCGGAAAATGCAGACATCTCTCTCCTCGCAGTCGACGAAGCCCACTGTGTCTCGAACTGGGGCCGGGACTTTCGCCCCGCCTATCGAAAGATCGGGGATTTCGCAGACCGCCTGAAACGTCGTCCGCCGATCGGTGCGTTCACGGCTTCCGCGACACCGGCCGTGCGGGAGGAGATCATTTC
>CADABA010000334.1 GCA_902785985.1 uncultured Lachnospiraceae bacterium
AAAATGAAGAAATACGCGCAGCCGGCCGGGAGATCACCGACGGGGAACTTGCTGCCATGCGGAAGATCGTAAGGGAAGCTGCACAGGGCATGGAGGATCTTCCGACGGATTTTGAGGAGACGACGGCACTTGCATTTCTTTATTTCAGGGAAATGGGATGTGACATAGCGGTCGTTGAGGTCGGACTCGGAGGGGGCGGGGATGCGACCAATGTGATCCCGGCCCCGGACGTCTGTATGATCATGAACCTCGCTCTTGAGCATACCAATTATCTGGGAAAAACGCTCAGAGAGATCGCCTCCGTCAAGGCCGGCATTATCAAGGAAGGATGCGACGTCATACTCTATCCGGGAGACGGGGAAGTCATGCAGGTCTTTTTGGATACCTGCGAAAAGATGCACGCGAAAGCCCGTCTCATGGATCCCCGGGAAGCCGAGATCCTTCGGGCGGATCTCAACGGATCCGATTTTCTTTTCCGCGGCAGGGAAATGCACATTAATCTTCCGGGCAGGCATCAGGTCAAAAATGCCGTCATGGTCGGTCTTGCTGTGGACTGCCTGAGAGAGAGAGGGTGGAAAATAGACGAGGATGCCGTTCGGGAGGGCTTTGCGAGCGCTGTATGGCCGGCGAGAATGGAACTCCTTCAGGATGATCCGGTCTTTCTGCTTGACGGAGCGCACAATCTGCAGTGCATGCAGGCGCTCGAGGAGGGACTCTCCGATTTCCTTCCGGAGAAAAAAATCGTCTTTATTTTCGGTATCCTTGCGGACAAGGCTGTCGATCCCATGATCGATCTGCTGATTCCGCACGCGTCTCATTTTGTCTGCCTTACACCTGAAAATCTGAGAGCTCTGCCCGTGGACGCGCTTGCAGGACGGATCCGCGAAAGAGGTGTGCCGGCGTATATTGCCCATGACCCGAAAGAAGCAATCAGACTGGCACAGGAGCTTGCGAACGGGGAACCCTGCTGTGCATGCGGATCTCTCTATATGGCGGGGCCGATCAGAGAAATCTTCCTGTCCTCCGGTCCGGAACGGTAATTTCATACAGAAAAGTGGTTTCGGGTTCCCATATCCGAAAGCACAAAGCACTTACAGAAAAAAAGCTGTTGCCCTGGATTTCCAAATCCAAAAGCGACAGCTTTTTCTCTTCTTTAATGAGGGGGGAGATAGTGAGTGGTTAATTAACTATCTGATGTTATGATAAAGGAAAAATGTGTGCAGGGTGTGTACACGTTCGAAAGAAAAAATAAAAATTATAAAGGAAAAATAAAGCGGTCCGAAAGCGGAGTCGGACGAAAGGTTTGACGTAGGATAGAGGATGGGTTAAAATTATGTAATCATGGATGCTTGCGGCTTATCGCGGAACGGAGGAGAGACCTTTGAAATTAGAAACGCTTCTTTCGAGGCTGAATTATAAAATTCTTCAGGGAACAGTCGGGCAGGATATATCGGAGGTCGTTTATGATTCCCGAAAAGTATGCGAAGGCTGCGTATTTATCTGTATCGTCGGCGCGCATTTTGACGCCCATGACAGGATCGGGGATGCTGTTGCGGCCGGTGCGCGTGCCATTGTGGTACAGGACGATCATGATGTGGCCGTTCCCGGCGGAGATGTGACGATTATTTCCGTGCCGAGTACCAGGAGGGCGCTGTCTTTCATTTCTGCAGCCTGGTTCGACTATCCTGCGGAGAAGATCCCGGTCATTGGGATCACAGGAACGAAAGGAAAGACCACGACGACCTACATGGTGAAGTCGATCCTCGACAACGCAGGACATAAGACCGGTCTTATCGGGACGATCGAGGTGATTATCGGCGATACGCACATCCATGCTCTGAATACGACACCTGAATCGTATATCGTACAGAAGTACCTTCGCGATATGATCGATGCGGGGATGGACTGCGCGGTCATGGAGGTCTCCTCACAGGCGCTCATGATGGACCGGACGGCCGGTCTGGAATTTGAGATCGGCGTCTTTACCAATATTTCTCCGGACCATATCGGTCCGAACGAGCATACTGATTTCGCACAGTATCTCTACTGCAAGAGTCTGCTCTTTCAGCAGTGCAGAACAGGGATCTTCAACCTGGACGATCCGCATACGAAGGATGTCATGCTTGCGGCGGACTGCCGGATCGAGACGTATGGGATCGAAAATCCGGAGGCTACCATCTGGGCGGAAAATATCAGACACATCCATCGTCCCGGCTATCTGGGGGTCTCTTTTGACGTGCGCGGGAAGCAGAATTTCCCCGTGGAGCTGGACATTCCCGGCAAATTTTCCGTGTACAATGCGCTGACGGCTGTCTCGATCTGCAGGCATTTTCATATTCCGGAGGATGTGATCTGCGCTGCCCTCAAGGTCGCGAAAGTCCGAGAGCCTTCTCTCGACCCTGCGCGACTATGATCCCGGACGCCTTGTCTGCCTCTTCGGATGCGGCGGCGACCGCTCCAGGGACCGCAGATTCGAGATGGGCGAGACGTCGGGACGCATGGCAGATCTTACGATCATCACGTCCGACAACCCGCGGACGGAAAAGCCCGAGGATATCATTGCGGATATCCGCACCGGTATTGAGCGGACGGACGGAAAATTCATAGAGATCATTGACCGCCGGGAGGCGATCGCCTACGCGATCCACAACGGACTCCCGGGGGATATTATCGTTCTGGCGGGAAAAGGACATGAGGATTATCAGGAGATAAACGGCGTTCGGTATCCGATGGACGAGAGAAATATCATTAAGGATATATTGGAGGCAGATGCTTTACGCGGAAGTAATTGTTGACATAACATCCGAAGCGCTCGACAGGCCTTTCAGTTACATCATACCGGAAGAGATGGAGAAGGAGATCGCTGTCGGCGCATCCCTCAGGGTCCCTTTCGGAACGCGGGAAGTCCGGGGCTTCTGTATCGGGATCTCTGACCGATGCGAGATGGATCCCGGGAAAATGAAGACTGTATCCGCCGTCGTCACCGATGAGGAGACGGCGGAGGCAAGGCTCGTCGCACTGGCTGTGTGGATGAGCCGGACATACGGAGGAGTCCTCACGAAATCTCTGCGGGTGGTCCTCCCGACAAAGAAAAAAATGAACCCCCTCATGATCAGGCGGGCATTTCTGACCGACCGGGAAGCAGCGAAGAACTACAGAGAGAAGCTCACGAAGCGACAGAAAAAGCGCGCGGATGTGATCGATTCGCTTCTTTTGGAGGACGGGCAGCTCGTCTCCAGGCTGGTCGCAGAATACGGTGTGACGCTGCCAATTATCCGGGGGCTTGAGAAGGACGGCGTGATTTCCGTCCTGGCCTCGGAGAAGGTGAGGCGGGCCGGAGAGTTCTCCGGCAGAGCGGGAGCGCCCGTGATCCTGACTCCGGAGCAGGCGAAAGCAGTATCGGATATCCGAAGGGAATGGCGCGAAAAAAAGCGCCCTGTCCTTCTTTCGGGCATAACCGGCAGCGGCAAGACGCTCGTCTACATGGAGCTTATAGCGGATGCCCTGCGGGAAGGAAAGCAGGCGATCGTCCTCATTCCCGAGATCGCGCTGACGGCCCAGACTGTGAGAAGATTTGTGGAACGATTCGGCATGAGGGTCTCATTTCTCCACTCAAGGCTTTCCGAGGGAGAAAAATATGATCAGATGAAAGCGGCGCGGCGCGGGGATCTGTCTATCATGGTCGGTCCCAGGTCCGCCCTTTTTACCCCGTTCAGAAATCTCGGTCTGATCGTGATCGATGAGGAGCATGAGGAGACCTACCGCTCTGAGCTTGTGCCCCGCTACCATGCGAGGGAGACCGCAGTGGAGCGGGCCGGGATCGAAGGTGCGAACGTCCTCATGGGCTCTGCGACCCCCTCTCTGACGGCGTCCTACAGGGTCGAGACCGGGGAGTATGCGGGCGTATCGCTGGGACAGCGGTACGGGGAGGCGATCCTCCCTGAGACTGTCATCGTCGATATGAGAAAGGAAGCAATGGCCGGCCGCCGGTCGATCTTTTCGGAGATCCTTCGGGACAGGATCCGGGAATGCGTGGACCGCGGGGAGCAGTGCATGCTCTTTCTCAACCGACGCGGATATGCCGGGTTCGTGAGCTGCAGGGCGTGCGGTCATGTCGTAAAGTGTCCGCACTGCGATGTCTCGCTCACAAGACATAAGAACGGCAGGCTCATCTGTCATTACTGCGGCTATGAGATGCCGGATATGAATACGTGTCCGGAGTGCGGATCGTCGCATTTCGGGGGACTGACTCTCGGGACAGAGCAGGTCGAGGAAATGGTGCACGCTGAATTTCCGGGCATCCGGACGCTGCGCATGGATTATGACACGACCAGAGGGAAGGAAGGGCATACGAAGATCCTCGCGGATTTCGGCGCGGGATCGGCGGATGTGCTCATCGGAACACAGATGATCGTGAAGGGACATGACTTCCCGAATGTCACGCTGGTCGGGGTCCTGATGGCAGACCTGTCGCTCAATACGGACGATTACCGGTCGGCAGAGAGGACGTATCAGCTGGTCACGCAGGCGGTCGGACGGGCAGGCCGCGGGAAGAAGCGCGGCTGCGCAGTGATCCAGACCTTTGCCCCGGATCACTATGCAGTCAGAAGTGCCGCAAATCAGGCCTATGCTCCCTTCTACAGGGAGGAGATCGCCTACCGGAGGATCCTTCATTATCCGCCGGTGGGAACCATGATGGCTGTGCTCGGCAGCTGTGAAAATGAGAAGCTTCTTTCCACCGGAATGACCTACCTGAAAAAGTTCATAGCACGGATCGATCCCGGCAATGCCCTCATGGCCATCGGACCGGCACCGCAGAGCGTGGGAAAAGTCAGGGACCGGTACAGGCAGGTGATCTATCTCCG
>CADABA010000335.1 GCA_902785985.1 uncultured Lachnospiraceae bacterium
CTTCCGTACATCTCACCAGCATGATCTGATGGACCTTATCGTCGTGGCGGTATTTCTGAAGAGATTCCCGCCAGAAGGCCTGATTTTCCACATTGATCGACGGATCTGCCGGGGTATCCGCCTTCTTGCTCTCTGTCTTGCTTTCCGTCTTGCTTTCGGTCTTCTTGCTGTCTGTCTTGCTATCCGTCTTTTTGCTGTCAGTTTTGCTGTCGGTCTTTTTGCTTTCCGTCTTGCTTTCCGTCTCTTTGCTGTCCGTCTTGCTGTCGCTCTTCCCGCTCTCCGCTTCCGCCGTACTCTCAGCTGCGCTTGCAGCAGATTTAGAAGAAGCCAGAACGCTGAGCGGACTTACCGTCAAGATCCCTGTCATAAGCAGTGATACCGCAAATAAAGCTGTTTTTTTCATACCTTTCTCCTGTATCTCTGAGATATTAAAAAGTGTACGGATACGCCTGCGGGCCTTTTTCATCACAGGATCAGCGTGCCCGTCTCTTTTCCTACCGGATTTATTATAAACCACTTTCTCCCGGAATTCTATTCATTTATCGCTGCTGTTTCGCCCTGAGAAAGCGGAACACTCCAATGAAGCTGAACAATCTTATCACTGCTTTTCAGCCCTGAGAAAGCGGAACGCTCCAATGAAGCAGAACGCATCCCCCGGCAGAGATAAATGAGACTTGCCAGCCACCGGCAGATACCTTATTCTGTAATTATACATCCTGTGTACGAGCCGAATCGCAGTAAACATAGAGCTGCCTCCCCGTCAGACCCTGAAGGGGAGCAGCAGGATTCATACCCATATCGGAAGGAAACCTGTCATGTCGAACGAACCGGTCTTCAGATTGGCCCCGCCAAAAAAGGGCGGCCTCTTATCCTTAATTTTCAGCCGTTTTCTGATCATATTCGTACTTCTTCTGCTGCAGGCGGCATTTTATGTATTCCTCTTTCTTCGATTAAGAGAATACTACATGCATTTTACGGTCTTCATCGCACTCTTTACGCTCAGCATGACGATCTATCTGTTCCTGTGCGACACAGATGACTCTGCCAAGCTCACCTGGCTCCTGATCATCGTTATATTGCCTTTCTTCGGCGCTTTTCTGTTTCTTTATACTCAGATAAATCTCGGCCACCGTGTCCTGAAAAAGCGGGCTTCCGCAACGATTCAGGAGACGATGCACGCGATCCCGCAGAATCCCGGGATCATGGACGAGCTCGAGCGCGACGGCGGTGACGTGGATGATCTGGTGAAATATCTGAACCGGTCCGGGTGCTTTCCGATCTTTAAAAATACCGAAACGCAGTTTTTCCCCCTCGGCGAGGATATGTTCGAGGCTATGCTTGAGGAATTGAGAACGGCTGAGAAGTTCATTTTCATGGAGTATTTCATCATCACAGAAGGCTACATGTGGGGAAAGATCCTGGAGATTCTTATAGAAAAGGCGGCCGCGGGAGTGGATGTCCGTGTGATGTATGACGGCATGTGCGAAATGTCCACGCTTCCAACGGATTACTGGAAACTTCTTGAAAAGAAAGGGATCCGCTCCAGACCATTTGCTCCGATCCTTCCGGTCCTGTCTTCCCATTACAACTACCGCGACCATCGTAAGATCCTCGTGATCGACGGCAGAATCGCCTTTAACGGCGGAGTAAATATGGCAGATGAGTATATCAATCGGATCGTTCGGTTCGGGCACTGGAAGGATACGGCCGTGATGCTGAAGGGAGACGCGGTAAAGAGCTTCACTCTGATGTTCCTCACGATGTGGAATATCAATGAGAAGGAGCCCGCCTATGAACCGTACATAAAGGATACCGGCTTTGTTCCGGAAAATCCCTCCGGTTTTGTACTGCCCTATGCAGACTGTCCTCTCGACAAGGACAAGGTCGGTGAAGCAGTATATATCGATATGCTCTATCGCGCTGGAGAATATGTGCATATCATGACGCCTTACCTGATCCTCGACGGGGAGCTCCTGACCGCTTTGAAATATGCGGCGCAGCGCGGCGTCGATGTAAAGCTGATCCTGCCGGGCATCCCCGATAAAAAGGCCGCCTTTGCCCTGGCAAAGACGCATTACCGTACTCTGACAGAGGCGGGCGTTGAGATCTATGAATATACGCCGGGCTTTGTACACGCAAAGGTCGCAGTCAGCGACAACGAGCGCGCTGTCGTCGGCACGATCAATCTGGACTACCGCAGTCTGTATCATCATTTCGAATGTGCGACCTATCTCTACAAGACGGACTGCATAGGGGGGATCGAGCAGGATTTCCAAAAGACCCTTGCACAGTGCCGAAAGGTCACCGGAGAAACGATCCGGCATGAAAAGCTTTCCTATAAGCTGCTGGGGTATTTCATGAAATTTATAGCACCGCTCATGTGAGGAAAGAACGGGAGGGAGAAGACCTTATGTCTAAGACGGGTCCGCTCCCTCCCTTTCCAATTGTATCTGTAAGTGTAATCCCCTGATCCTGCCATACGGCCTCAATTTCGTCCGGGCAAAATAAAAAAGTGTCGACTCCCGCATACAGAATACGGATAATCGACACTCTCAATCCTGAAGCATCGGGGACTCGAACCCCGGACAACTTGATTAAAAGTCAAGTGCTCTACCACCTGAGCTAATGCTCCATATACTGGGCTAGTTGGATTCG
>CADABA010000336.1 GCA_902785985.1 uncultured Lachnospiraceae bacterium
AAATGAACAGTAGGAGGAAACGTAATGACACATGAAGAGAAAGTCAGCAGAATGACCGAGATGATGGCCAAGTTCATTGGTTTTACCGGCAAAAAACTGCCGGATGACGTCATCGCCAAGCTTACAGAGCTGCGGAGCAAGGAAACGGAAGCCATGCCCAAAGTCATCTATGATACCATGTTCCGCAACCAGGAACTCGCAGTCAAGCTGGACCGCCCTTCCTGCCAGGATACCGGTGTCCTTCAGTTCTGGGTCAAGTGCGGCACACGGTTCCCACTGATCGATGATCTGGAAGCACTCCTTAAGGAAGCCGTCGTAAAGGCAACATTTGAAACACCCCTTCGCCATAACTCAGTGGAAACATTTGACGAATACAACACCGGCAAAAATGTTGGGAAAGGAACACCGACTGTCTGGTGGGACATCGTTCCGCACTCTGACAAATGCGAGATTTACACCTATATGGCAGGCGGCGGATGTACCCTTCCGGGCAACGCGACAGTCCTGATGCCGGGCGAAGGCTACGAAGGCGTAACAAAGTTCGTCATGGACCGCATGACTTCCTACGGCCTCAATGCATGCCCTCCGCTTTTGGTCGGTGTAGGTGTCGCAACTTCCGTCGAGACGGCTGCTCTTCTCTCCAAGAAAGCTCTTATGCGTCCGATCGGATCACATAATGAGAACGAGAGAGCTGCAAAAATGGAGAAGCTCCTTGAGGACGGAATCAATGCCATAGGCCTCGGCCCGCAGGGCATGGGCGGAAAGTATTCTGTCATGGGCGTAAACATTGAGAACACAGCCCGTCATCCGTCTGCAATCGGCGTTGCGGTAAATGTAGGATGCTGGAGCCACAGACGCGGCCACATCATATTTGATGCTGATCTGAACTATGAAATCACAACACATACGGGGGTAGAATTATAATGGTTAAATATGAAGATGGTAAGAAAATCCTGGTAACACCTATCTCTGCGGAAGACCTGGCTGATATCAAGATCGGGGATATCCTGTACCTTTCCGGAAGCCTGACGACCTGCCGCGACGTCGCACACCGCCGCGTTGTGGAAGAGGGAAGAGAAATCCCGGTAGATGTACGCAACAATGCAATCCTTCATGCCGGACCGATCATCCGTCCCCTGGAGAACGATAAGTTCGAGATGGTCTCTGTCGGACCGACGACCTCCATGCGCATGGAGAAGTTCGAGTATGAATTCGTCAAGACGACCGGTGTGCGCGTCATTGTCGGCAAGGGCGGAATGAAAGAGCAGACTGCTGCCGCATGCAGAGATTTCGGCTGTATTCATGTAGTCATCCCGGCAGGCAACGCGGTCGTGGCTGCTGTCGCAGTCGAGGAGATCGAGAGAGCTGAGTGGAGAGACCTCGGCATGCCGGAGACTCTCTGGAACTGCAGAGTCAAAGAGTTCGGTCCGCTGATCGTTTCCATCGATGCGACAGGCCGCAACTATTTCGAGGAGAAGAAAATCGAGTACAATGCCCGTAAGGACGAGCAGATCGAGAAAATCTGCGCTCAGGTCGGATTTATCAAATAACAGAATTTGGCGGCTTCGCCTGTGAACGCAGCCCGCTGATACAGGAACTGCCCGGATGGCCGTACCATTCCGCGGCAGTTCCTTATATCCGAAGACGGGAGGATAGAATGTTCCGCTATTTGCACAAAATTCAAAAAAATATGGTATACTTTATGGGATACGTCGAGCTCTTCGTAAGCCTTCTGGTCATTGCCGGTATATTGTTCCGGTTAACTGCGCTTCCGTCCCATTTTGCTCCGGTCGCCGGGAACGGCGGAATGAAGAAATATAATATAGCAGTCATAGCCGGTGACGGGATCGGACCGGAGGTGATCGGGGAGGCCGTAAAGGTCCTGAAAGCCATCTGTGCCTCAGATGATCGTTTTGATATGCATTTCACAGAATTCCCCTGGGGCTGTGAATACTACCTGAAGAACGGTGAGATGATGCCGGAGAACGGTCTGGAACTTCTCTCAAAATATGATGCGATCCTTCTGGGCGCTGTAGGCTATCCGGGAGTCCCGGATCATATCTCGCTCCGGAACCTCCTGCTGAAGATACGCCATGGTTTTGATCAGTATATAAACCTCAGGCCGGTCAGGCTCCTCAAAGGCGCTCCATGCCCGCTTGCAGGGAAAAGCTGTGAGGACATCGACATGATTTTTATCCGCGAGAACTCCGAGGGAGAATATTCCGGAAGCGGTGCCTGGCTGTACAAGGACCAGCCGAACGAGGTCGTTATTCAGAACAGTGTATTTTCGCGCAAAGGCTGTGAGCGGGTGATCCGTTACGCCTATGAACTTGCCAGAAAAGAAGGACGCTCCCTCACTTCCGTGAGCAAAGCCAATGCTCTGAACTACTCCATGGTCTTCTGGGATCAGATTTTCGAGGAGGTGGGCCGGGAATATCCCGACGTAGAGACACGCCATCTTCTAGTCGACGCAGCCTCCATGTTCATGGTCCGCGATCCGAAGCGATTCGGGGTCGTCGTCACGTCCAATCTTTTCGGCGACATCCTTACCGATCTCGGCGCTGCGATTTCCGGCGGTATGGGTCTGGCCGCAGGCGCGAACCTCAATCCGGAACGCAGATATCCCTCCATGTTCGAAGCGATACATGGTTCGGCACCGGACATCGCAGGTCAGAATATAGCAAATCCGCTTGCCTCCATCTGGACTGCGGGTCAGATGATGGATTTCTTCGGTTACGAGGACTGGGGAACAAAGATCGTGGATTCCATCGAGCAGATGCTGGTCTCAAAGACAGCGCTCACACCGGATCTCGGCGGCAGTGCTTCTACAACTGAGTGCGGGGATGAGATGGTAAGGATCCTGACGCAGTGACCTGCATCCTGTTTCTCTTTATTTTGCATGCCCTCCTCGATAGAACCTCTCGGTGTTCCTGCGCGAGGATTCGCAAGGATTCGGTTTGGTATTATGTCAGCTTACGCTGACCCGAATTTTGCGCCCATATCTCACGACTCCAAAGTCACGAGTATTACAAAATTAATAGAAAACCCCGGCAGATATTCCTCACGAAATTCTGCCGGGGCTTACTTTTTCTATGCTATTATATGGAATCCGACTCCCTCAGGAATTATTCTTCAGTTCTGAATATCCGGTACACGGACTTTCTCCTGAAAAACCCTGACGGACCGGGCTTCCGCTTTACTGATATTCAGCGACAGAGACCCACTTCTCAAGCAGCGCCTTCTCCTCCTCGGTCTTTGCCTTTCTGAGCTGACCTGCAGCAACGATCGGCATCCATTTCTGGACATACTGGATCGCAGTTTTCGACTTCCTGCTGTAAAGCTTCAGATACTTCTCAGCAAGTGCCGGGTCAGTCAGTGACATCGACATATAGGTAAGAGCCGCGTCAGCGCCTGCATTTCCCTGTGTCGCATGAGACCAGTCAACGACCCTGTAGTCGCCGTCTTCCGTCAGAATGATGTTGGACGGATCAAAATCGCCGTGGCAGAGCTTTGTATGGCGCTTCATGCCATGCAGTCTCTGCTGCAGCTCATAGAGTGTGCTCGGATCAAGATCTGTGAGAGCCTTGATTTCTTCCGCTCTCTTATCGATCGTATTGCGGAGACCGTCTGCCTTGAACCCGTTGACCTCGAGCTGAATGTCGACGAGCTTTTCAAGCCACTCTTCCATGCGCTCCGGCTCATCCTTCATGCACTGCTCAAGTGTCTTTCCCGGGATGTATTCCGTAGCAATTGCCCACTTGCCGTCGATTTCCTCGACCCAGAGGACTTTTGCGACCTTTACGCCATAGGACTCCACATAAGCTGTGATCAGGGCTTCATTGAAAACGCCTGTCTTCGGATGTCCCTCGGCAAAGACCTTGATGATCGCGTCATCGGTCTTGTAGACAGTTTTATTCTTACGCTCTAAAATGATATCTTTCTTATTCAGCTTCATAATCATCACCTTTCCGCTGCCCCGCAGCAATCCACACATTTCTTTATCTTAAGCAGTTATCAGAAATCGACCTTCCTGTCGTCCTCGCCGTAGTAAGCCAGCGTGTAGAGCTTCTTGATTTCGGAAATGAGCGGATATCTCGGGTTTGCACCGGTACACTGATCATTGAATGCCTGCTCACACATTTCATCCAGAGTATCGAAGAAGTACTTCTCGTCCACGCCGTATTCACGGATGGAATCCTTGATGCCAATCGCGTGCTTCAGGTCACGGAGCTTCTCGATGAAGAGATCCAGTGTCTCGTTGTCATCCTTGCCCTTGATCCCGTTGTACTCCGCGATCTCGCAGTAGCGGCGGAGTGCGTGCGGATACTGATACTGCGGGAATGTTCCCATCTTTGTCGGGACTTCCTTCGCATTGTAGCGGATGACATAGAGGAGCACGAG
>CADABA010000337.1 GCA_902785985.1 uncultured Lachnospiraceae bacterium
ACCAGGACAAGCTTATTAAAATAAAGGCAATATAACACCGGGAGAGATGTTTGATTACTGAACACTCTCCCGGTGTTACATATATTCACTTCTTTATATAAAGATTTCTTCATAAGGTATTCCGAAATCATCAGGATGGCCGATCTGTATCCTGTCCAGGACCGCCTTCATTTCATCAGCAGATACAGGGAAGGAAACCCATTCTCCGACAAGCTCACCTTCGTTGTACTTTCCAAGATTGGTATGACTGCCTAATCGGAATCATGAAAATCACAAACCACACAATCATCATCTTCAGTGCCTCTGATCCAGAAGTCAGTCCTAAAATGCAGGACGCAACTCCTACCAGAAAGAAGAGTCCGGCCAGCAGATTAAAGACCACTGACGAGACGCTGATCAGGAAGATCCCGGCCCACTCCAACAGCTTCAATAACAGCATCAGTGGCAGGACTGCCAACTTTGCGAACCATTTCAGAAATGTCATATCCTTTTACTCCTTCCGGTATGTCGGCCTCAGTCCTTGTGGCCTTTCTCATCTCAACGTAATCAGTGCTTTTGAAGCTTGGCTGGACCAATGCCAGGTCCGCTTTCTGCTGGGCCTTCTTGGCCTCCCTGATCGGCCTGTACTTCTCTTCATAGGCTTTATGTTGGCCGTTAGCTTTCCGGCGCAGATAGTTCTGATGCAGGCGGTCTTTCCTTGCCTCGATCTTTCTGCGTTCTTCTTCCTGCGCGGCGGCTACTTCTGGATCCACCGGCTCCGCAGGCGGCATGAAGTGGCCGATGAAAGAGAAGTAGATATCAACTCTCTGGGTGGTCTGGCGGCTCCCTTTGCGATCACGGTCATAGACGATGATCTTATCGATCAGCTCATTGGCCATGGCAGTAGTCAAATGGTCAAAATCCTGATACTTGCTAATCAGACCCATGAACCGTCTGGCCTCGCTGGTCCCATCGGTGTAATTATCTATGGCCGAAGTCAGTGTGCTGATTTCCTGCTCAAGGGCCGCACTTTCGCTTTCATACTGGCTGCTGAGGATATGATACCGCTTGTCAGGCAGCTTTCCGAGGATGTTGTCCTCATAGATCTTGCAGATGAGCATTTCAAGCTCTTGAACTCTGTTCTGGCACTCTGTCAGACGCTTTCTCTGTAACCTGACATCCTGATCCTGCCTGCTTGCCATGGTTTCTTCAACAGCCTTGATGAACTCGCTGTTGTCCACCTGAATGAAGTCATAGACGGATTTCAGGGTTTTGCTGACCAATGTCAGAAGATCATCCGCATCGATCCTGTGGGCAGATGCACATTCCTTCTGAGGATAGTTTCCGCAGGCAAATTTTCCTTTGAGCTTGCCGTTATCATATCGATGGCAGTAAAGTTTGCCGCCGCAGTCAGAGCAGTAGACAAGACCTGTCAGGGGATGGGCCGGAGGCCGCCACCCGTAAGACTGTTTTGATGTATTATTGGAACGGCATGGCATTTGTCATGCCGTTTCCTGCTTCATCAGTTCATCAAGCGGGATAAATCCGATCAGGTCGTACTGGATATATACGCTCTGGCGGCGCTTGCCGCTGCTCTTGTCCGGCGCTCCTACATAGATCGCCTTAATCAGCTCATGTGCGGTGCAGGGCGTCAGTTCATCAAGTTCGGCATATTTCTGGACTCGCTCAATGAACAGCTCAAGATTTTGGTTCTGTTGTTCCTGTACTTCGATCTCTTGCCGGAGACTCTCGGCCTCGGCTTTCAATCCCTGCTGCTCTTCCTCGTAACCGCGGCTCATACTCTCAAACCGCTCATCGCTCAACTTTCCGGCCACATTGTCCTCATAGGTTCTCACAAACAGACGGTCGATTTCTCAAGCTGCTTGCGCTTGGTCTTGAGGATCGCTGCGCTTTCTGTTTGAAGTTTCTGTTCGATGAACGCCCGGAAGTGTGCTTCATAGCGCAGGACAAGCTCAATTACCCTCTGTGTGTAGTGCCAGACCAGGCGCTCCAAAACGATCACGCGGATGTAATGAGCGGTGCATGGAGAATCCTTGCCGCGGGAGTTTGAACAGGTGAAGTACCACTTGCTTTCGTCACCCTTTGCGCTGCTGAAGCTCATCCTGCTTTTGCAATCGGCACAGAACACCAGACCGGAAAACATGTGCGAGTTGCCGGATTTCGTCCTGCGGTGCCACTGTTCCCGAATCTCCTGCACCTTCTCAAAGGTGTCGATGTCGATGATGGCCGGCTGGGTATTGTAGAAGATTGCCCGGTTCTCCACCGGATTCTTGTGCGTCGTCTTGTCCCAGATGGAATTTGTGTAGGTCTTGAAGTTGACCGTGCAGCCGGTGTACTCACGCCTGGCCAGAATATCCGTGATGCTTCTTGTCTCCCAACGATAGGGGTCGACAGGCTCAGAGCGCGTGGTGTTACGTCCTTCGCGCATCTGGTAAGCGGTAATTGTCAGCACTTTTTTCTCCCGGAGCAGATTGGCGATCTGCAAGGGGCCGCGACCCTCCATACACAGGTCAAAGATGTGCTTGACCACTTTTGCAGCCTCTTCATCCATGATCCACTTTTTGGGGTCATTCGGATCTTTGAGATAACCATAAGGAACAAGTCCGCTCAGATGCTCGCCGCGTTCGCCCTTTGCTTTCTGCACCGCCCGAATCTTTCGGCTGGTATCGCGGGCAAAATACTCGTTAAACCACATGCGGATGCCGCCGAAATCATAGTCCACGCTGTTCTGATTCTGCGTGTCGAAGTTGTCATTGATGGCGATGTAGCGGACGCCGTGTTTGGCAAAGGTGATATTGATGAACATACCTGTCATCGTGGAGTTACGGCCGAGGCGGGAGAGGTCTTTCGTCAGTACAACGGCTACATGATCCGCTTCGATTTCGGTCAGCATTTCCTGAAAGCCAGGCCGATCAAAATCGGTTCCGCTGTATCCGTCGTCTACGAAGAAAACGGGATTCGGAAAGCGGTGCTCTTTGGCATAGGCGCTGAGAATGCGGCGCTGTAAAATAACCCTCTTTATCCTTGCGGAAAATGAATGCGGTATAAAGACAGTATGTCAAAAATATCATCAGCATTCCGCCAAAGCTCATTATGCCGTGCCAGATGTTTTCTTTCGTCATAGCTGTTCCGTCACTCGGCATGACCCACATAGCCCCTATATAGAGAACTAAGCACGAAACGATTATAGAAATCCTCAGGATTATTCTCTTTGCTTTTGGTAAGCCGATCACATTGTGTGCAAGAAAAAAGGAAATGAGCATAGCGGAACATGCCGTCAGAATCATTTCCTTCATAGTTGTTCTCTTCGCCGGTTTCGGGATCGTGGGGATCCGGATGACGGCTGTTGAAAAACTCGACAATGTGGAACCCGCATTTGTTTACATAGAAATGGATGTTCCGTGTTTCAAAGTAGGGAGTGCAGGTCTCCCAGACCTTCGTATCCGGATAGAGACGTTCAACTTCCTGCCAGGCAGCTGTGCCGGCACCCTTGCTGTGTGCTGCTGGCGTGATAAACAGCAGATCCAGAAGGTTATGCTGCGTCTCTTCATTTATCGTCAGTACCATCCCGCCTACAATCTTGTCATCTTCCCTGATACGGTAAGCCACACCATTATCGATACTGTTTTCAATTGTCTTTCGGGAAATGATCTCACCCATGGAATTCCAGGTATGCTGCACAATGGTGAAGATGATACAGCCGAACACGATCAGCATCAGGGCGCCGAGGATAAAGGACGAGACTTCCATCCCTATCTTAACCAGCAGCCGGAGGATAGCGAGAAGCAGTACTACCGGCAGCAGACGTATTTTCCCAATCAGTTTTAGCAGAACCATTCATAACAGCCAGCTCGTCCCGGCTCATCAGTTCACTGCAACATTGTCAAGTGATGAGTTTAGATTTCATATTTTTTTGCTGACAATACTTCAGGTGCCACTCAGCGTCTTCCCTCGTCGGTATGTACACCGATACACGCGCACGCTGATCTTTGCGAAATTCCTTGACAAAACGCCGTTTGCTGCTATTCTATAGTCAACGGTGAGTCCTACCGAAAGTGTGACTGCTAAAAGCGTTAGGAACTCTACTGGAGTTGCTACATAGTGGCTATGCGGAGACGCATAGCCACTTTTTTCAAAGAAAATCATGCAGACAGAATTCAAGCTTTACAAGGTGGATATGAAATATATCCGCAACCTGCATCATATAGATGACCGTGTGTTGTCCGTATCCCCGCAAACCGGAAAGGATACCCGTGTCTTTGTCGGTATTGTGATCGTCTGTGGGACGCATAAGTATTGCATCCCGCTCTCGTCTCCGAAGGAAAAGCATAAAAGGATGCGGAATTCCATGGATTTCTCAAAGATA
>CADABA010000338.1 GCA_902785985.1 uncultured Lachnospiraceae bacterium
GTCAGTCCACTTACACTGTTCCTGCCGATATAGGCAAGATTCATCGGGGCATTGATCACAAGGACAAGAGCCATGTCCAGTGCGCAGATGTCTGCAGATTTCCTAAGGAGCTTCACATCCGGTTCAGACTTCGTATCCGCAGAGACAAGGACCTCCAATGATTCCCCGTTCACCTTGATTCCGCCTGCTATATAAGCATGGGACTGCGTCCGGTTCACAGCCGCTGCCGCAGTCAGAGCCGTGCTGTCTCCTATTCCGGAGCCCGGCACACCCGCCTTCGGCTCCATTGCCGCTGTGCTGATTGTCCACACGACCAGAACACTTCCGGACATATTCACTTCCGCAGTATTCGTGATGCCTGCTTCGACGAATCCGTCGTAGTATTCGAGCGCCAGGATCCTCGTAAGGTCCCTGTTTCCCTTTGCCGCTGCAATCGATATCGTGTGGACTTCTCCAAATTCATATACAGCCCGGATATCCATCCTGTTCGCATCTTTGACAGTTCCATAAAGACGCGCGGTCAACTTAGTGCTCACCGATGTATAGGCAACATTGTCACGTCCTCCGGGAGCACCCTGTGCGCCCGCGACAGCGAGGACATAAATTCCTCTCTTGTAACGCTCGGAGCCCAGAGATTCTCCCTCCTGCTGGGATGCTGCCTCGGTGATCGATTGAAAGACTGTTATTCCATGGAACGAAAGGTCTTCTCTTAAATCTTTTCCCGCCTCAGCAGATGCGAGAATTTCGATCATTCCGGCGCACTTCAAAGTGCCATATACATCTGCAGACACCTTGCCGTTCATGAGAACAGCTGCCGTTCCGGAACCGACGCTTTCTTTCGTATCGCTTCCGACCGCTCCGGAAATCACATACAGCATCACCTTGTCCTTTGCACTGACTGTGATGCTTCCATCCGCCTCTATGACCGCACCTGACTCGATCCACGCGGATATATGATCCTCCCATCCGTTGTAACCTGTTACGGTTCTCGTGACATTTCCGTCAAGGCTCCTGTAGAAGTCCGTATCCGGCTCTAAGACTGCATCGCCTTCCGGCTGAAGAATGGATTCGTACTTGCCTGCCCCCTTCGCCATATCGATCGTCTCGCCCGCACCTGCGACACCTGCTTCGAGAATCCCTTCGAGGCAGAGCAGCGGAAGAGGATCTCCCTTAAAGTCGTTGAACCTGACTCCTGTCCCACCGTTGGTCAGGATATGCCTGATCACTGTTCCGGGACGGATCGCGCTGCCGCCGGCGTAAATTGCATCGTGCGCGTCTTTGGTCAGCAGGCTGCCGACCGCAACGACTGCTGCCGTACCGGCTGTCCGCACATATCCGTTGACTCCGAGCATTGCCGTAAGAATATTCACTGTCCTGACAGAGTCTGCTTTTACGTCCAGACTCCATACCTTCATCTGTGTATTTTTTCCCACAGAAGCTTCCACTTTATTGTAGGAGACCGATGCAGCAGCTGAAACGCCGCCTTCTGTTTCCATTGTCCTGATGTCTGTTCCGACGACGCCGCTCAGCGTATATTTATTCGTCGCGTTGACCCTGACAAATTTGGCTTTTTCAGAATTCGCACCGCCGATCGTAACGTTCGCTCCGATCCGGGCGATGGTCTCCGAACCGGTCAGAACGACCATAAGGCTTCCGCCGGCGATTTGATCATCACTGTTGCCTGCCGTTCCCTGAACATAGGCTTTCACAGCTTCATTCGAGTCCGCTGTCACGTTGACATCGCCGCCAAGTACTGTACTGCCATCTGCGATCCCGGACGATGCTCCGTTGTACAGATATACAAGGAGTGCCGACCCGGTGCTTCTGTAAATCACTGCGACATCTCTGACCATAAGAATGGTATTCAGTTTCTCCTCGCTGTTTGAAGTGACATTGACGCTCTTACCGCCCCGGAGATATCCGGATGCAAAAGCGTTCGCCCTGCTTCTGAAATCCAAAGCTCCCGATACGCCACTGACTTCCCCGGCGGGACCGGATCCCGTCACAAAGGAGTTGACCGTTGTACTCTCCGCTGCACTGATCTCTACCGTATCCTTTGCAGCTGCAAGAAGTCCTTCATTTTTCGCGCTGACCGTCTTACCGAAGAATCCGTAGAATACTGTTGGAGATTCCTGAATCGCCTCTGTCTTTTTAATACCGCCGGCGAGAATCAGCGCATCCGTGTGATCTTCAGCTTCTATGTGTACATCTCCCGATGTTCCGGTATCCCCGACCTCACCGGTGAACTCATCTTTGATTTCCGTTCCCGCCAGGAGCTGTGCTTCTTTCCCGACATTCGCCCGCACGGTATTCGCAACATTCACATCCGCGATCGTTCCGTTGACAGAGACTCCGTACAGTTCGCCCGCGCCTTCGACTGTCATGAGGATATCTTCCTTCGCGCCCGCGTAGAGCGTGATCCCCGTACGGCTGTCCGTCCTCTTCTTTCCGTTCGAATCCGTTCCGGCCTTCTCCACAGTGATAGCGGGAAGAGATGCCATTGCCTTCAGATAAGCCATTGTATTGACGATCGCATCCACGATATTTTTCTCAATGACCGCAGCAGCCGCTCCGCCATCCGAAGCGCTCGGTCTTTCGTCAACACCGGCCGTGACCACCTTGTTCATCGAAGCACCCCAGTCCTGACCGCTCACTGCGCCTGCGACTGTCCGCACGATGTTCCTGCTCTTAGCGCCGGCTGCCAGACCGGAAAGCCCGACAAGGTATGTTCCGGTCACAGGGTCGGGCACTATGAGCATTATCTCATCCAGTGTGGAAAGCAGCCAGACATTGCCGCCTGCCGTGACAGTCGATCCCTCTCCGAGAAGCGTCTCGGTACGTCTTGCCGCGTCGAAGAAAATAACGGCTCCCGTCGGGCTGAAGATGTACGATTTCTCAAAGACCGGATCGACAGCGATGAGGTAACTCGCCGTTTTCGCCGCAAGACGCACATCGCCCTTCGCAGTGATCTCGACCTTTCCTGTCTCGACGACTGTGGAGCCTTCCAGCCTCATGATGTTCATGACTGCCGCGATCGCGCCGGCCAGAGCATCTGCGTTTGCTCCCGGTATGCTGACCATCTGTTCGCCGGTTTCCGCAGTGAGGGATACATTTCCCATGCTGCTTCGGATCTTCGAGTTCATACCTGCTTTTGTAAGCACCGTAGATCCCGAATAGATATAACAGTTGTTTTCTCCCTTCGCTCCCTTTCCTTTCCTCCTGTTTTCCGTCGATACAAGAGAGTTCTTGGCATTGTAAAGTGCTGTTTCAATCTCAACTCCCAGGGTGCCCTCGATCCGGACTCCCGTTCCGACCTCAGCCAGGACATAATCCGCGTCCGTGAGTACAACGATCGAACCGCCGCCCGGCGAGACCGAATCAAACGCATAAGAATTGCCCGGAAGAACAGCAGCCGTTCTGACTGCGTCTTCCATGACCTTCTGCAGATAGTATCTTCCTGCCGTGAGCCTTGCGTCATCCCCGATCACTGTCTCCGTCACATTGTGAGAAGTCATGAGGACAACGGATGTGCCGATCTCCGGAGCGTCACAGCCTTCGAGACCGTCTCCGCCTGAATGTTAATATTTCCCTCCGCCGTGAGAACAGCTTCTTTTCCGATGGAAGCACTGACATGAAGGGCTTCCCGGAGAATGACCGAAGCGCCCTGCGCCTTAAGGCCCCTGAACGTGGAAGGGAATTTCTCGTTGGAGAGCGCTTCCAGAAGATAATCCGCGCCCCACAGGAACTCCGATTCGCTGTGTTTCTCTAAAAAGCGGGCAAAATCTGCCGTGTCGGCGCTGACCTTATAGACTGTTTCCTCATCCGTACCCGTAGCAGAGACGGACACGTATTCCTGTCCGGCATAAAAAGTATCAAGCTCCGGAATGCTTCCGGCCTCCTGTTTCATGGCCCGAACGACGATATAATTACCGGTCACCTGCGCTTTCGCGCCGATCTCCGCAATGATGATATCCTTCGCGTCCACGATGATAGCGGATGGGCCAAAGCTCGTTCCCATTGTCTTCGCGGTGATCCTGCCTGTCTCGGTCGCCGTGACGGTCACATCCCCGCCCTTCCTGTCAAGATTTGCGTTGATCACTGTCTCGTCCGCCACCAGGACTTTCGTCTCTGAATTGGAACGAACAATCACGAGCGTCCCGAAGACCTGGCCCTTTTCATTGCTGAAATATCCGGGGTCTGCTTCCGCCTCTACTCTCCTTCTGTCCGTATCTGAGACGTTCCTCAGCTGCTCTGCAGTCAGGCTGACCTCACCTTTCGACTCGACTCTTGCGGGAGACGTTCCCTTCGCGATCTCCGCCTCTGCAGAATTCCTGTTCACACTGAGCGCTGCCCCATACGCGTTCTGGTAATCGTCCCGATCCGCATTGACATCTTTCGCGGAGCCCTTTACATATGCGGAGCTCGTCACTTCCGCCCCGATATCCACATTGCGGTTCGTCTTGTCTACGGTCCCGCTGACCAGTGCGTACGCGTTGTGCGCCGTGACATTCAGTCCGAGCGCTGCTGCAATGCGGACGACCGTTCCGGGAAGGTCATCCCTGATGATCCCTTCCCCGACAGAGACGTTCGTTCCGGAGGCTGCAAGCTTATTGCTCTCTTCCTGCGCCTTTCGGATGTTCTCCTCGTCCGTTCCCTCTGACTGCGCGTTCTGGGACGCGAGCACGTTATACGTCAGCGGATTGCTGTTTGCAGCATCTGCACCTGTTTTCTCTTTATGTCGATTGAGCTCCGCGTTGATCAGTGCTGCAATCTCATTCTTTTCATTTGTTCCTTTGCCGGAGATCTCACCCAGTCTGACTGACAGCGCATTTCCCATTGTCTCCGCAAGTCCCATGCGTGCCAGATACCTGCGCAGATCGGCCGGCTTGCTTCCGGAGACTGCTTCCGTCTCATCCGCATCATCGGAATCCGCCAGGATGAGGACATTGCCGTTCGCTGTCGCATATCCGCGCATCTCCGCCTTCGCGTCCGAAGCGGCGAGATTGACGGCTGCCGTTCCGCCGGAATACGTCTGCATGCTCGACTGGAACATACCCGCCAGAGTCCTGACATTGCTCCCGAACATGCCCTTTATATAGATGTCGCCTGCCTTCGGCTCGCCCGGTCTGTCGACCCCGCTTCCGTCAGACGTTCCGTCCGCAATGATCTGTGCCCCTTCGTCAGCCAGGGCAATGCTCCTGTTCTCGCCGATCGATACTGCCGCGGATCCGTCTGCCGCTGCGGCCGCAAAATCCTGACCGTAAGCAGAAGGATCTTTTCCTGCCATGGAATATGTCCCGCGCACGTCTTTATTGTCCGCGAGGATATATACTGAGAGACCTTCCACGACACGGCCTGCTCCGACCGCCGCTTTCGTCTCCGTCCTCACATCGCTGAAGGCAAAAGAAGCCCCCACGCCGACTTTTTTCACATCTGAATTCCCGGAACTCCTGATCGGTCTTCCATCCTCAGATACGCCGGCTGTCGCAATCGTCTCCTCGGTGTGCAGGTCTTCGGCCTTGATGACCATTTCCTGCGCAGCCGAGACCTGTGC
>CADABA010000339.1 GCA_902785985.1 uncultured Lachnospiraceae bacterium
GTGGAAGAGATTGGCGATCACAAGTCCGATCACAGTGGCAACGGCTGTCGTACAGAAGTAATAGACGACCGTAATCCCTCCGATGGATTCCACCTTGCGAATATCTTTTAATGAAATTACGCCGGACATGATTGAAAAAAGGACGATCGGTCCGACAATGAATTTGACCAGATTCAGGAAAATGGTGCCGAAAGGCTTAATATAACTGACTGCAAAATCCGAATACTTCTGCATGAGCAGACCTGCTATGATCGCAAGAATAAGGGCAATAAAGATCTGCATGGCTAATGACATCCGTTTTCTTTGCGTCTTTTCCGGATTTTTCTTTGAACTCATTGTACTGTTCCTCCTTCTCTTCGCAGATGAATGTCCAATTATCGTCATGAAGCTATGTTTTCTGTCGGTATTCTTTTTAATTGGATATTTACAGATATATATCTATAGTTTGACATACAATTCCGTTTTTCACAAGCACGACAGTACTGCAATATGCTAAAATAAATGCAGCTATTGTTTATCGAGCGAGCGGTGCCATTTGCATTCCGCTTCGCTGCATGCTCATGCCGCTCGCAGATACGCGCACCCCGATGTTCAGGGAGATACTATAATGGAATTATTCAATGGAATCGATCTTGAGAAACTGTTCGATCAGGAAAGCGAATACGGAGAGGATATGACTTTCGATCCTGTAACGGACGAGCTGATCGACAGAGCCGAAAAAACAATGGGTTACAGGATTCCCGCGTCATACAGAGAATTATTGAAATACCGCAACGGCGGCGCGGTCAGCGAAGAACTGGACGAAAGCTGGCTGTCTGTGATCTACGGAATTTCCCCTGACCCGAATAAATGGGGCGGGTTAGAAGCGATGTTCGACAACTGGAAAAACGAATGGGAGTACCCGGATATAGGAATCCCGTTCGGAGAAACGCAGTCTGCCGGGCACGACATGTATTACATGGATTACCGGGCGACGGACGATACCGGTGAACCGCGCATCGTCCGGGTCGACAATGAATTCGAAAATGAAGTGCATTATGTTGCAGAGAATCTGGTCGAATTCATCCGTCTGATCCTGCAAAATGAAGAAATTGAGGAACAGCCGTCAGATCCCGTCTGACTCAGCGCTTTGAACCTTCCCAAAAAATGAAGAAAGCGGGGAACAGCCGTCAGACAGCTGAACCGGGAAAAACCGCAAAACAGCACCTGATGACCGGAAAAAGCAAATTCGCATCTGTCAGTTAACGATGGAGCCGGCTTCCCGGAAAATGCACTTCCGGGAAGCCGGCTCCATCGCGCAGAATGCATCCCTGCGCACCGATATTTATTCCGTGTTCGATCCGGGTTTCCATTGCGTCCGTGTCATGCCTTTCGGATCAGATCAATACCCATCACAAATCATAAAGCAGCCAAAAGACCTAAAAAGGAACCCATCATCATGATAATGAGAAGACCAATGACAAGTCCGATGATGCCGATGACAAGTCCGGCTACAGCAAATCCTTTTCCTGTGTAGAGATTCGGATACTTGTTGCACTGGGAAATGCCGACACCGCCAAAGATGATCGCCAGGGGCTCCAGTATTGGACCCAGGAAAAACAGACCTACCAGCGAACAAATCAGCGAGACAATGCCCATTGCATTGGTCTTTCTGACACCCTCATGCATATAGAAGTAGTCATAAGGTGACTGCTGCTGGCCTCCGTAATACTGGTCCTGGCCTCCGTTATAGTACGACACCGACGTATTCTGTCCCGCGCCCATATCAAATCCGCAGCCCGGGCAAAATCTCTGTGCATCATCCATCTGGCTTCCGCATTTTGCGCAAAACTTCATAATTCCTTTTCCCCCGCTTTCTGTTATACAATAAGGTTTTTTCCTTCGTAGAGCTTTTTCCTTTTTGTGCTTCTGTTATGTGGTTTGTTGCTCTCCTGATGGTCATAAGATAACACATCATTCTCCGCGCTTTGTTAATATCAGATGAATGGACACTTTTTTTTGACGAAATACTTTTTTCAGAACCAAAGATCAAAATTTCCTTTCCGTCACTGCACGAATTCCCCGCATCGGCCGGGGTTCGGTCCGCAAAACCGGCACAGCGCCTCCGGCTGCCCCTTACGTCGCGGCGGTCAGACTACCGGACGCAGATGACCATTCCTGCCAGGACACAGACAGCAATGACGAAGAACATCCATGACGGCACCTGCGAATTTCATTTTTCAGATCCGCACTTCTCCGCACAGATTCAGCTGGAAATACTCCCGGATCTCATCCGGATCGTCTGTCTGGCCCAGCACCCACATGAGCTTCGTCACCGCCGCTTCTGTGGTCATATCATAGGCCTGCAGGACACCGGCCTCGACCGCCCTTCTGCCGGTCTCATAGACCGACAGCCTGCTGCCCTCGAACCGGCACTGCGTCCCGATCAGGACGGTCATCCCGTCCTCGACCAGTCTGCCGATCTCCCCGATAAAATCATGTTTCACGAAGGGCATGCCGCCCAGCCCGAATGCCTCAATATATATGGCGCGATAGCCATGATCCGCGTACATTCCGAGGATCTCGCGGTGCATCCCCGGGAACAGTTTGAGGACCGCGACCTCCTGACAGTATTTGTTC
>CADABA010000340.1 GCA_902785985.1 uncultured Lachnospiraceae bacterium
CGTCCGTCCCTTGCGGATGATCCGTATAGTCTTTTTGTCTAAGGAAACGTCCTCGAGGTCGAGCCCGACACACTCGGAGACACGGATACCTGTAGAGAGAAGGAGCGTAATGATCGCGTCATCCCGAAGTTCATTCACCCGGTTATGGGAGATCTGGCTTTCGGTGAGGCCGGTCCCTCTGCGCACAGTGTCCTTGAGCTCACGGACTTCCTGGTGATCAAGGGCAATGACGTGGTGTTCCCGATCCTCGGCTTTCCGGGGGATGAATTCGAGCTTCCTTGAGGGATCCTTCCCGATGAGGTCAAGGTTGTACAGACGTTCGTACAGCTGCCGGACGGCGACGAGCTTTCTGTTGATCGCCGCTTTGCCGTTCTGATAGATAACCCCGTCTTTTTCGTATGCCTGAAGGAATCCCTTGAATCCGCTGAGTTCCAGAGGGGTCAGTTCCTCGAGTGTCCGGATGGTCAGTTCGGACTTTTTAAGGTGATGACGTTTCTCCAGGTAATAAAAGAACGTATTCAGATCGCCGACGTAACCGATGATCGAACGGCTGGACATGAGGTCCTCACGACAGCGGTCCACGAAGACGCGCATGAATTCCGGCATGCCCTCTAGCAGGTCTTCAAGTTTTTCGTAGTTGAGTACGTCCTGCTGACGTTTGTATTCCATGTGTTTTCTCCTGATCCTTATGTTTTCCTGACAAGTGAAGTCCCTTTTCCTGTTTACTCTTTGGGTTTTGGCAGGAATAAGTATTTTTGTTTTATAAGATTTAAAGGTGGAATTTTGTGTTTCTTTTTTTATACTATATTTTACGTCATAAAACAAGACTTTAGTGACATTAAAATTATATAAATAATGAAACATCCTCCTCCCCTCTTTTTCTTATTAGCTCATAACAGTACGTTTTGACAAGGCCAGGAGGAATTGGAGTACCCTGTTGCGAATGGAGACGCTGCGAATTCGTCACTTGAATTGCGCATAAGTGGAAGAAAAAGCGAGTGCCCTGTTATGCAGAGCACCCGCCTCGTTCAAATTATAACAATATTAATCTACGTTAATATGAACCTATCTACTTTTATTTTTCTTCGGATTTCTCAGATACTTCTGTATCTTCCGCAGGAACATTTTCGCCGACTGATTCTTTATTCTCGTCCAGCATCAGCCCTTTGACGCCCTCTACATGGATATTGCGGTTGACCTTGGCATCATATGTATCCGCCTTCATGATTTCACCGAGATCTACGCCGGTCACTTCCTTCATGGTCTGGAACATCTTTGCCATTACCACAGGGACATTGTCCGCTACCGGGCCGACATTGCTGCTGCCGTCACCGCCGCCGATGATCGTGATCTTATCGATCTGAGCGAGCGGCTTCGCAATTTCGGAACGCTTCCGCCTCACCGCGTGCGCGGATACCGGCTGCCTCTGCCTCGTATTTTGCACGAATACCTGCTGCTTCGCGCTCTGCCTGATACTGTTCAGCCTCAGCAGCTCTCTGCTTTACAATAAGTTCAGCTTCCGCTTTCTTCTCTGCGGCATATTTCTCTGCATCAGCTTTCTTCTCGATTTCTGCAACAAGTTCCTGCTGACGGACAGCTGCTTCTGTTCTTTTCAGTTCTGTCTCGCGCTCTGCTCTTGCAATATTTGCGTTCACAGTAGCTGTCTGAATTGTCTTCTGCTGTTCCTGATTCTGGATTTCGTATGCCGCGTCAGCTTCCGCTTTCTTTACATCCGATACCATCTTCAGTTCAGACTTCTTGATCTCGAGCTCATTCCTGCGCTTTGCGATTTCTGTCTCGGACTCTACCCTTGCGTCGTTCGCAGACTTCTCAGCCTGTGCCTGCGCAATGGCCACATCACGATCAGCCTGCGCTTTAGCAATCGCGGCATCCTTCTTGATACGGGCTGTATTATCCATACCAAGGTCACGGATCAGGCCGTTATCGTCTGTGACGTTCTGGATGTTGCAGGACAGAATTTCAATACCGAGCTTCTTCATATCCTTGGAGGCTTTTTCCATGACCTGATCTGAGAAAGAATCACGGTCAATGTTGATAGCCTTTAAGGTAAGCGTACCGATGATCTCACGCATATTACCCTGGAGAGAATCCTGCAGATCTCTTGCAATCTGATCAGGGGACTTATTCAGGAAGTTCTTTGCGGCAAGGCGAATGCCATCAGCAGACGGCTCGATCCTTACCTTAGCGACTGCATCGACATTGACGTTGATGAAATCATTTGTCGGTACTGACTGCTCTGTTTTGATATCTACTGACATCTGGCCAAGATACAGGACGTCTTTCCTTTCCAGGAACGGCATCTTGATACCTGCCCGGCCTGTCAGGATTCTTGGCTCGCGTCCGAGACCGGAAATGATAAATGCTCTGTCCGGCGGAGCCTTAACGTATCCAAGTAAAAATAACATTACAATTGCCAGTACAATAATAATTGGGACGATAAATTTTAGCAGAAACATAATGCCTCCTCTTTTTTTGATCCGATTTCATTAAGAAATGACCCGGAATTTTTATATAAATATAATACTACACTTTCGATTATCTGTTACATGTTTTTCGAAAAAGGAGTCTGTATTTTCAGCTGTACACTATGTATGAAACGGCTATCTTACAGCACTCCCCGTACACTTTTCTCTGTTATTCGAAAACAGATGTTTTCAGGAAAACCTCTGCCATTCCTGTCGCGATGTGCGATGTCTGAGCTATCTTCCTGATTCAGCGGCTGTGATCCGCCGAATATTTAAATCTCTGACAATGTCATGTCAGAGAAAAGTCTCACTTTGCGCATTCATCTCATTACTCAAATCACGAGAATTCTGCTTCAACGTGTAAATAAAGTTCTCTCCTGTTCTCAATTATTCATTTTCTTACCCACCGTTTTCTTCATTTTCAGGACTGCTCTTTCAGGTCCTGCAACATCAGGTTACAAGTTCTATTTATACAGGATAATGATTACGGCCCAATATACAGATCCTCAATTTTTCGTAAGACATGTATAAAGAATCATTACCCAAAGATTATGCATTTATTTCTGTCTGTGGCATTCATTTAGAATTTATAAAGAAATGATTACCTCTCTTTTCGGTCTTCTGTTCTGTAGAATCCTATAGCATCTTTATGTATCTATATTTAAGTTTACGTAATTATGTTATGTATACATTGTTCCAAAGCAGTATGCGGCATACCGTTCTGGTGGGTGTCAAACCTTTCAGGAACGTCTCAGCGTTCCTGCCGCGCCGCGCTTTCGTGCGAAGCACCTTCCACACGTTAAGGCTTCAATCCGCCGGATGCTTTTATCACAGTGGGAGAAAACCCCCGCTTCTGCAATCGGCGGGTAAAACAATATCCTGCCAGTCTCAGTGATGAGTTTCAATTTCCAACTGAGATAAACGCTCAGCTCCACAATGCTCCACAGGAGCATTGCTACGCATGCATAGGCACGCGAGGATGCGCTTTAGATTCGGTTGGGAAGATGTCAGCTTGCGCTGACCCGAATCCCGCGCCAATTCTCGCGAGCGAGAATTGAACTCAGTGGGAAAGACCCCCGATTCCAGAAGCGGGGCTAGATTAGCAAGTTTCACTTTGCGCGCGGATCTCACAACTGAAGTCGGGATGAATACATACACACATAACACAAAGGGTTTTCCTGTTGACAGTAACAGGGTAGCATGATACGATAACCGAAACTCATTGCACTGCAAAAACGCACTTGTGTCATCTACAGTACAAACTGAGCAGGCAGTATATTTCGAAGGAGATGTATGT
>CADABA010000341.1 GCA_902785985.1 uncultured Lachnospiraceae bacterium
TGTAGACGGCGAGATCCAGGTAAAGGGTTCCAATGTCATGAAGGGCTATTATCAGATGCCCAAAGAGACCGAGGAAGCTTTCTCTGACGGCTGGCTCCGCACGGGCGACCTGGGACGTATAGATGAAGACGGCTATCTTTATATCACCGGCCGTCTCAAGAATCTGATCATTTTGAGCAACGGGGAAAATGTTTCACCGGAGGAGATCGAGAACTTTATGCTGACCCACGACCTGGTCGGGGAAATCGTTATCAGCGGTGAGGAGAACGGTCTCGGCGCACGGATCTACCCGGATCCCGACGTCGTGGAGACTAAAGGACTTACTCCCGAGGAGGTAACGGCACAGCTTCAGGGGCTTCTGGATGACTACAACAAGACACAGCCTCTTTATCGTTCTATCACCACCCTGAAAGTCCGCAGATTCCCGTTCGTAAAGAATGCTACGAAGAAAATCGTCCGCGCCAAGATGGATGTGGATGAGGCTCCCGAAGAATAAGACAGCTCATATGGCTCATACAGAAACTTCCCGCTCCATTTCGGTGCGGGAAGTTTTTTGCGGGAATTTCATGGTAAGCCTCGCTCGTCGGACCGGCGCGGGATTCAGGTCAGCAAAAGATGCATAATAACAGACCGGACCCATGAGCATTTTCGTGTGTCTGAAAAGTCTTCCGGCGGGATATCCGGTGCCTTATCAGCTTCCCGGAGATTGAAAGTTCTGCACAATTTTGATACAGTTAAATTACATTAAAAGTCTCTGATGCGCAGTCTGTATCCCACATAATAAGAAAAGGCTCACTTTGCACATTCATCTCTTGCTTGAAATCACCGGAATTCCGCATCGGAGTTCAAGAACGCCTCGGCGTTCTTGCCGCGACGTGCGCGGCGCGTAAGCGCCTTCCATTGCGCACGTCTGCGATCCGCCGGAGGCTTTTATTGTGTCGCAGACAAAATAAACCCCCTGCTATGCAGGGGGAGGGAAGTTCTTTAGATATAAGAAACCTCCCGTGATAAGCTATATGTGGGTCTGCGAAAACCACAAATAAAATCACGGGAGGTGTACCAATGGGTACAGAAAACAGTTTAGCTCACACAAAATGGGAATGCAAGTATCACATAGTATTTGCACCAAAGTACAGACGGCAAGTGATATACAAAAAGATTAAGGCAGACGTAGGAGAGATACTGGGAACACTATGCCGTAGAAAGGGGATTGAGATCATTGAGGCAGAGGCCTGCCCGGATCACATCCACATGCTTGTAAGGATTCCGCCTAAATATTCAGTATCAGAGATAATGGGGTATCTGAAGGGGAAAAGTTCGCTGATGATATTCGAAAAACATGCAAACCTGAAGTATAAGTACGGGAACAGGCATTTCTGGTGCAGAGGATACTATGTTGATACAGTGGGGAAGAATACAGCTGCGATAAAAAAGTACATTCAGAACCAGCTCAAAGAAGACTTGGAATATGACCAGATGTCGTTGTTTGAGTATATCGACCCGTTTACGGGTGAGCCGGTGAGGAAAAACAAGAAGTGAACCACTTGAAGTGGTAGTAGGAAATCAAAGCAAACCAGCAAGCCCCTTATGGGGCTACGCCGGAGGAAGGAAAACAGCCCCTTTAGGGGCAGCTGAGTATGTGGTGCAGCTGGCAGACCTTTCGGTGCGCCTTCCGGGCGCAAGCGGGAATCAACCCCTTACAGGGGTGGAGCAGGCCACCGGCTAAGCCGGTGGTCCTGACTCTTCATCGCGAGATTGTACTCACGATGAAGGCAAGTTTCACTTTGCGCGCGTATCTCACGACTGAAGTCGCGAGTATTGCGCGATGAAGAATAAAATTTACAGGAGTCCTGCGTCTGAGTTTTCATGCACTGTATCGATATCTGATACGGTGCGACGTACCGATATCTATGTCAGCATGAATGGAGAGTGATTTTTTATGTGGATCGTTGGATTTTCCATGTTTGTCTTAGGACTTGTTTTTGTCATTGTTGCTCCGATCAACAAGAGAAAGAATGCCCGCTGTTCCGCGCAGACAGAGGGGGTTCTGAGGGATATTTTGGGGAAAAGAAGCTCCAGAGGCAGCGCGGGACATATGTATATTTACTCCTACATTGTGAACGGAATCGAATATCAGACAAAATCAACGATCTGCAGTCCGCAGATCAGGAAGGTCGGGGACAGCTGTACTATCTGGTATAATCCGAAAAAGCCGGAAGATGCTCAGCCGTTCCGTTATGAATCCGCCAAGGTCTATAATATTATTCTTATCATCGGAATCGTAATGATCCTGCTGGGAATCGTTCTGACTGTGGCAGGCGCCGCAATGTAAAGCCTGTCAGGGAGTAATTTAGCTTGCAAATGGTAAACAGCGGAGGTGGGAATGGAAGTTTGGGACGCCTATAACAGACAGTTTGAAAGGATCGAGGGAGTGTCTTTGGTCCGCGGAGAGACAATCCCGGACGGAGTTTATCATCTTGTCAGTGACGTGATCGTCAGGCATATCGACGGTGAATATCTTCTTATGCAGCGGGACAGCAGAAAGCATTTCGGCGGAATGTGGGAAGCAACTGCGGGCGGTTCTGCCATGCAGGGAGAAGATGCCGTCAGCTGTGCCATCAGGGAACTGCGTGAGGAGACAGGCATAGTATCCGATGTACTGATCAAGGTCGGACAGGTGATCAGTGATGAGAACCACAGCATTTACGTGGAATTCCTCTGTATCACAGACTGCAGAAAGGACAGCATCACATTTCAGGAAGGAGAGACCTCCGCTTACAGATGGGTCACGAGAGATGAGCTGGTATCCATGAAGAAGGACGCGCTGGTGACAGAACGAATGCAGTGCTTTATTGAAGAATTAAAAACCGTATGATGGTGCAAAATATGCCCCGGCAGTCAGTACAGACACTGAAGGCCGGCTGCAATGACCTCAGAGGTGAAATGGAAACGGAGCAGCTATGGTTGTTATGACATTGGAGGGCATCGGGATTTCGTTTGGAGATGCCCCGATTTTGCAGGACGTGTCGCAGGGAATCGATGAATATGACAGGATCGGCGTGATCGGAATAAACGGGACTGGAAAGTCGACGCTTCTGGCGATCGCTGCCGGTGCGCTCGAGGCGGATACAGGGCAGATCATACGGAGAAGCGGACTCAAGGTCGCCTATCTGCCGCAGAATCCGGTGTTCGATCCGGAGCGGAGCGTGCTGGAGAATGTGGTACAGAATATAGAGCAGGACCGGGAGTTCTGGAATGTGCAGGGAGAAGCGGCCGCGATGCTGCAGAAACTCGGCATTGAGGAACCGAATTCAATGCCTGGAACACTTTCCGGCGGTCAGAGGAAAAGAGCTGCGCTGGCGGCGGCTCTGCTTACGCCGAGCAATGTTCTCATTCTGGATGAGCCGACCAACCATCTGGACCACGAGATGATCGAGTGGCTTCAAAATCAGCTGGCGGGCTACCGGGGCGCACTGGTGATGGTCACGCACGACCGGTATTTTCTGGATGAGGTGACAACAACGATCTGGGAGATCGACCGGGCCAGGGTCTACAGTTATCCCGGAAACTATGAAAAGTACCTGCAGACAAAGCAGGAGCGGATGGATTATGCCCTTGCCGCAGAGAGGAAGATGGCGGCGCTCTACAAGAAGGATCTGGCATGGATGATGCGCGGCGCGCGGGCGAGGTCGACTAAGCAGAAGGCGCATATTCAGCGGTTCGAAGCGCTGCGGGACCGGGAGAAGATCGTCGAGGAACGGAATGTGATCATCGAGTCGATTCCGTCGAGAATGGGCAATAAGACGATCGAAGCGCGGATGCTGGGCAAAAGCTATGGCGGGAAGCGCCTGTTCCACGATTTTTCCTATAATTTTCTGAAGAATGACCGGATCGGGATCATCGGGCCGAACGGATGCGGAAAGTCTACGCTGATCAAAATTCTGACGGGGATGCTCGAGCCGGATGAAGGGTCCGTGGAGCGGGGACAGACGATCGTGACAGGATATTTCGGCCAGGAATATGAGGACCTGCCGGGCACGGACACAGTGATTGATGTTGTCCGGGGCATGGGGGAGTATGTCCGCACGGGTGACGGGCTGATCACAGC
>CADABA010000342.1 GCA_902785985.1 uncultured Lachnospiraceae bacterium
GACGATCTTTATCGATACATCAAGAAAAAATATAAGGCAGATCCGGAATACTTATGGCGCCGATATCCGGGCTATGCCGCTTTTCGGCACAGCGATAATGCAAAATGGTTCGGCCTCATCATGGATGTTTCTGCAGAAAAGCTTGGTCTTTCAGGAGAAAAGGTAAAAGATATTCTTAATGTTAAGATTGCCGATTCCATGCTCACCGATATTCTGGTACGGCAGCCCGGTTTTTTCAGGGGATATCATATAAGCAGAGGAAACTGGCTCTCCATCCTCCTGGATGGAACGGTCTCTTTTGAGGAAATATGCCGCTGGCTGGACGAAAGCTATCTGAACACGGCATCAAAAGAGGAAAGGCAGAGACTGCGCCCGCCAAAGGAATGGATCGTTCCGTCAAACCCCAAATATTATGATATTCAGGCAGCGTTCGCGGCCTCAAAGGAAATCGACTGGAAACAGGGGAAGGGCATTAAGACCGGAGACACCGTATATATGTATGTGGCAGCTCCTGTTTCTGCGATCCTGTATAAGTGCATGGTGACGAAAACAGATATTCCATATCATTTTGACAAGGGCAGAGTTCATATGACCAGTCTGATGAAGATCCGTCTGCAGAGACAGTATCCGCCGGATCAGTTCACATTTGAGAGACTGGGCGATGAATATGGGATCCATGCAGTCAGAGGTCCCAGAGGAATCCCGGAAACTCTTGGCAAAGCACTGCAGGAAAACTTATGAATATGAATTTTGGTGTGTGACTTCAGAAGAAATTCATTGAGAAGGGAAGTGGTTTCATGAGACGGATTCTGATCGGACAGAGTCTGCTTGTCCTGTGCTGCATTTTTTATATGATCTGGTGGTACCGGGGATACCGCCCGGGTACTGCAGTCGCAAGAGCCGGCGGAATCAACGGATTACTGTTGCTGATCACGGCGGCACTCGGCGTGGCCGGCATTTCCTTCAGCCTGATGCCTGTGCCGGAGATCTCTGAACCAAGGATCAACCAAATGGGAATTGTCTTCGCCGGAATCATCACCTATTTTGCGCTTTTGCTGATCACAAAATACGGATTCCACAGAATCGTGACGACTGAACTGATTCTGATCGTCGGATGGACTGTGCTGGAAATGACGGTGATCGACCGGCTGAACGCAGCAGGGAGTCTCCCGAACAGTGGCTTTGTCTGCATGTGTATCGTGATTGCTGCTGCCTTTCTCATCAGCATGGTATTGTATGTCGCCTATTACAGGATGGAGGAAATGAAAGCCTTTTATGCTGCGATGGTTCCCCTGATCACTGAGGCGGCCGCGATGATTGTACTGATCGGTATCATACGCTCGAAGCATTGAGTACAAAAGAGGTCTTTTGGAATGGAAAAAACAGACAGTATTTCGATGATCGCTGAACAGAATAATGCGGATCCTACGCTTCGGTACTACGAAGACCATGCGGAGGAATTTACAGCCAATACCATTGACGCGGACATGAAAGACATCCGGTCCCGTTTCCTGAGCCATCTGCCGGCGGGCGCCCGCATCCTGGATTTTGGCTGCGGCACCGGAAGGGATACGAAGGCATTTCTTGATCTGGCCTATGAGGTCGATGCTCTGGACGGCTCTCCTTCATTGTGCCGGATTGCCGGCGAGTATACCGGCATTCCCGTGCAGTGCATGGATTTCCGGCAGTATTCTCCGGCAGAGGGAGAGTATTATGACGGGATCTGGGCATGTGCCTCCCTGCTGCATTTGAGGAGGAAAGACCTGTTTCCCGTGATGCAGGAGCTGGGAAAAGCCATGAAGGCAGGCGCGGTCTTATACGCCTCTTTTAAATATGGAGACCGGGAGGGAGAGAGGAACGGAAGATATTTTACGGACTTTACCCAAGACGGGTTCCGTGAGTTCATGAAAATGCTTCCGGAATTCCGGCTTGCCGAACAATGGGTGACCGGAGATGTCAGGCCGGGACGGGGAGACGAGAGATGGCTGAACATGATTTTGGAGAGGACGGAATATCAGAGGCGACAGTCTCCGTAAACCCGGCTGCGTTAGAGCCAGGTTTCACTTTGCGCATTCATCATGGATTTACATCACGAGAATTTTGCGTCAGAGATCAAATTGCAGAAGGATTCTGAGAGCCGGGTGCTGACGCCTTGAACAGCACAGTAATGCAGGTTCCCTGCCCCACCTCACTGTCTACAGTGATCTTTGCATCATGTATTTCAGCAATATGCTTCACAATAGCCAGCCCAAGGCCGGTTCCGCCTGTTTCGCGAGACCGGCTTTTGTCTATGAAGCGAAGTAGCAGAGTACCACATCCATAGGAGCTGCTGCACCGAATGGTTGTGGGTGAATGCCAAAACAAGTTTATTGGTTCCGGATGTAATCCCGGACCACTGCGAGAGAATTCTCGCTGACCGTCGTGACAAAATAACTATCCGACCAGAAATACGGCTTCCAGTGATACTTCTTAAGGACAGTTTCCCTGTATTCCTTTCTCGCGAACCGGGAGGTCTTCGTTTTCACTATGTTAACGAGGGTTCCCGGAGCGGTAAAGGGATCCGCCTCGAACAGGACGTGTACGTG
>CADABA010000343.1 GCA_902785985.1 uncultured Lachnospiraceae bacterium
ACTCGATGACGTGTTCACCAGTGAGCGTGTTGATGGGTAAACGAGATAACACGATTACGCGTTGCTGAGTTGACGTGTTGATTTGTAAACGGATGAAAAGAAAGGAGATGTTTATGGACGAATTGGATCAACTTGAAATGTTCAAAGAGCAGCTGGCCCCCAAGGGGTCCAGAGATGTATGGGGTGAAAAAGAAAAGGTGATGGATGATCCCGTGCATGATGCCCGGGATGAAAAGAAAATGAAGAAGAGCCGGAAGGAAATCCACGGGGCTGCTGTGAGGACCTCTCCTTCTACTTTGAGGAAACTGAAAGCACTGGCCTTCTGGCTAGAAATGAATGGTCATCAAGTTAAGCCTTCTTTGGCTTCTATTATTGATGAGGCGGTGGATTGTCTCATTGAGAACAAGTATCCCAAGGCGAAGAAGTTTACGGAGCGGTGAAATTTGCAGATTTTTGGCAGGAAACTGAAACGGATATGTGACTGGTTCTGAGAGCATTAAGCGGCTCCGAATGGGGAAATGCTGCATTTATCCGTTTGGCTCCCCCTGCAAATGCCTGTGTATCAGAGAAATAATAATTAAACGTTTCTTTTTTCGTTACACGGATAATTCTTTTTTTATTTGTAGTTCCAAAGGTGCCGGTTGCCACAGGGGCTTCCGGGTAGGAGCCTTTGTAAACGATAATGACTGGGAATATACCTTACATTCTTGGGAAGCCGGATTATTAATGAATTGAAGATTGTTGACGATACTTTGTTTTGTCTAAAAAAATGTATATTTTTGCGACAAAATTATAATGTGTTTTATGTTGCAAAGCATTGATGACAAAATACTAGCAAGCCTTCGGGCGAAAGGAAGAGGTACGATTTTTTTCGCACAGGACATGTTGCAGTTCGGACAGCGGACATCGGTACTCAAAGCACTGGAGAGGATGGTCGAGGCGGGCTCGATACTCAGGATAGCACGTGGAATCTTCTGTTTCCCGAAGATCGAGAGGATTATTGGCCTTGGCGTCATTTTCCCCACTCTGGATGAGATTGCCCAGGCGGTAGCCAAGCGGGACAAGGCCCGGATTGTTCCAACCGGGGCTTATGCTCTGAATATGTTGGGACTGTCCACGCAGATTCAGATGAATGTTGTGTACCTGACTGACGGTACAGCCAGGAGGCTGAAGATAGGAAACGGGAAAGGGATTCTGTTCAAGCATGTTGCGCCCAAGAAGCTCGCTTTCAAGAGCGAAATGGCCATGTATATCACTTTCGCCCTGCAGGAACTGGGTCAGAGCGGAGTAACGGACAGGCATAAGCAGAGGATCAAGGAATTGCTGCAGGAGGAGAACAAAGAACAGGTTTTGGCCGATGCAGCATTAATTCCCAGTTGGATAATGAACATTATAAAAGAAGCATATGAATAACTATATTTCGCTTACGGAGGATCAGCAGCGCCTATTATTGTCGCAGACTGCGGCGCGGGTCGGGCTACCGGAGCAAGCTGTGGAGAAAGACTTGTGGGTGACCATGATTCTTCAATTGGTTTTTACACTTCCCTACGCAGGGAAGATGGTTTTCAAGGGTGGAACTACATTGGCCAAGGCAGGCCTGATTGAACGGTTTTCAGAAGACATTGACCTTGCCATAGACCGCTCCCAGTTTGGATTTGAGGGAGATCTGACCAAGAAGCAGTTGAAAACCTTGCGCAAGCAATCGTCCTTATTCGTGAAGGATGTCTTCTCGGAAGATTTGCGGAGGGAGATTGAAAAGGCGGGGCTGGCAGGTTTGTGTACTATTGAACCCGAACCGGATGGAGAGGGAGATATGACTTATCCGGAACCCAGAAAGATTCACGTGAGGTATCATTCTGTCTTTCCGCAGCCACTGCCGTATTTGAGACCGGAAGTCATGCTAGAGATAGGCGCTCGCTCGTTGATCGAGCCTTATAGTCTGGTCAAGGTTGAAAGTTTCGTATCGCAGAACACATCTGTTGACACATCGGCGGCAGAGGTTATGATTCCAATGGCTGAACCCAAGAAGACCTTTCTGGAGAAAGCGTTCCTGCTGCATGAATTGTTTTCTCCCGGGGAGCCCAGAAAAGCCGAACGTAAGTCTCGTCACTTGTACGACTTGGAAAAGATGATGCGTCATCCTGAGATTCTTTCGGTAATTGCGGATGATGAGCTTTGGAACAGCATTCACCATCATCGCTCCGTTTTTACGCCTCTTCGCGAAGTGGATTACACGCCGGATATCCGTGACCGGATTTGCCTGATTCCACCGGATAATTGCATAGGTGACTGGAAGAATGACTACCAGGCTATGTGTGAATCTATGATTTACGAAAGCTCTCCACTGCCTTTTGACGGGGTGATTGCGAGAATGAAGGAGTTGGAAAACCTTTTCCGGAATAGGATGAAGTAGATACGAGTCAGCGTCGGCTTTCGCCGGCGCTGTCTCGTATGGGACTATGAGCGGAGACGGAGTTTGCGGCAGTGCAGCGGGCGGGCGCGTCAGTGCCCAGTCCGATGTGCTGACGCGAACTTGGTCGGAGCGGTGTTTCTTAGAGTCG
>CADABA010000344.1 GCA_902785985.1 uncultured Lachnospiraceae bacterium
TACGATACTGGGAACATTCGATAATGCAATCACGAATGCGTCCATTGTTTATCTTATGCTATATGGCAATCTTCCCGAAAATGTGCTTGTTGCATTTACCGGAGATGAAGAGGAAGATGGTCACGGTGCCTTAGACGTGGCCCGTTTTATAGAAGAGAATCATCTGGATGTTCTCAATATATTTGTTCTGGATGTTACGGAAGAAGGCTGGGATAAAGAAGCGGATTATACGATCGAAAATGATTTTTGGAATGACGATTTTGGAAAGAAGGTCATTGAATTAGCCGAACAAAGTGAATGCAGATGGAATTTTATCCCGGAAGATCCGGATGATATTCCGGATTATGTTCCCGAAGAAGTTATCATTCATGTTGAGGCATACGATGACGAATCCTGGGATTATGACGAAGAGGAACTGCCTTGCTTCAGTTTCTGCCTTCCGACAGAGGGAAATATGCATTCCGATAACGGTATTCTGGCCAGAGTCAATTCGTTTGAATGTTATACAGAAATGCTTCGCATGATGCTGACCGAGTTGAGCTGAAGTGTTCATGACAGAATAGCAGTTGAATAACTGCCGGGTTTCGTTTGCCCTGATGTAAAGAGGATCAACTCTTTATGATGACAATATTATCAGAAAAGAGGACTTTCAGAACTGTTTTTGAAGTGATCTCATAGCCGGTAATGATCAACAGGGGCAGGAGCTGATGGGTTTTCGGATCTTCATGCTGATTGGAATGAAAGGAGTGTCAGCAATGATATATGAAAAGAGCTGCGGCGCAGTAATATTTACGGAAGTTGAGGGAATTCGGCTTTATCTTATCGAATTGATGCAGAAAGGGCACTGCTCCATCTGCAAAGGCCATATTGAGAAGAATGAATCAGAGCATCAGACGGCTGAGCGGGAAATTGTGGAGGAGACAGGCCTGTCAGTGGAATTCATAGATGGATTTCGGGAAACTATAGAATACAGCCCATATGACAACTGTATAAAAACTGTGGTATTCTTCCTGGCACGAACATGCAGTACAGAAGTGAAAGTTCAGGAGGAAGAAGTGAAAGAAATCAAATGGCTTTCCTTCAAAGAAGCAATCGAAGCTTTGACTTTTGATTCCGATAAGGAAACGTTACGAAAAGCAGAAGAATTTCTGAGTAAATAATGTGACCGGGAGGCTATTCTTTATACCACACAGCAGTATTTATTAGTTGTTTTTATTTAAGTATATGTGATACATTTATCTGGAAAGATGTTTCTGCAGCATCTGTCGTTCATAAATAAAAAAGTCAGTGGAGCAGCAGCCGCTGATCCATGTGTACTTTTAAATTGCATTATATTGATGGAGGAATTAAATGGGAAAGCTCACTCTGCCCCGGATGGAAATCGTGAAGTTTGGCACGGAGGATGTTATCGCTACAAGCAATATCGGTATTTATTCCTTATCCTGTAACGACATGCCGGATTCTGCCTGGTATATAATTATGAATCAGGAAGGCGCAAAAGGCTTCGTAGACTGGTATGATTTTCCAAGTCATGCTGGACTTGATCCTGACACTTTAACCCTCATAAACATGGACGATGGAGACTGGTACAATGATAAGGCACCAAGCGGAAATAACATAGCCGATCAAAACGATCCCGAACATACAAAGCTCGTTTATATTTGGTACGGAAGCGGTTATGGAATAGGAAATGTTTATTTCAACACGCAGGGAATGCCCTGGAGCTATTACCTTGATAACAATATTCCTCTTCCCACCAGCACCCAGTAAAAGTGAGAGTATCCGGGAATGGCAGCATAAATACAAAAATCACAGTAAATAGTATCTTGTGCAGGCACTGCTTCGGCAGTGCCTTTTTATTCTTCATCGCGCAATACTCGTGATTTTAATCATGAGCTACGCGTGCAAAGTGAAATCCGGCTTCATCGTGAGTACAAACTCGCGATGAAGAATAAAAGCCTCAGCTACACAATGCTCCACTGGAGCATTGTTACGCATGCTCAGGCACGGCGGATCGCAGACGTGCGCAGTGGAAGGCGCAGACGCGCCGCGCACGTCGCGGCAAGAACGCCAAGGCGTTCTTGAATTTCACCAACGTCCCGTCTGTGAATATGCGTTCTGTGTGCTATACTATATATGAAGATCAATAATGTTCATCAGAAAAATGCGGCTATCCGGATCTTTCGTGTTGCAATAATTATTTTAGTGCACATTCGTTGGCGCCAATCGGAACAGTTATGTACCCAATGAAGTCCTATTGTTTATGGGAGGTAGATATTGAATGTTTCCCGGCAGAAAGAAACGGATCATGACATTTTTCAATGCCCGATTCGGAAAAGACCCTACGGATTCAGCGGAAGCGCTGCGCTGCAGAGACCGTCTTCCGCAGATCCGTATTTTGGACGAAACTCTTTCCGGTACAGTGGAAGAAAATCCTTATGCTGTCGATGAGATCACATGGACAGATCTTGAAATGGACGAAGTATTTCTGCGGATCAATCAGACCGGCAGTTATATCGGCGAACAGGTCCTGTATCAGACCCATTACGATTTTATCCGATCGGGAAAAGGCAGGAAAGTTATTATCTTCCGAAGTTTTTTGCGGATGCCGGGCTGATGCGGCCGGAACACAGCTGGGTTTTCCGGGTCCTGCAGCTGGTTTTGGCGGCGTCCGCCCTGTCGGCTTTCATTTTCCGATCCACACCCTTCTATGTTGCACTGGCACTCAGCTTGATCATTAATTTTATCGTCTATCTGATGATGAAGATGAAATATGATGTGCTGCTGTCTTCCATGTCGGGGATCGGGCAGGTGCTCGAATTATATGACTGGGCCATAAAGAACAAAGAGATTCCGCAGCCCGAAGGCAGTGATGTCAGAGATACTTCTCATTTGCTGCGGAAACTGCGGAAAAAGATCGGAATCCTCATCTATACAAAGAGGGCCGGGCTGACAGGAGATATCTTTGGAATTCTGTTTGATTATCTACTGGGCATCACCCTGATGGATGTGGCGCGGATCGACGGGATCCTGAAGATGATTGATGAGAACTGGGAAGCTGTCACAGACGCATTCACCTACGTGGGCAGACTGGATGCTGCCATCAGCATCCTCTCGTTCAGGAACAGCCTGCCTGACTGGTCGTTGCCGGAATTGACTGCTCAGGGAGAAATAGTATCACAGGGGCTCTATCACCCGCTGATCAGAGAACCTGTCATGAATGACTTCACTTTGTATGACCGGGCAATCCTGACCGGAGCAAATGCATCCGGAAAATCGACCTTCATGAAAAGCCTGGCCGTGAATGCCATACTGGCGCAGACTATTGATACGGCATGCTGTATATCTTTGTCGATGCCTCAGCTCAAAGTCATGACATCCATGGCGATCCGGGATGATGTCGTCTCAGGAGAAAGTTATTATGTTCGGGAAGTGCGTTACCTGAAGAGGATGCTTGATGAGATCGGTCAGGGAACGATGACACTGTACGTAATTGACGAGATCCTCAAGGGGACAAATCAGAAAGAACGTCTGGCGGCATCGGAAGCAGTGCTGAAATATCTTACACATTTCCCCGGCTTCTGTATGATTGCAACGCATGATATCGAGCTGGTGAATAAGCTGCAGGAAATGTATGCACCCTATTATTTTGAGAGTCATATCTCGGAAAATAATGTCACGTTCGATTATTGCATCCATCCCGGACGGGGAGGGGAAAGCAACGCATTGGCATTGCTGCGGGCATTCGGCTTCCCGGATGAGATCATACAGGATGCAAATGAAACAATAAGTTCTTTGTAAACCGTTCGATGTGAGAGAAGAGAAAACCCGCGGAAGAGTTGTTATCGGGTATTTAATCCGATATAATCGACTGGGGTATATCATAATGACAACAATGCCTCTTCTGAAAGGAGATCTTAAATGTACAAGGAAGAAATAACACATTACAGTGAGTGCCTGAGCAGAGAGATGCACATCATGGTCTACGGCCACGGTGGAATTCCGTTCCTGGCTTTTCCTACTCAGGATTCTCTGTGTCACAATTATGAAGACTTCGGTATGATCCGTGAACTGAGCGGTTATCTGGAAGAAGGGAAGATCCGGTATTTTGTCGTGGATACGATCGACAAAGAGAGCTGGTCGGAAGGCGACCCGGATCTTGGCCGCAGAGCCTGGAAGCAGGAACTGTATTTCCGCTATATCGTGGACGAAGCAATGCCGATTATCCTGGAGCGGACCGGCGGCCAGCTTCCCATGACAACAGGCTGCAGCCTCGGCGCTAATCACGCCGTGCTCACACTGCTGAGACGGCCTGATCTTTTCTCGGGATGCGTGGCGCTGTCCGGTCTGTATGACAGCAAATACTTTTTCAACGGCTGGATGAACGAGACACTGTATGAAAACTCTCCGGAATGTTTTTTACCGAATATGCCGGCGGATCATCCCTATATCAATGAGTATAATCAGAAGCAGATCATCATCTGTGTCGGCCAGGGCGCGTGGGAAGAGGACGGTGTCCGCTCTCTCCGTTATCTCGAGAGTGTTTTCCGCGAGAAAGGCATCAACGCATGGTGCGATTTCTGGGGCTATGATGTTAACCACGACTGGCCCTGGTGGTTCAAACAGATGCACTATTTCCTTCCGTTCGTTTTTGAGAGATGGGGGATTCAATAAATCCTGAAATTTTCGATGAAGCCGTGAAAATTCGAACGGATTCGCTCTGACATATCAGTACAGGGACAGCCTGAGTAAAAAAGGACTGTCTGATGCGGTGAAGGAGGTATGATGAACAGCAGATTTTTTTCGGACAGCAAGGTGAATGCCGGCCGCCAGCAGGAACTGGATCTTTTAAAGGCTCGCGTGATCGACGATTATCTGACCGAATTCTTCGGGGGAGCCACCTTCATGATCAGCATGGGCATCGGTATGTGCTACATGCGCAGGCAGACCCCCTCTTCGTACCTGATACGGGGATTCGGGCTTCTTACGATCGGACAGTTCCTGAATATCCTCAGGAACTGTCTCCCCAATCTGATCGGCTACTGGGTAACGGGCAGGCAGTTCTTCATTTCCAACAGCCTGCTGATACTCCAGGCGGACATCCTGACATTTGCGGGCCTGTCTTTTTTTCTGATGGCACTGTTCAAGAGGCTGCGCCTTAAGAATGGGACGATCCTTTTGATCAGCGTTGTAATGAGTCTGATTGCGCTGGTCATGTGGCGCGCTCTCCCTGCCCCTTATTCATGGTCCGTGAAGCCCACGCATGACAGTTATCTTGTGAGCCAGATGCTGGCGTTCTTTGTTATCACCAACGCGGAATCGTATTTCCCCTTGTTCTGCTACTTTGTATTTGTGGCGTTCGGCTATTTCATAGGAGGCTACTATCCGCGCATCCT
>CADABA010000345.1 GCA_902785985.1 uncultured Lachnospiraceae bacterium
GAGAGCGGTCGAGTTCGGCGATGCGACGGGTTCCGTCAAGAACACGATCCCGGGCGATATGCCTTCGTCCGATCTCGATGAGATCGAATCGGTCATTGCTTCACATAAATCGACCGGTTATCAGAGTGAGATGAACCGTTAAACCGGACTTCTTATACTGAACTTCGTTTTTTGAAGCGCTTATTTTGAATCGTTAGTATTGAACCGTTAATATTGAACCATTAATATTGAACCGTTAATACTATTGAACGCCGGACTCTTCTCCACGAAAAGAAGAGTCCGGCGTTCTTTATGTCCCTGCCCGGCGGCAGTTCATGCTGATTTATCCGATCTATACTCATTCTCAAAATCCGATGTGTAAATGCTTATCTGCCGTCGAAATAAAACGCTATCAGATCATTCATCTTACTGCTGTTGTCATATTTTCGAAGTATCTTTAGAATCTCCTCGGAATGAACAATCTTCATGGCATATGTCTGATATACCTCCCGCAGAAAGCTGTTAAATGCCTCCTCTCCCATTATTTCTTTTGCATGACCGAGGAATATAGGTGCGTAAATATATTCTTTGTCACCGGCATCGGAATTCTCAGGATATTCATACCACGATGCATTCAGATAGCAATGATCCAGTGCCTTCAATTGGTTTTCTTCTATCAGACCATCTGACTCTTTAACAGCGTTGGCCTGATCCTTTGACGTCCAATCCGAGCCATGTTCCTTTTCAGTTTTATAGGCCTCGATATCTTTGAGTACCAATTCCTTAGCGGCCAGATAAGAGATTATACCTTCATCGATCCACCCTTCGTTATACTCATTGTTTCCTACAGCATCATAAAACCACGAATGACCTACTTCATGAGCTGTATTTCTCATAAGTTTATTTCCATTGTCCGGTCCGCCATCCATAAGGGTTCTTCCGTCAACGACTGCAAAACCCGAATATTCCATACCGTCAATATACTGTGCCATGGAATATTCCCTGCGCTGATAATCACCCAGAAGATCTGTATAGAACTCAAAACTATCAATAATCGTCTGTCTGGAGATCTCTCTGTACGCATCTGTATCTCCGATAGTGAGGTAATAATTCCGGATTGTAACCCCCCGGGTTTCAAATGTGTCTACATCCATAAAATCCGAAACTACAACGGCGAAATCGCGAATATTCTCAAGATCAACCGATACGATCCCGTCTTTTTTCACGGGTACACCTGCGCAGGCAACTTCAAATTCCTCAGGTACATCAATTTCCACATGATAGTTTCTGAAATCCGGATTTCTGTTCTCTCCTCCCCCTCCCAGATACAGCGGAGGATCTATCTGCCACATGCCATTGCTGCTGCAGTCAACATACGGAAAACATAAAGCAAGAGCATACAGTTTTCCCTCATCCCTTCTGAGCATTCCAAAACGGTCCTCTACATCAGGAATATCCGTCCAGGCATCAACGATCAACGTCCTCTTTTCTCCCGGTTCCATAGCGTCACCGGCCAGACTGATCTTTACAGAAGTATCATCAAGCAAATACTCCGCTGTAAGTTCTTTTTCCACGCCTGCAAATTTAATGCCTGTGATCTCAGCCTTTTTACCCTTATTTGCTTCTGCGGCATCGGGCCTGGCCTCGCACAGATAGTCAAAATAACCCATCGGATTATACCTGAGATAAACAGTATCTACCGGACTGTCCGTGTTATTCTGAATATCCATACTTACCTTTTCGGTAAGACGGTCATTCTCCGTATCAAGTTTCAGACGAAGGTCATAGGAATCCGCCACAACTGCAGGTGACGGATCAACCTTTTCATACGTTCTTTTCACGGCAACAGACGGCTCCGGTTCAGGAGAATTGCCGGCTCCGCATCCGGAAAGCATCATGACAGCCGCAATTGTAAATATTCCTGTCATATATTTAATTCTCATGCATCAAAGCTCCCTTCTAAATAGCATCCATTTTACATCCCGGATCATATCCGGTCACACTACATAACCAAATCCGTATATATTACGAATTTCTATGTACTTAATCCACCGACTAATACAACTTTCTCAAATCCCTGACATACCGGTTACTGAAGCTGATTTTCCAAAAAGTCCTTCACTTCATCAATCTAGTATTCTTCCGAAAAAGCATTCGCAACATCCATCCAGATCTGCCAGGGATTCAACATTCCATGTATAAGCACTATTATTTTTCCGGATTCATTTCCAAATGTATGAAATTTCATTTTTCTTCGCCTCATCCTGCGAGATACGCAACAGCCTGCCATTGTTGACAGTGCTTTGTTCTCTCATAATCTGCACACCATAATATATTCTTCTTCATTTTCATCCGTAATCTCAAAGCCGACACTCCTGTACATCCTGACCGCATAGTTCGCTTTCTGTACGGCAAGTGACGCCTGCCTGTAACCATGGTCTTTCAGCAGAGAAAGCATGTCTTTCATCAGACAGGTACCGATTCCCTGCCCTCTGTATTCCGGAAGCAGCGATATGGCAAATGACGGAGTTTCATCATCCACATGACCGTAATCATTCAATAGAGCCGCAGTTCCGGACGCTCAACGATTGTCCTGTCGGGCGGCTCCATACCTTCGGGAATGAAGATCGCCTCGTACAGAAAATCCTTCAGTAAATATGTCTCTTCAGGTAGCAGCTTTCGTATCAGTACGCTATGATGCAGTTTTCGTATCAGTACACCATGACAGATCTCAGCCAGATCTTCCACGTCGATCACACGAAATCCGTTCTCCATCAGGAGCTGCGCTGTCACGCCGGCTCCATCCACCAGTG
>CADABA010000346.1 GCA_902785985.1 uncultured Lachnospiraceae bacterium
CGCGCGCAATGAATATCAGATCGTCAGGATGCAGCGCTTTATGCGCACGTCTGTCTGGGCAATGCAGGAGCAGCTGAAAAGAGGAGATTTTATCCCTGCACGTTTCGAGGTGGATTTCCGGGATCTCGGACATCTGAAGAGCGTACGGCACACTCTTTCCGGCGGAGCGACGATGATCCTGACCGGGCGGATCGACCGAATGGATCTGTGCACGGACGGCGGGACGATGCTGATCAAGATCATCGATTATAAGACGGGGGATCAGAACCTTGATATGACAGAGGTCTATCACGGGCTGCAGCTCCAGCTGGTCGTATATCTGAATGCTGCTCTGGAGGCTGCCCGAAGTGAGGGCGTTCATGCCGAGCCTGCCGGAATCTTCTATTATAAGCTGCAGGATCCGATCGTAACCGCCGGCGAAGGGGATACCGAGGAGGATGTCCGGACGAGGGTGCTGAAGGAAATGAAAGGCTCCGGCGTCGTCTCCTCCGATGAGGAGATCCTCCTGCATCTTGACCGGACGCTCGGTCCCGGCGTCAGTTCCTATGTCATCCCGGTAAGCATTACGAAGAAAAATGAACTTTCAAAGAACTCGAAGACGGCCGCTCCGGAGGAGTTCAGAGCGATCAGCGAATTCGTGGACTGCAAGATCCGTCGGATCGGCGGGGAGATCATGGATGGAAAGGCAGATATCGATCCGTACAGATACGGGACGCGGAATGCCTGTGATTACTGTCCTTACAGGGGCATCTGCGGGTTCGATACAAAGATCGAGGGCTACGGATTCCGTGAGATCACTTCGATGAAAAGAGACGAGGCAATCGGGAAGATGCGGGAAGAGACCGGAAAAGAGGAGGAGAATCGATGAGCGTGCAATGGACAGACGATCAGCAAAAAGTCATCACGACGCGCGCGAAGAATATCCTGGTAAGCGCGTCCGCAGGCAGCGGGAAGACTGCTGTCCTTGTCGCACGGATCATGTCCCTGATCACGGATTCGGTGAGGCCGTTCGATATAGACCGTCTGCTGATCGTTACCTTTACGAAAGCTGCAGCGGGAGAGATGAAGGACCGCATTGCTGCCGCGATCAACGATGCGCAGAAGCTCGACCCGGACAATGAACATCTTATGCGGCAGTCCGGTCTGATCCATAACGCAAAAATCACGACGATCGACGGGTTCTGCTCGACAGTCCTTCGTAGTTACTGTCATCTGACAGATATTGAGCCGGGATTTCGAATTGCCGAGGAAGGGGAGTGTGAGCTTTTAAAGCATGACACACTGGAGAATGTTCTTCAGGAGTACTATGCGCTGGAGAATCCGAAGGAGAGCAGAAAATTTCAGGCTTTTGTGGAAAGCTTCGCGACCGGCAAGTCGGAAAAACCGCTCACGGAGGCTGTATTCCGTGTTTTTGACGCCTGTGAGAGTCAGCCGGACCCTCTTTCCTGGCTCGCAATGTGCCGGGAGAATAACCGTGCAGGGTCCTTTGAGGAGATCCTCGGGACGGAATGGATGCAGATGTTCCTTTCGGACGGAGAAATGCTCGCCCGGGAAGGCCTGCGCCTTGCGAAGGAAAATCTGGCGCTTGCGAACCGGGCGGACGGGCCGGAGGCATATCTGCCGATGGCGGAGGAGGATCTTCGTTTTTATGAGAAGTTCTTCGAACTCTCAGGCTATGAGGAACGGCTTGCGTGGTGCCGCGACTTTACGGCACCGACCCTGTCAAAAAAGAGGGCCGGGAAAGAAGAAAATCCCGCGCTCCGGGATCTGTTCAAAGAAAACAGGTCGAGGCACGGGAAGATCCGCAGTGATCTTTGCGGTGTGTACTACGCCGGCTCACCGGAGCAGGTCGTATCCGCGCTCGCGGGATCCGGTGAGGTCCTTGATGAACTGATTACGGTCACGGAGACCTTCCTCAGCAGATACGCGGAGATCAAGCGGGAGAAAAAACTGATCGATTTTCCGGATCTTGAGCATTATGCGCTCAGGATCCTGCGGGATGAGAACGGAGAACGGACAGATGCGGCAAAGGAGCTTGCGCGAAATTTTGAGTGCGTCATGGTGGACGAGTATCAGGACAGCAACTACCTGCAGGAAGCAATCCTTACCGCAGTGACGCGGATGGAGGAAGGACAGGATAATTATTTCTGCGTCGGAGATGTCAAGCAGAGCATTTACGGGTTCAGACATGCGAGACCGGATCTTTTTATGCGAAAGTTTTACGATTACGCAGGGGAGGGAGGAGGCGATCCCATATCCCGCGGAGTCCGGATCGATCTCCTTAAGAATTTCCGGAGCAGAAAGGAAGTCCTCGACTTTTCGAACGGTCTCTTCAGGCAGATCATGCGCAGGGAGATCGGAGGCGTTGACTATGACCGGGATGCGGAGCTCTTCTGCGGGGCATCCTATCCGGAGACGGACGGCGGAGAGTACGATACGGAGATCCTCATCGCCGAGGCAAAGGAGGAAAATGCGGACGGGAGCACATTCCTCGAAGATACGCGCCGGGACGCTCTGAAGCAGCTTGAGGCCAGAATACAAAAACGGGAAAGGACCGGCCGATCGAGTACAGGGATATTGTGATCCTGCTCCGCACGATGAGCGGTTATGCGGATACTTTTGCGGAAGTGCTTACGGCGTGCGGGATCCCTGCCTTCTCGACGGCGAAGACCGGATATTTCAGCGCGATGGAGGTCATGACGATCCTGAATTATCTGTCAATCGTCGATAATCCCGAACAGGACATTCCGTTCACTGCTGTCCTTCGTTCCCCGATCGTCGGGCTCAGTGCGGAGGAGATCGCGCGGATCAGGATCGTTTCGGGATCGCCCTCGTCAGACAGGGACGCGAAGTTCCTTACGATGGCGGAGTGCGCGAGAAGGTATCTTGCATTCTATGCGGGAGCAGAGGCCGGGGCAGAAGGAGAGCTTTCCGGAAAACTTGAGAGGTTCTTTTCATTTTACGGAAGGATCCGGGAAAGCGTTCCCTATACGCCGATCCATGAGCTCATCTGGGAGGTCCTGACCGGAACCGGTTACCTGGACTATGTCTCGGCACTTCCCGGCGGGGCTCAGCGCGCGGCGAATCTCCGAATGCTGGTCGAGAAGGCCATCGCCTATGAGGGGACGAGCTATGTGGGTCTTTTCAATTTCATCCGGTACATACGGAATCTCAGGAAGTATGACGTGGACTTCGGCGAGGTCAACGTGCTCGGAGAGAGCGAAAATGTTGTGCGCCTCATCAGCATCCACAAGAGCAAAGGTCTGGAATACCCGATCGTTTTCGTTGCGGGGTGCAGCAAGCAGTTCAATCTTCAGGATATCCGGGCGTCGCTCCTGATCGACCCGGAGATGGGGCTTGCCTCGGACTATACGGATCTTTCAAGGCGAGTGAAATATGCGACCGTCAAGAAGAACGCGGTGGCCAGAAAGAAAAGACGGGAAGCAGCGGGAGAAGAGCTCAGAGTCCTCTACGTCGCGCTTACGAGGGCGAAACAGAAACTGATCGTTACCGGAACAATAGGGACAGAGAAGGAATTTGAGGATCTTGTGAACCTGCCCCAGCCGCTCTCGGAGATCCTCTTTGAGGAGAATTATATATTAAATGCGAAAAACATGCTGACATGGATCCTGCCGGCTGCATCGAGGATGCAGGAGAGGGCTGCCATGGAGGGCAGCCGGTGCCCTGTGCGGATCGAGCTCGTAAAACCGTCCTCCCTTGTCGGATCGGCGGTCAGGGAAGGCTCCCGTGTGGGTGAGACCCTGCGGATCCTGTCTGAAATGAATGGAGAGGCGGTCTATGATCCTGCGGTCCGCAGGATCATAGAGGAGAGATTTTCTTATCAGTATCCGTTTGACGGCCGTGGGGCAGTACCGGTAAAGGTCTCTGTCTCGGAGCTCAAGAAAGAGAGCATGCGGGATGAGGATGCGGCGGAGGTATTTGCGGAGGAGATCGTGGTCCCGTTCATTCCTTCCTTTATCAGGGAAGGCGGCGGACAGCGCGAAGATGCGCAGACGCCTGACGGACAGATAACACTGGATGCATGGATCCGGATGAAAGAAGGATCCGATGAGGATCTGCTCCTTGAGAGCAGTGCTCCTTCCGGCGGTCCGGGCGGCGCAGCACGCGGTACGGCCTATCACAAGGTCATGGAGCTCCTTGATTACTCCGGGTTCTCTCCGGATCAGAAGGAGAGCACTGAGGCAGTGATCCTCGGACAGATGCGGGAGTTCGTGAGATCCGGAAAGATGACGGAGGAGGATATCCGGCTTGTAGACCCGAAGAACATCGCCCGATTTGTAAAGAGCAGCCTTGGCGGGCGGATGCGGCAGGCAGCGCTCCCTTTGTGCTCGCAGTGAAGGCCTCTGAGATCGATCCTTCTTATCCGGAGGATGAGGATATCATCGTGCAGGGCATCATGGACGCCTTCTTTTACGAGGGTGAGGGAGAAAAGGAAGAAATCGTCCTTCTGGACTACAAGACGGACCGCGTGCCGGAGCTTGCCGTACTGGGAAAACGCTACAAGGTGCAGCTCGACTCCTATGCGGAGGCACTCACGCGCGTGACGGGGAAGAACGTGAAGGAGAAGATCATCTGGTCCTTCGGATGGGGAAGGCAGCTCCTTCTGTAGGCGGTCGATTTCTTTTTCTGAATTTAAATAGCGGAGCGGAGAGCAGGTATCCGTTTGACCGGGAACGCGGACATCTCCGATTAAAAAGAACTTGCACACGCGTCCGATATTGTGTATAGTACAAACGTCTATAGCTATTAACAAGTGCACGGCTTCTTACGTCGGGAAGCCGGCACAATCAGCCCGAATGGGAGCGGTCTATACGAAAGAGGGTGAGACTAATGGTAGAAATGGATCCTGTCAGATACGCTCTGAATTCCTACGACGAACCTTTAGTTGAAATGAGGGATTCACTTTAACCTCGCTATAAAAGAGCGAAGGATTCAGGAATTAGAGAGAGAGATGGAAGATCCTCATCTCTGGGACGATCCGGAAGAAGCACAGAAGAAGACGAAGCTTCTCGCGTCCTTGAAAGAGGATGTACACGGATACGACGCGCTTGTTTCCGCGCGCGATGATATCCGGGACATGATCGAAATGGCTGATGAAGAGCCGGATCCGGCTCTTGTACCGGAAGTTCAGGAAATGTTTGACGACTTCAAGGCGAGATTCGAGAAGATCCGCATGAAGACGCTTCTGTCCGGCGAATATGATAACTGCAATGCGATCGTCACGCTGCACGCCGGGACAGGCGGAACAGAGGCCATGGACTGGACGAACATGCTGTATCGTATGTATACCCGTTGGAGCGAGGCGCACGGCTTTAATGTCGAGGTCCTCGATCTTCTGGAAGGAGATGAGGCCGGTCTCAAATCCGTGACGTTCCAGGTCAACGGGGAAAATGCCTACGGACTCCTGAAGTCCGAGCACGGCGTCCACAGACTCGTCAGAATATCGCCGTTCAATGCGAACGGAAAGCGCCAGACATCCTTCTCGGCCTGTGAAGTCATGCCGGATATCGAGGAGGATCTGGACATCGAGATCGATCCGAAGGATATCCGGATCGATACATACAGATCATCAGGTGCCGGCGGCCAGCACATCAATAAGACGTCGTCGGCGATCCGCATCACGCATTTCCCGACAGGGATCGTTGTCACCTGCCAGAACGAGAGATCCCAGTTCCAGAACAAGGACAAAGCTTTCCAGGAACTGAAGATCAAGCTGTTCATGCTGAAGCAGCAGCAGAACGCTGAGAAGCTGGATGACATTCGCGGCAAGGTGACGGAGATCGCGTGGGGCAACCAGATTCGTTCTTATTTCCTGCAGCCGTATCAGCTGATCAAGGACCTCAGAACGAATGAGGAGCAGACGAACGCACAGAAAGTGCTGGACGGAGATATTGATCCGTTCATCAATGCCTTCCTTAAGTGGGAAGCGCTCGGCGGAAGGGCGAAGGAAGCTGCGGCGGATGCGACGGCGATTCGATGAAAGAGCGGTGGCTGTGCCGCGAACATTTTTGTCGGTGCACGTCATCGAAAATACAGGAGCTTAAGTGAGAGGAGGCGCGGGCTGTTTTGTCATTTTCCGGAACAGGACCCCGCAGCCGGTCTTCTCTTTTTGTGAGGCCCTGCAGCAGGTTTTCTTTTCGGGAGACCGGGAAAGATCACGCGCGGAAATTCCCGTCAGGATTTAGAAAGAGGAATAGATTATGATCAATGTAGCAATTTTAGGATACGGCACAGTCGGAGCGGGCGTCTACAAAGTTCTTCATAT
>CADABA010000347.1 GCA_902785985.1 uncultured Lachnospiraceae bacterium
AATTCGGTCACTGCGACAAGAGTCGCCCTGAAGCTCTCCGATTATACGATCACGGAGGCAGGTTTCGGCGCGGACCTCGGCGCGGAAAAGTTCCTCGATATCAAGTGCCGCGTGGCAGGCCTCAGACCTTCCTGCGTCGTCCTGGTCGCGACTGCCAGAGCGCTGAAGTATAACGGCGGTGTCCCGAAGGCTGAGACAGGTGTGGAGAACCTGGAAGCCCTCGAAAAAGGTCTGCCGAATCTCCTTCGTCACATTTCGAATATCACTACTGTCTATAAGCTTCCCTGCGTCGTCGCGATCAACCGCTTCCCGCAGGATACGGAGGCTGAGCTTGATCTGATCCGCAGAAAATGCAAAGAGCTCGGTGCCAACGTCGCGCTGTCCGAAGTCTGGGCAAAGGGCGGAGAAGGCGGCATCGAACTTGCGGAGGAGGTCATCCGTCTGTGTGAGGAGCCGAATGACTTTACATTCTCCTATGAGCTCGACAAGCCGATCAAGGAGAAGATCAACGATATCGTGACGAAGATCTACGGAGGAAAGGGATGCGTATTTACGCCTGAGGCTGAGAAGCAGATCAAACAGCTGACAGGTCTCGGATTTGCGGGTCTTCCAATCTGTATGGCAAAGACACAGTATTCGCTGACAGATGACCCGACGCAGCTGGGCGCTCCGGATGATTTCGTGGTCACGGTCAGAAATATCAAGGTCTCTGCAGGAGCAGGATTCCTGGTCGCGCTGACCGGCGATATCATGACGATGCCGGGCCTTCCGAAGGTGCCGGCAGCAGAGCGGATCGACGTCGATGACAACGGAAAGATTTCCGGATTGTTCTGATGTAAGTCTCCGGGTGATCGAAGCCGCGCAATGAGAAGGGTGCTCAGCGCCCTGCGCGGCGGAAACGCCGGGGCGGGCTTTTTGAAATTTCAGGTCCGGGAGCGGTTCATTGCTGGAAGCATTTTTTACAGTTATTTAACGGAAGCTTTGGAAGATCAGGATAGCAGCGCAAAGCAGGCTGGAATATAATGAAAAAAGAAGCTTCGTTAATGAAGGGGGGTAAAAAATGGGAATAGGTAATATTATCTCATTACTTGGAGGTTTGGGAGCCTTTCTCTTTGGCATGCATTATATGGGCGAGGGGCTCGAGCTCGCCGCCGGATCAAAGATGAAGGATCTTCTTGAGAAGCTGACGCGTGTTCCGGTCATGGGATTCCTCATGGGCATGCTGGTCACTGTCTGTATTCAGTCGTCCTCGGCGACGACCGTCATGGCGATGGGCTTCATCAATGCGGGAATCATGGATCTCGCGCAGGCGACCGGCGTTATATTCGGCGCAAATATCGGTACAACGATCACGAGTATCCTGATCGCGCTCGATGTGTCCGGGATTGCTCCTGTCTGTATTGCAGCAGGCGCAGTGCTCATGCTCTATGCAAAGAGAAAACGGACACAGCACATCGGGCAGGTCATCCTCGGCTTTGGTCTCCTTTTCCAGGGACTTCATACGATGAGCAGTTCGATGTCCCCGCTGAAGGATTCGGTAGTCTTCCAGAACTTTATTTTAAATGCAAAAAATCCGCTGCTCGGTTTCCTGATCGGCATACTTCTGTGCGCCGTCATTCAGAGCTCCTCCGCAGCAGTCGGTATTCTGCAGGCGCTTGCCATGCAGGGGCTCATGCCGCTGTATTTTGCAGCCTTTATCGTCTGCGGAATCAACGTCGGCTCATCGACACCGGTCATTCTGTCCGCACTGAAGGCGAAGAATAACGCGAAGCGCGCAGCGGTCATCTATCTGATCTTCAACCTGACAGGTGCCCTCATTTTCATGCCGCTTGTTATGCTGACGCCTCTCACGAACCTGATTATTTCAAATGTTCCAAGCGCCGCTTTCCAGGTGTCGATTTTCCACATTCTCTTTAAGGTGGTCACAGGTCTTATCCTGCTGCCGCTCACGAACCTTGTCGTGCGTGTCACGTACAAAATCGTTCCGAAGCAGGCGCACGAGAGCGCGTTCCGCCTGGAGTACATCGACAAGAGCATGGTCGGCTCGCCGGCCGTCATGGCAGTGCAGGTCGGGAAGGAAGTGGACCGTGTCGCCGGCCTTGTAAAGAGTAATTTCGAGGCGGCCTGTGAAGGGATCCTTCAGAAAAAGGTGTCCGATGCACATGAGATCCGTGACAACGAGGAGGTCATCGATTTCCTGACCGGAGAGATCGTCTCCTATATCACGAGCGCGAATTCTCTGGAACTTCCGGAGAGTGTTTCGAACTATCTGTCCGGTACGTTCACGGTCATGAACGAGCTTGAGCAGATCGGTGACCATGCTGTCAAAGTTCTCGAGCAGAATGAAAAGATGGTCGATTCGAAGCAGAGCTTTTCTCCTGCGGCGCTTGAGGAGATCCGGCTGATCTATGAGGAGGATTCCTATCTGATCGAACGGATAAAGGAATGCTATATTGAAGGAAAAGAGCGCGTTCTCACGCTCGATCAGCTCAGAGAGACCGAGCGCGCGATCGCGAAAATGGGCAACGAGGCACAG
>CADABA010000348.1 GCA_902785985.1 uncultured Lachnospiraceae bacterium
TCCTCGGAGTTGCGCCGAGAAGGAAACCGGTCTTAAGATCCTGCGATGTATCTCCGGAGATAGCAGCAACGATGCAGATGATGGAGCCGATCGTGATGGCGCCGATCATTCCGTGCATCCCGACATCTCCTGACGCTTTCAGAATAAATGTCGCAAAGAGCAGGGTCGCGATCGTCATACCCGAGACCGGGCTGTTGCTGCTTCCGACAAGACCGACGATACGGGAAGCTACCGCTCCGAAGAAGAATCCGAAAACAGCGATCAGGAGAGCTCCCGGAAGGGCTACCGGAACCTGCGGCAGCATCCAGATGAGCAGGATAATTGCACCGACACCGGCCAGCACCAGCCGCATATCAAGATCCCGTTCTGTTCTCTTTCCGGAATCCGCCTTGGAGCCCTTCATTCCTTTCAGTGTATCGCGGAATGTCGTCGCAATAAGCGGCAGGGATTTTACAAGACTTATGATTCCGCCGGCAGCGACCATTCCGGAACCGATATAGCGGATATAGCTGCTCCAGATCGCGCTTGCGCCACCGTCTGCATACATTTCCGCGATGGTCGTTGTACCCGGATAGAGGACCGTTCCGCTTCCGAAGAGGATGATCGCAGGGATCAGGACGAACCAGCCGATGATACCGCCTGCGAACATATAGGCTGAAATATCCTTTCCGCAGATATATCCTACACCGATCAGTGCGGGATATGCTTCAACGGAGAACTCCGTCTTGAGTGCGGCAATCGGAACAGTGACAACACCGGAAACCATCTTCAGTCCGTCGACAAGGAATTTGAAGAGTGCTGAAATTCCCATTCCGGTGAAAACGCTCTTTGCTCCTTTTCCGCCCTCTTCCGCTGCCAGAAGGACCTCCGCGCATGCAGTTCCTTCCGGATAAGGAAGAATGCCGTGTTCTTTCACGATCAGGGCATTTCTCAGCGGGATCATGAACAGCACGCCCAGGAGACCGCCGCACATCGCGATAACGGAAATACTGACAAGATCCGGCGTATCCACAAGGCCTTCGGCAGACCACAGGAACAGGACCGGCATGGTAAAGATAACGCCCGCGGCCAGAGACTCGCCGGCCGATCCGATCGTCTGGACCATGTTGCTCTCAAGCACGGAATCCCTTTTCAGGATCACGCGCATCACCGCCATGGAAATGACCGCAGCAGGTATCGATCACTACGGAGGCTGCTGTCAGCTCCTTGGGATTTTCTTTGTGTGAAACATAAGGTTTGAAGCTTGTTTGTTCCTTTTTCTCACTCATTGATAATATCACCCCTTCTGTATCTTTAACTTCATTAAGAACACACCGAATTTCCAGCCTCATCCGGTATTTTCTCATATGTAAAGATAGCACAGACAGCCTTGTTTTGCCACAGAAAAACTGTCGGTCTGGTTACTGGTGAAAAACTTCGGCTGCCATTCATGGATTAACAGTGAGACCAAACGACGCTTCGAAAATAATGCTGTCGTCACTCAGAGCAGCGCTTAGAATTGATGATGTCGTCACGAACAGTTTTTAAAAAGAAATCCACCTGGGGGAGCAATTAACAGATCGTCAGGCACAGGAGACTTGTTTCCAACCAACATACCCCATGGATTTCTGCCTTAGTGAGCCGTTTAGGCACAGGAAGCAGCTTTCCAGCCTATGTACTCCATGGATTTCTGCCTTAGTCAGCCATTTAGGCACAGGAAGCAGCTTTCCAGCAATTATTCTCCATAAATCAAAACACTTACGGAGAACAATTCTTATGAAATCCACCGCTGTACCTAAACAGCCGGAAATTACCGCATACCTGCGGAGAACAATTCTTTTAAAATCCACCGCTGTACCTAACAGCCGGAAATCACCGCATACCTGCGGAGAACAAATCTTATGAAATCCACCGCTGTACCTAACAGCCGAAAATCACCGCATACCTGCGGGGAACAAATCTTATGAAATCCACCGCTGTACCTAACAGCCGAAAATCACCGCATACCTGCGGGGAACAAATCTTATGAAATCCACCGACGTACCTAAACGGCCGGAAATCACTGCATACCTACGGGGAACAAATCTTATGAAATCCATCGCTGTACCTAACATCCTAAAACCACTGCATACATGCGGGGAACAAATTTCGAATCATCCACTACCGTTCCTAAGCAGCCGACTAACAGTACTTATATACAGTACTTATATACAGTACTTAAATACAGCCCTTATATACAGCGAACAAATTCAAGAACAGTTCAAGAATAGTTCAAGAATAGCTATTGAGATACCCAGGCTCACGAAGAAAGACACAAAGCTCTGCCAGACCTGCAAATACTGTACCTGCTTTTCATCTGTGATCCCGGGACTTTTTAGCTGATTACCGTACAAAATCATGATATGATAAAAGAGATAGACAGCAATCAGAGGAGCTCAAATCAACGCAGCCTATTTGACCAAAAAGAACCGTGGCTGCAGGCAGGAGGTATATTCCATGGATTGGGTAGTCGTTGTAGATGATGATATTACCAACCTTAAAATGGCAGGACGGATTCTCAGCAAGAATAATATGCGGGTGACTGCCCTGAAATCAGGCACGGCACTGCTTGATTATATAAAGACCAACAAGCCGGATCTGATTCTTCTGGACATCAAGATGCCGGGACTTGACGGTTTTGAGACGATGAAAAGACTGCAGCAGCAGATGAATCCGTCTGAAAAAATCCCGGTAATTTTCCTGACGGCGGATGACAGCCAGGATGCCGAGACGCATGGACTGGCACTCGGCGCCATGGATTTCATCAAAAAGCCATTCATACCGGATGTCCTCGTTCTCCGGGTCCGGCATACAATTGATCTGGTCAGGCTCCAGCGCAATCTGGAACAGGAAAACGAACGCATCCGTTCGGAACTTGCGATGGCTTCCCGCATTCAGTCAGCGATGCTGCCGGGCATTTTCCCTGCTTTTCCGGAACGGAAGGAATTCGACATCTACGCCAGCATGGATCCGGTCAGGGGAGTCGGCGGCGACTTCTTTGATTTCTTTTTTATCGACAGGGACCGTCTGTGCCTGCTGATCGCCGATGTCTCCGGCAAGGGAATACCGGCAGCACTTTTCATGATGGCTTCCAAGATCATTCTTGCGGATAACGCGAAAAGCGGAAAGTCTCCGGCTCAGATCCTTCAGGATACAAACGAAGCCATCTGTGCCAATAATCCCGAAGAGATGTTCGTGACGGTATGGCTGGGGATCCTCGATATATCCACCGGCCTGCTCACGACTGCGAATGCGGGACATGAATACCCAGCGCTGATGCATGCAGACGGACAGTTCGAACTGTTCAGAGACAGGCACGGACTGGTCGTCGGCGGTATGCCTGGAGTAAAGTACCATGAGCACAGTCTGCAGATGTATCCGGGCTCAAAGCTGTTCGTATACACAGACGGCGTTCCCGAAGCCACGGACGCTGAAAACGCGCTTTTCGGGACGGCCCGTATGCTGGAGGCGCTGAACGCCCATGCAAATGAAACTCCAAAGCAG
>CADABA010000349.1 GCA_902785985.1 uncultured Lachnospiraceae bacterium
CCCGCCCATATCCAGATGGAGGGGTACGGCCATCCGCAGTATGTCAATACCCAGTTCCCGTGGGACGGGTCGGAGGAAATTGAGCCGGGTGAGATCCCGGAGGAATTCAACCCTGTCGCGAGTTATGTCAGATATTTTTACGTGCCCGATTTCATGAGAGGCCGTCCTGTGCGCATCTCTTTCCAGGGCGCGGAGAGCGGTCTGGCGGTCTGGCTCAACGGGCATTTTGTCGGATATTCCGAGGACTCCTTCACGCCCTCCGAGTTCGACCTGACAGATTTTATAGATTATGAGCAGGAGAACAAGCTCGCAGTACAGGTCTTCCGGTTCACTTCCGGGAGCTGGCTCGAGGACCAGGATTTCTTCCGTATGAGCGGCCTCTTCCGCGACGTGTATCTCTTTACTTTTCCGGACGTACATGTCGAGGATCTTCGGATCCGCACCCTTCTTGACGACGAGTATAAGGACGCGGATCTTGAGATCGTGCTGAAAAGTCGTGTGCCCGGCAAAGTGATGATCTCGCTCATGGACGGAAAGAGAGAGCTCCTGCGGGAACAGGCAAAGCTTAACGGCGGGGAGGATGGGGAAGCCGCTGTGACGGAACTTCATTTTGCGGTGAAGGATCCGCACAAATGGTCCGCGGAAGATCCGTATCTCTACGACCTTGTGATCGACGTCCGGAATGAGGCCGGGGCCCTCACGGAAGTCATCCCGCAGAAAGTCGGATTCCGGCGCTTCGAGATCAAAGATCACATGATGTGTCTGAACGGGAAGCGGATCGTCTTCCGCGGTGTGAACCGCCACGAATTCTCCGCGCTTTCCGGGCGCACGATCAGGGATGAGGAGACCGTCAAGGATATTCTCACCATGAAGCGAAACAACATCAATGCGGTCCGCCTGAGCCATTACCCGAACAGCTCGCTGATCTACCGGCTCTGCGACCTGTATGGCCTTTATCTCATCGATGAGACCAATCTGGAGACGCACGGTATCTGGGATCATATCATCGACGGGACCCATCCGGTGGAGTACGCGCTCCCCGGTGACCGGCCCGAGTACACGGAAAATGTTCTGGACCGCGCCCGTTCCATGTACGAGCGGGACAAGAACCACCCGTCCATCCTTATCTGGTCCCTCGGAAATGAATCTTTCGGCGGATCGAATCTCATGACCATGCACGATGCATTTCATGAGTGGGATCCGACCCGGATCGTACACTATGAGGGTATCACGTGGGATGAGCGGTACCCGGACACCTCGGACGTAAAGAGCTCCATGTACTTTACGGTCGCTCAGATCAAAGAGTATCTGCAGGAAAATCGGACGAAGCCCTATATCAGCTGCGAATATACCCATGCGATGGGCAATTCCTGCGGGGCAATGCACAAATACACTGACCTCGCGGAGGAAGAGCCGCTTTATCAGGGCGGCTTCATCTGGGATTATATCGATCAGGTGATCCTTAAGAAGGATCGCTATGGCAGGGAAGTGGCCGGCTACGGCGGAGATTTCGGCGACCGTCCGAACGACGGCAGTTTTTCCGGGAACGGGATCGTCTACGGCCGGAACCGGGAGCCGTCCCCGAAGATGCAGGAAGTCCGCTATAATTATCAGAGCATAGGAATTTCATTTTCGGAAAATGAAGTGCAGATCGCAAACCGCAATCTCTTCACGAACACGGACGCCTATATCTGCCGTGTGACCCTTGAGCGCGAGGGCGAACTCTGTGAGGAGTACACGGGGCGCGTGTCGGTCGAACCGGGTGAGATGAAGACGATGAAGCTGCCGGTGACACCGCAGGAGGACGGAGAGTACGTCGTGACCGTGTCCTTCGAGCTTGCGGAGGATGCTCTCTGGGCACCGCGCGGGCATGAGGTCGCCTGGGGGCAGAAGGTGTTCGGAAAGCGGCCTGAGCCGGTCCACGCGAAGTCGTATATGAAGATCGTGCGCGGGAAGGACAACATCGGGGTCCGCGGGGACGACTACGAATACCTCTTCTCGATCAAGCAGGGAGGACTTGTCTCCTTCCGGTACGCTGGTCAGGAGATGCTTCTCCGGCGGGTGCTGCCGAATTTCTGGCGGCCGATGACGGAAAATGATCTGGCGAATCTCTACCCGTTCCGTGCCGGCGGTTTTAAGCTTGCAAGTATGTATGTCACGCATAAGGCAGCCGGAGGTATGGGAGGACAGCTCCCCGTACTGAAAGCGGGCGAGGAGTTCGCAGAGATCACCTATACATACTTCCTTCCGACCACGCCGCACAAGGAATGCACGCTCACATATCTCGTTCACAGCGACGGAGTCTGCGACGTGACCCTTAAGATGGGGCCGTCGGCGGATGCGGGCGAGCTTCCCGAATTCAGCGTCCTCTTCTCACTGGATGCGGATCATGGCCGGATCAGGTGGTACGGTCTTGGTCCGGAGGAGACCTATTCGGACAAAAATCATGCGAAGCTCGGCGTCTATGAGGGAACGGCGAAGGGAAACCTCGCGGATTACCTTGTTCCGCAGGAG
>CADABA010000350.1 GCA_902785985.1 uncultured Lachnospiraceae bacterium
GGTGTTTCGGCGGTTGATCCAACCGTTTGAGTTGTCAAAAGACTCATTCCGGTGAAAACTATAGGCTTTTATATAGTCTCACTGGTTGGGAAAGTTATACTTGAAGAGAGCCAGTTTTTCAGTGTCTTCCCGTCAGGCAGCATGCGGACTTACAGAGTGCGGAGATGCATTCTTCTCCGGAATCTGCTACAATACAGGCAGATGTCGATTTTTTCGCTGTGCTTTTGGCAGGAGGAAACTATGTATTATCTTTCTGAACTTCTGGTGGCTGCCGCCACCATCGGAAGCTGGATCCATATGTTCCAAAAAGGGGGTGAGAAGCTCCTCTCCCGGCGGGGACTCTCTTCTTTGAAATACTACACCACCCTGTCCAATCTTTTTGCGGGCATCGTTTCTCTCCTGATCCTTCTCCATGCCTTTTCAGGCGGTAAAAGGTCTGTCTCTCCGCTGCTTTCTCTGCTTAAGTATTCCTCCTCGGTTTCTGTTGCTCTCACTTTTCTTGTCGTACTGGTCTTTCTGGGCCCCAGGATGGGCTACCGCCCTCTCTTTGCCGAAGAGCAGCTCTTTCTTCATGCCATCGGACCCCTGCTGGCCATCCTGACATTTATTTTCAGCCCGCTGCTGTCTCCTCTGACCTTCCGGGATTCCTTCCTGGCGCTTATTCCGACCCTTCTCTATGCCGTCGTTTATGCAGGCAACATTTTGAAGAACGGAATGGGAGAAGGCGAAAACACCAATGACTGGTACGGCTTTGCCACAGGCGGCGTAAAGACATTCCCTGCGGTGATTCTGATCGTCCTGACCGTGACCTGGGGGCTGGCCACAGGTCTTCTGCATCTCAGAGGATAATGTCTTCCTTTGAGACACGATCCAACCCTTCCCCGCTTTTATTCTTCATCACGAGAGCGTACTCACGATAAAGGCAAATATTACCTTACGCGCGTATCTCACGACTAAAGTCGCGAGTACTGCGCGATGAGGAATGAAGGCAAATATCACCTTACGCATGCATCTTAAGACGAAAGCCGCGAATATCGCGTAATGAAGAACAGATTACCGATTACGCACTTTCAGCGTCTTTAAATATGTCTTTTGCTCATCTGTGATCCTATAGCTCTCCACGCTTTTCTGGATTGCCTTATTATGGACCCAGTCATCCAGTCTCTTTTCTTCCAGATATGGAAGGATCGATTCATACTGTTTCGCCAGAGCGGTTGCAAAATACCATGCGATCATCATGTTGACGTAATATTCCTCCGACCTGACCGCTGCTGCCAGATCCGCATATTTTACATCGAACCTCTCATCCAGAAAATGCTGCATCAGCATGCCTATCGCAAATCTGACCGTGTACGTCCGGTCAGATTTGATCCATGACTGAATGTGCGGAAGCAGTTTCTCCGGTTCTTTTTTGAACACCTTTGGAGAAAGCTGATCACAGGTAGCCCAATTATCAATGTAAGGAAGAAATGCGTCAACTTCCGCTATGCACTTGTCAAAATTCTTCTCCAGCGACAGGATAAAGGCGTGCAGCTGATCTTCATCAAAATACTGATGCGGCACGCTTGAAAGAAAGGCATCTATATCACTGTCTTTATACAGACTTTTGGCGAACGTACGAAGGGCCGGCGTTCTGACACCTATGATTCTGTCGGCAGCTACCGTGGGAATGATTTTAGTCTGCATAAGAGCATAGTCCTTATCCTGCATCCGGAACAGCTCCTCCACGATCTTTTCTCTGTTCATTTATGGTTTTCCTCCTCTCTGTTTCAGCTTCTCCATCCGGTGGTTTACATTTCTCTGTCCCAATCTTCCTGATATCCGGATCATTCTCGACATAACAATATGTCTTTCCCCTCCATCCGACTGATCAGCCGGGCAAACGAACTTTATTCTATTGTACGCTTTCCTGTTTTTCCCCGTACATGTGAAGATGTCGCTATTTTGGCGTCTCTTCCTTACTTCCGAACCTTTCAGGATATATCCCGGTTCCACAATGCTCCGGAGAAACAAAATCTGCACATTTTTACATCCCGCGAGCGGGACCGGAAAGTGAAAGGCGGCTTCCCATATATCGTATCATCAGTTAATCTTACGCGAAAGAGGCGGCATTTTTTCCTGCCGTGAAAAATTTAAAGCCTCTTGACATGTTAGCATCTACTATCTATAATAAATGACGGTTATAAACTGCTAACCTTTTTTATTCTTCATCGCGCAATACTCGTGTCTTCAGACATAAGATACGTGCGCAAAGTGAAACTCGCCTTCATCGTGAGTACAATCTCGCGATGAGGAATAAAAGCCTCCGGCGGATCGCAGACGTGCGCAGTGGAAGGCGCTTACGCGCCGCGCACGTCGCGTCAAGAACGCCGAGGCGTTCTTGAAAGGCATGCGGTTCATTATGCCGGAAAAATATTACAGGGAGAAGATTCATGATGCCTCTTAGTTTTGCAGAAATCGGTCAGCCACAGATCATCAAAAGGATCGGAGGAAATCCGGAGACAAAAAAGCA
>CADABA010000351.1 GCA_902785985.1 uncultured Lachnospiraceae bacterium
CCTGCATTGCCCAGACAGACGTGCGCATAAAGCGCTGCATCCTGACGATCTGATATTCATTGCGCGCGGAATCATGCAGGATCATTCCCCCGTACGACTTCGCGGCTTCTGCGACGCACTGATCTGCGAGCGCGTTTCTTCTGTCCTCGTCGACCTCCGCCCATTTCTCCCCGGACTCCCTGATTTTTTCCGCAAAGATCCGCAGCGCATCGTGCAGGACATTGCCCATATCCATCCCGGAAAATGAGTATTCCTCGCGTTCACGCAGCCGAAGACCATATTGCAGGTAGTGGGCGAAAGCACAGGCCGAAAAACGCTCCAGCCTGGAAGCAGAATTCACCAGCGTCTTCCCGTAAAGCGCAGCTGCAACGGCCCGCCCGATCTGATCCTTCGGCCTTCTGGACTCCGCCGCCTGAATGAGCGCGTCGGTCCTTGCCCGATAAGCCGGATTTGCACGGTACCAGGAAAAAAGCTCATAGAAGGCCGTTCCGGGCGGCTGATCCGCCAGGGTGCCCATTGTATCCGTAAGCAGCATCATTCCGTTCTCAGGGCGCTCGATATTATCTCTGATCTCTGCGGATCTGACTTCCTCGCGGAGATTCGGGAAGAGATCATGAATCTCGCCGATCAGATAAGACGGCCGCAGCACATCCCCGTTGGAATTTGCCGTCGAATAAGACAGGATCAGATGCTTTGACGGCTTCGTGAGAGCGAGATAAATGTAGAACCGTCCGATCGGAATGCTTTCACGCGGAGTCGGTTTCAGCTGTATATTTCTGTTTCTTAAGATTTCCCGGTCTGTCTCGGACAGAAGGCCTCCTCCGCTGTCGGTCTTGGGGACAAGCCCCTCGTTGACACCTGCAAAGAGCAGAACCTTCACATCAGACAGACGGCTCCGCTCCATATCTCCGACAAGGACCTGGTCAGCGGCAGGCGGAATAATGCCGATCTTCTCCTCGGCAAAACCGGCTTCCAGGACCGCCTTATAATCTTTCATGGAGATTTTTTCATCACCCAGCACATCGACGAGCTTCTCGAGGAAGCTCATGACATGAGAAAAGACCTGTGTATACTCGCGGGCAAGATCCTGCCGGCCGCAGGAAGAAAGTCCGGAAGCCATGGCAGCAAGACGCGTCTCACAGCCGCTTCGCACACAGAAATAATACAGGGCTTCCGTCTTTTTTTTGACTGTTCCTCCCCTTTGTCTGAAGCTTTCCGCCACCGGATCCAGAAGATACAGGACCTTTTCCCGGATTTCATTGAGCCTCAGAAGCCATGCAGGGTCTTCATTCTGCGAGTGAAGGATCCACTTCTCCCGCCACTTTTTCCGGCCCCGGATACCCAGCGCCAGCACGTGATTCTCCAGAATGTCTATATCTTCCCTGTCAATTCCGGACATATCACTCCGGAGCATTCGGAAAATGCTGTCATAGGAATAATCGTCACAGACTGCCGAGACCGCCGCCCGGACATACTCGACGAACGGGTCGTTCAGCAGGACCCTCTTCTCATCGATAAAGTAAGGGATCTTTGTCTCCCCGAAGATCTGGCGCACGTAGTTTCCGTACGTACCGAGATCGCCTGTAATCACAGCAAAATCCCGGTAACGGAGCCCCTCCTCACGGATCATGGATGAGATCGTCAGTGCAGCATGGCGCACCTCCTCCAGAGGATTCGCAGCCGCGAAGATCCTCACATCCCTCTGCTTGTCCGTATAGACCTCGTTCGATCTCCGGAAGAGATTTCTTTCGAGATGCATGAGCGCAGGGGAACCGGCGAACCTGGCGCCGCCCTGCATACATGCAGATGATCCCGCATTATCCGAGCTGTCCTGCCCGGGAGAGTGGGTTCCGGCTCCTCCCGAGGCGTTCCCCTGCACCGGACCCCTGCCATCCGCTGCCCGGTCTGCCTGCTTTTCGCATGGTCTTCCGTTATCCAGATATGTAACGGATCCGATTCCGATCCCCGCCTTCCCGAAGGCAAGCCGCAGGCTCTCCACAGTATCCCGGCTCATCGTAAAAAGCGGATTTCCTCTTCTTGAGAAAGGATTTTCCCGAATGTCAGCCGTCACAGAAATATGCAGTTCCGATGAGACCAGCGCAAGCTGCTGCACGAGACGGATCTGGACCGGTGTGAACCCTGTATATCCGTCCAGCGCAATGACAGCCCCCTGAAGAAGACCGGAGTCTTTTGCGACCCTTGCCAGCGCATCCGGCACCCCTTCCGCCGTGAGGTAGCGGTCGGAAATATACTCCATGAAGCTCCGATAGACATTTGCGATATCGGAAAGCTTGCCGTCAAGGAGACTGTCTGCCCCCGCCTCCCCGCAGAGAAGATCGTCGGGCCCGATATCGTAGAGCATGAGCTCGGAAATCACGGATTTCATGTCGGCGAGATTCCCCGGTCTCGCCAGATTCGCTCCGAGAACAGGCAGTTTCTTCCCAAGGTCCAGCGCGATCTTTTCCAGGACAAAACTCTTCCCGATTTCTTCCAGCCTTCTCCTGCTGCTC
>CADABA010000352.1 GCA_902785985.1 uncultured Lachnospiraceae bacterium
TATTCTTCATCGCGAGATTGTACTCACGATGAAGGCGAGTTTCACTTTGCGCGCGTATCTCATGTCTGAAGACACGAGTATTGCGCGATGAAGAATAAATCATCTGCATTCAGACGTACATAGACACGTAACAGGCAGACTGTGAGGAAAACAATGCACAGAGATAACTGGACAGACCGGCAATATATGCTGGCCGGCGCTCCCTATGAGATCCATCATTATGTCGATGAAGTTCCCCCGCATGTGAACTTCCATGAGCATCCTTTCTACGAACTGTTCTTCTTCATAGACGGGAATGTTCAGTATACCATCGAGGGCAAGACATACCACTTGCAGCCCGGGGATATCCTCCTGACCAACAGACTGGACATCCATCGGCCGGAAATCCTTCCCGGCAGGCCCTACGAGCGGATCGTGATCTGGCTTGCCGATAATTTCTTTGAACAGATCAAATTCGGGGAAGATGACCTGTCACAGGTCTTCCGCGACGCCGCATTCAGGGATTACCGGCTGCTGCGCATCGGAAGGGCAAGGGCGGAACGATTGGAGAATCTTTGCCAAAAGTGCATCGATGCGATCCACAGCCGCCGGATCGGGGGTTATACCCTGGGAACTGCCTGTATCATGGAACTGTTCGTCCGGATCTGCCGGTATTATTACGAAGATACGGAAATCGTGCCTGAAGATGTGATGGAAAATGAGAAGATCAATACGCTTCTCAGGTATATCAACGAGAACATCACCGAAGATCTTCTTTATCAGTATATTATGAAAAAAAGACTCACGATCTCCCGTGACCTTCTTCTGGGCGGCAGCAATGTAACACAGGCATGCTTTGACTGCGGGTTTAACGATTACTCTAACTACCTGAAGGCATTCAAGAGGGAGTTCGGCTGCAATCCGAGTGCGTATGTCCGTTCACAAGATCTTCAGCAGGCTCATTGGTCGAAGCCCTGAGCCGACTTTAAAGTAAAAGCAATGCAGATATTTTGCACATGAAGAAAATGAGGACCCGCATAAACAGCGGGTCCCCGGTGCCTTTTACATTATTCGTACTTCACTGTTCCCTGCTGTTCTCAAAGGACCTGAAACTGACTCCGTCCGCATACTGCAAGGACCGTGTCCTCTCCTTCGTAATGCATCTCCGCTCCGACTGCCTGCTGAAGATGGCAGTTCACAAAACGGATCCTGACGGCTCCGGCAATATCGTCTCCTGCGATCGATCCCGTGATCCTGTCAGATTCCCTGCACAGTGAGACCGTACATTTCCTCTCTCCGGATGCGTAGATTTCTGTTGAAGCCTCTTCCAAAAGCTCATATACACGCACTTCCAGACGGTCTCTGTAATCCTCATCCGCACGCTCCGCGCCTGGTAATATCGGAATCAGACTGTTTTCGCGCACCCACAGCGGGATCGACAGATAATCGCAGTGCTCCGCAAACCATTTGCCGTCCGCGAGCTCCCGTACTTCTCCGGTAAGCCCGTTGGTCCAGGTACCCGCCGGCAGGTAGTACTGCGCGATTCCTTCCTCATTAAAGACGGGCGCCACCAGAAGGCTGTCTCCCAGGAAATACTGTCTGTCGAGATACCGGCAGCTGTGATCCTCCGGAAATTCAAGTACCATGCTGCGCATGAGAGGAATACCGGACTTCGATGACCGGACTGCTCCGCTGTACAGATACGGGACGAGGCTCAGCTTAAGCTTTGTGAAGAAACGGACTGTGTCCACTGCCTCCTCATCATAGTTCCACGGCACGCGGTAGGAGCTGCTGCCGTGAAGTCTGCTGTGCTGCCGTGAAGTCTGCTGTGCGTGGAGAGAAGGCCGAAAGCGGCCCATCTCTTGTATACGTCCGGCGTGGAGGTGCTCTCAAACCCTCCGATATCGTGGCTCCAGAAGGCGAAACCGCTGCTGGTCAAAGACAGACCGCCCCGCAGGCTCTGCTCCATGGAGACATAGTCGCTGAAGCAGTCTCCGCCCCAGTGCACCGGGAATTTCTGGCCACCGGCTGTAGCCGATCGCGCAAACAAACAGGCCTCGTCCGCTCCGCGCACCTCCTGCAGCACTTCATACACGGCTTCATTGTAAAGATATGTGTAGAAGTTGTGCATCTTCACCGGATCTGATCCGTCGAAACTCTGTCGGGATCCTCTCCCCGAAATCCGTCTTAAAACAGTCAACACCCATGGAAAGAAGGCTGCGCAGACCATCCTGATACCATTTTTTTGCCTCAGGATTCGTAAAGTCGACGATTGCCATGCCCGGCTGCCACATATCCCACTGCCAGACGCTGCCATCTGTCCGCTTTATAAAGTACCCTTTATTCATGCCTTCCCTGAAGAGCTTCGACGCCTGTCCGATGTAAGGATTGATCCAAACGCATACGCGGATGCCCCGCTCGTGAATTCTCGAAAGCATCCCCTCGGGATCGGGGAAGACCCTGCTGTCCCAGGTAAAATCCGTCCAGTGGAACTCACGCATCCAGCAGCAGTCAAAGTGGAAGACACTCAGAGGAATATCCCTCTCCCGCATGCCGTCTATGAAGTGCATGACCGTCTGCTCGTCATAATCCGTCGTGAAAGAGGTGGAGAGCCACAGACCAAAGGACCAGCGGGGCGGAAGCCCGGGTCTTCCCGTGAGATCTGTATATTTTGACAGGACGTCCTTCATGGACTCCCCGCCGATCAGGAAATAATCCAGATACTCACCCCTGACACTGAAGCTTACTTTGGAGACATGCTCCGTCGCCACCTCGAATTCTACTTTCTCCGGGTGATTTACGAAAACGCCGTACCCCCTGCTCGAGAGGTAGAACGGAATATTCTTATAGGCCTGCTCCGTGCTGGTACCGCCGTCCTCGTTCCATATCTCCACGCTCTGACCGTTTTTCACAAAAGGTCCGAAGCGCTCGCCAAGCCCGTAGATCTGCTCGTCCACGGAAAGCCCCAGCTGCTCCCGCATATAGGCGGTGTCCGCAGGCCCGCGGTCGTAAGCGTAATCTCCCCGCCAGCTCGTCTTGATATAGGCCAGGTCGCCATCCGTGCTCCCGGTCAGGTACCTATCATCCCGGTAGTACTTCATCCCCCAGTTCTCTTTATCAATGACCAGCCGGAGCTGCCCGCTCCTGACAATGATTTCTCTCTCAGAATCCTCTTCCACCTCCGGGGTGAATTTTCCCTCAGAGGTCATATTCTTCAGGCTCTTCCCCGGAATAAACTCCGGTCCTTTTCTCACCGCGCCCAGATGGTGACATGTCTGTATGCGGATCACATCGGGCATGGGCGCTGTGACTCTGATCGTCAGATTGACGCCCTTAAGCGTATCCCCCCTCCCTGTAATGAGGGATGTCGGGGCGCACAGTTCCAGCATCCCGTCTTCTCTCGAGATCTCATAGACCTGCCTGGGTGAAAAGCAGGCATATCCTTCTTTATACAGCCAATAGCCGTTTCTGAATTTCATTTTCCATCTCCTATACAGCGGGCGTCTGCCTGTACCCTCCTCGATGACATTATCTTCTGTTTCTTTTTTCTGCCGTGCATTCCCGGGAACCAACGTATGCTCGTTATCGGTTCCGAATATTCCGTCGACGTTACGGCGGAGACCTTCTGTCTCACCGTCAGGAACGATTATTCATCCGTTTGCTCATTATGTCTGCTTTTCATTGCAGGAAGGTTGACAAGCACAATGCCCGTCATGAAAAAGACTGTTCCCAGGACAACATATCTGCTGATCGGGTCATGATAAAACAGGACACCCCACAGAATCGTCAGGACCGTGGACGAGCTCTGAATGATGGTGGCAATGAGAAGAGGCACAGTCCTGATTCCCGCTGCCTGAAGGAGAAATCCCACACAGGTGATGATTCCAAGCAGAAGCATGCTGATCGTCCCGGATATATTGACAGCCCCTGTGGCGTGCGGTGCGGTGGGGATCAGGACCAGCAAAGTTGTGAGCCAGCCGAAAATGAACATGGACTCGTTCATTTCCACAATATCCATTTCCCGGATCCTGGCTTTCTGGGAAATGGAAAAACCGGCTGCCCCTATCCCCGCCAGCACAAAGGCCGCCATGATAATCCCGCTGCTGCCAAGAAACACAGAAAGTGAAGCGCCGTTCCAGGAAATGGTAATGACGCCGGCAACACAGAGAATGGTTCCCGCAAGTGTGCGCAGACCGGTCCTCTCCTTATAGACAAGCGTTGAAACAAAAAAAACGACAACCGTCTGGACCGGCCACACAAGCACGCCGCCATAGGAGAACCCGCGCATAACGCCGAAGTTCTCAGCGAGATAATGCAGTGCCTTGCACACGCCGCCGATCAGGATCACACGGTCCGTCAAAGTCAGCCGAATCCTCCCCGTCCGAATCCTCTGGATGAGGAAAAGCATTGCAATGCCGATGGTAAACCGCAGGCAGGAGGTCAGAAAAGGCGAAAGCATCGTACCGACCGATTTGATCATGAGACCGCCGAAACTGAAAATAAGTGCCTGCAGGATCAGATAGAAATAACCCATGTTTTTATACCCAT
>CADABA010000353.1 GCA_902785985.1 uncultured Lachnospiraceae bacterium
CCATCACGGATCGGATGAGGGACATGAACATCACGGTCATCATGGCCATCACGGCCATCATACACACGATATTCCCGCAGACGGACCTGCAGACCGCAATGTGGTCCTTCTCCGGTATATGTATGATCATAATATGCATCATGCGGAGGAGCTCGTCGAACTCGCAGCTGCTCTTCGCGCTGAAGGAAGAGAAAAAGCAGCGGGGCTTATCGATGAAGCTCTCAATGCGTATCGTTCAGGCAATGAACTGTTAAGTAAAGCACTCAGTGAGTGCGGGGAGGTTTAATATGTGTCTTTCCAATGCATACCGCAAGGATGATCACTCTCTTCTCATGTCGAACACCAGCCGGATCGAGGTCGATGGTGACATCATCCGTCTGAGAGATCTTTTCGGATCGGTCCGTGAAATAAAGGGATCGATCGTATCGACAGACTTTGAGAAGAACGAGATCGAGATTCGCGTCGATGAATAAAAACCGGCTGCATGAAAGCCCCTGACCGCGTTATATGGCAGACTGTATTATTGTCTGCTGTATAACGCGGCTTTTCTGTTTTTTTGCTGTCAGCCCTTTTTCTGCTTAAGGTGCAGCTCCCGCATCCCTTCCACCTCATCACAGACAGCCTTCATGGTACAGTGTCCGCAGTCTGTCGGGAGACCGTCCAGAATGTGCGTCAGCGTCCGCGTGATGCCGTCGACCTTGCCTGCATAGGGCGTGAGCTTTTCGACCAGTTCTCCGTCCGTGATAAAGATGATCCGTACGTGCCGGACTTCCGGAAGCGCTCTGTATTTTTTGATATAGGCTGCCCCTACATAGGAGAAGCGGATGCCGGAATTGATGACTTTTTTGCTGACCCGGACCTGTTCCTCGTTGCTCTGTGCGGAGACCCGGACCATGTATCCGACCGGGAAGACATGGTAGCGGACGAATTCGATGTTCCGGATCGTCCGGTAGGCCTTCTCTTCGTCCTCGGATTCCCCGAGATCGTTCGTCTCCAGAAAGACTATTTTCGCGAACGGGACATCGGCCCGGATGTCCGGAAGATCCGGGCCGTAGACATATACCTCATCTTCTGTGATCAGCCCTGACGTCGTAACACAGGTGTAATTGACGGAAGGCTGTCCCTGGCCGCCCAGCTCGAACGCGGCGTCTCGCCGCATGATGAGCTCGCTTTCTCCGAGATTTTTCCATACGCGGGAACGATCGTAGGGGAAGCGCACGCCTTCCTTTTCTGCCAGGATCTCACCCGTACTTTTTATAATTGAATCATATAATTTCATGGCAGTTACCAAAGAGAGATATCAGAAGTTCAGATCCTGCTTCTTTCTGTCAAAGATATTGTTGACCTGTGTGTATGCCCACGCCATGAGTTTCTGATCGAGATTCCAGAAATATACGGCGAAAAGAACACCGAGGACAACGGTAAGGATCTTTATAATTGTCAGAATGAGTTTAAAAAGTGTTTTCATTCGATCGTTTCCTCGTTATTAAAGGTTTATACGTTATCCAAACTACCGTACTAAGAGGGGTCATACGACGTGCCCGCTTTTAAAGGCACACGAAGAATCCAAAGTGTCTTCAGCACTTTCTCTGCCAGGCATGATCAGGCACGTCGTCCCGGGATTTCCTCTCAGCGGGAGGCCTTGGCAAGTCCCTTCTGGCGGGCAAATTCAGCCGCTCCGAGAGCACCCATGAGCTGCGGGTCTGTCTTTAATTCCACGACCTTCAGCTTCAGAACGCGCTCGATCGCAGCCTTTAAGCCGCTGTTCTTTGCGCAGCCGCCGGTCAGTGTGATGGAATCCGTAGCGCCTGCCTTTTTCGCCATGACGAAGCATCTCTTTGCGACAGCCATCTGGATGCCGGCTGCGATCTCGTTCATCGGCTTGCCCTCTCCTACGAGCGTGATGACTTCGGATTCAGCGAAGACCGTGCACTGCGCGGTGATCGGAATGACATTTTTCGCGGTGAGAGAGAGCTTCGAAAATTCGGGGAGCGTCATCTCGAAGGAACGGGCCATAGCCTCGTAGAAGCGTCCTGTTCCCGCAGCGCACTTGTCATTCATCGCGAAGTTCTTGACGGTTCCGTCCGTGTCGATGGCGATGCCCTTGACGTCCTGTCCGCCGATATCGATGATCGCCTTGACCGTCGGGTTCGTGATATGAACGCCCATCGCATGGCAGGAGATCTCGGATACATTTTCATCCGCGAAGGGGACTTTGTTGCGCCCGTAGCCGGTACCGATCAGGTAAGCGAGATCTTCAGGCTTATTGAGATCCGGAACCTGGGAAATGACTTCTTTCATGGCGAGCTCGGCGGATTCCCGGGCGATGATTTTACTTTTCAGTGTGGTGTCGGCAACCATCTTTCCGTTCTCGTCCAGAATGACTGCCTTGGTGTATGTAGAGCCTACGTCACAGCCGCCGAAATATTTCATA
>CADABA010000354.1 GCA_902785985.1 uncultured Lachnospiraceae bacterium
GCGATCGCCTCTTCAGAGACCAGTATTCTCTCCGAGTGCTATGCCAAATGGGATCAGCTCGCTCCGGGGCTTAAGGAGAAATATGGCATAACCTCTTTTAAAGAGCTTTGCGAGTGGCTTGATCTTTCAGAGCGGCAGATCGCCTGGTTTGCATTTACGCCTGAACCGGAAAACGGAAATTATCCTTCCCAGGCCGGAGAAGGACTCATTGCTACACAGTATGGCATGGGCGGCATTTACAATGCGCTGGGCGGAACCTATTATGCGACATCTGTTTTTGCAAGGGGTACGGGTCCGCTCGAGGAGAGCCGCGTTCCCTATCAGAACAACGAGGGCGTACTCAATAAAGGCGCGACGGTAACAGCGAAGGACGGCACGCAGTATCTTGATCAGGACTATCTGGATTATATTCTCGAGACTCGGGACGTAGAGTATGAGTGCCTGATTCCGCTGGGCATGACGAAGGAAGAGGTTATTGACCACTTCAGCGCGAATCCGGCCGTACAGGAAAAGGTGAGACAGAGACTGGAGGAAGGTGTGATTACCGAGTCCAGTACCGTTTACAAGTTCGTGGACGACAACGGGAAGTACTATCATGTCGTTCGTATGAATCAGCTGGATGAACTCAAGGAAGGCTATCCGGACATTCTTATTTTTGAGGATGATGACAAAAACCAATATAAATTCGAGCCTGAAAGTTTATCATTTCCCGGTCTGCCCCGGATCCGCAGGGCATATTATGACTGGAGCGTTGACGAATCGCTGCGTTATGCCTCCGTGCTCTCACTGGACAATTCAAACATTCTGCCGAGATATCTTGCAGACGACAATGTGAATGGAGCCGCCATTAAAGCGATCAAGGATGAACTGATGGCCGGACGTGCCGTGAGCATCGGGTTCTGTGCCGATACCGCAAGTCCGGGGTCAACGAAACCGGCGAAGTACATCAATACAGCTGATAATATCTGGGCGCACTATACCTATCTGGATACGGAAAGCTCCAATCACTGCGTGACGATCGTCGGTTACAATGACAAGTTTCCGAGAACGCTTTTCCTTGAAGGACATGAGCCGGAGAAGGACGGTGCATGGCTTGTCAAGAACAGCTGGGGCGGAGGACTGTCCACCGGTACAAATTTCGGCAGCTGGGGGATCGATGAAAACGGCGACGGCATAGGAGACGGGTACTTCTGGCTCTCCTACTGGGACAAATCCATCGGTTCCATCGAAACGTTTGACTACAGAGTGGAAGATCTTATCACGAACCGTATGGAATATGATATTCGCCAGTACGACTTTATGACGACCACTGAGCCGATCAAATATAATTCCGAGAAGGCAGCAAATGTCTTTACGGCGGAAATGACTACCAATGTCCGCGAGATCGGCGTCCAGAACAATAACGATGCGACAACGATTTCCTATGAAATTTATCTCCTGAATGAAGATGCGGCGAATCCGACAGACGGAGTACTGCTTGCATCAGGTTCTGAATACTTCAAGTATGCAGGGTATCATCGTATTAAGACGAACAAGGTATGCATTATTCCTGAAGGTCTTAAGTATTCTGTCGTCGTGACACAGATGAGAGAGGGAAAACCGTACGTATCGGTATTTTACGATTTCAATGAGCAGAGCGTGATCGATAAAGAAGCCGCCGGAATGACCGGAATCAGGAAATACTCCAATGCTGTCGTGAACAGAGGAGAGAGTTATATTCTTGACGAAGGAAAGTGGATGGACTGGGTGGATTACATTCCCACATTCAAGCGGGCCTATGCAAGCGTCTATACGAGAACAAAAGAGGAATGGCTTGCCGTTGACAACTTCAGTATCAAGGCATATGCGGATTACATTTCGAGGGATCTGGCCGCGGAGGCAGCAAAGATCGGCTCCGGAGAGCCGGCTTCCACGGTGGGTGTCTCTGACGAGGATGCGGCAAAGAAGGACGCGCTGGTACCGCTGGCGCTGGTCCACAATGAGATCTCCAATAATACGACGGCAGCGAAAGCCTCCTCGGTAGAGAAGGGGTATATCAGTGCCGATGATTACGATTATATTGTAAAGACGCTGATTGATCCGGACCGGGCGACAGGGCTGAAGGTCGTAGTGTCCTCGAAAGAGATTACTGACTCCGATCTCGAACAGCAGGAGCTTGACAAGTTTATCGAAGCAGCTGACTATAAGATAGCACGCTATGCCGATATCAGTCTGCTGGTCGTGGCATTGGACACGGGAGAATATCTGGGAAGTCTTCACAGGACAGATGATCCCATCGACCTTGCGATCGCGATTCCGTCTGATGTGATTGCATTGGACGCTCCGGTATATGTCCTGCGTCTGCACAACGGGGTCGTGGAACGTCTTGCGACAACGGTCCGGGACGGACTCGCCTGCTTCGCCAGTGACCTGTTCTCCAGATTCGCAGAAATCTGCCGGAAAGAAAGCGAAGGCTGCGGAGTCCAGGGTCATAGCGGCAGAGACCGGGGATGTCTCCGATGTGAGTCTGTGGCTGGTGCTCATGGGCCTGGCAGCAGGAGCGGCTTTCATAGCAGTGCTTGCGAAAAAAGTCAGAAAGATGTAAAAGTCAGAAAGATGTAAAACGACAGGAACCTTGTGCGGCGCACAAGGTTCTTTTTTGCGACAATTTCCGCTGTTGATAGAAAACAGAAGGGAGGTGTGCTATATTTATATGTATATAAGCACTGGGATCCTCTGTTTGCTGTCAAGACAGACACGGGGGAAAATTTATGCAAAGGAGGCCATATGTCTGGGAAAATCAGAGCACAAACCTGGAAGCATGTCATCATTTTGATCTTCTCAATCGTGATTGCGCTTGCAATGTCACTTCATTTTTCGAAGGATGTGTTTGCGGAGGAGGCCGTGCCTGCCGTTGCTGCGGAGGACGGAACAGCCGCAGAAGATGCGCAGTCGGAGGAAGTTCTTCCTGAAGCAGGAACAGCCGCAGAGGATGCACAGCCGGAGGAAGCACTTCCTGATGTCGGAGCAGCCGGGCTGTCGGAAGGATCGGCAGAGGTGGATGCCGGACTGAACACGGCTACGGAAGACGATGCGGCGTACGTAAATGCGGGAAATGAAGCGTTCGGCAATGCCGCAGAGGAGACGTCTGCGGATGCACTTGCGGAGAGTGAAGTGAAAGCAAGTGAGGACGAAGCGAAAACGGAAGACCCTGTCAATGCGGAGAGTGAAGTGAAAGCAAGTAAGGAAGCCGCTGAAACAGAAGCTCCCGCAGATACGGAGAGCGGAGAGAAAACTGCCAATGAAGCCGTCAAAGCAGACGAAGCAGCGCCGGCTGACAGCGCAGTAGAAACCGCAGATGCAGGAAAATCAGCAGATGCAGAGCAGTCAGGCAGCACAGCCGAAACCGCAGATGCAGGAAAATCAGCAGATGCAGAGCAGTCAGGCAGCGTAGTCGAAACCGCAGATGCAGAGAAGTCAGGCAGCGCAGTCGAAACCGCAGATGCAGAGCAGTCAGGCAGCACAGCCGGGACCGCAGATGCAGGAAATTCAACCGAAGCAGGAACGGCAGACAGTGAAGAAGTGAACAGTGGAAGTGAAGGCGAAGGTTCTCTGGTCAAGGCCGGTGAGACGGTCGACCCGCTCACATACCTTGCCGAATGCCTGCAGTATCACGGAGATGAGCTGAATCCGTCCGCAT
>CADABA010000355.1 GCA_902785985.1 uncultured Lachnospiraceae bacterium
TCACGCCGTGCCTGTGCAGGCGGTCGCAGAACTGTGTGCAGGTCACGGGGTAAGCCGGTGAGATAAATACATAATTCAAAGCGCATCCTCCTTTATCTTGCTTTTGGTCATTCAGAAAAAGGTTTCAGGACATATACACTTCCGTTGTCGCTGATTTTTTTGATCTGTCCGTCCTGAATCCTGTATGCCTCCCCATGAATTGCCGCATCGAAGTCAGTCTGAAGCAAATAGCTCCCGTCAGGGATCGCATAAAATACTCTGCCAATACTGTCCGGATATGTGATATCTTCCATGAGCCGCAGCCCGTCCACCAGATCATTCTTTACGGCATGATAGTGGGGAAGAATATTGTACTCTGTAAGTCCCAGTCCCGGTATGAACTTCTGATAAGAAGGATCCGCTGCTTCCCCGGGAAGCTCCGGCTGGGCATAGACAAGATCCGCGCAATTCATGCTTCCGGCGCTGATCCCCATCGCAATTCCATGAAAATCTCTGAAATGCTCCCTGAGCCCTATTTGTGCAAAAAAGGCATTTTCTGTCGGAACATGGCCGCCCCCGAGAATCACGAAATCATAGCTGCCCAGGGCATTTGCCATCATTTCTCCGTTTCTGCTATCGCATAGATCCATGCATGCAGCGGATAAGCCGGTATCTTTGATAATTGTCTCAAAATCACGCCGCATGATATCATTGAGTGCATATCCATCCGGAAATGCGGAAATGAGAAGGCAGCGGGAGTTTTCTTTCCAGAACCGCTGCAGTTCATTTACCATCCCGTTGGCCGGGTTGAATCCGGAATAATTGACAGGTTCATTGCTTCGATAAGTCCCGACGGGACTGCTCGTTACAAACAGAATCATTTTTGATGTCCTCACATTATTACATAAGACTGCTGATTTTAGTTTATCACAACATAAGCATTCGTGAAGGACATTTTTTCCGGGTATCTCTGTGCGAACAGTCGTAAGGACATTTCCGTTCTCCCTGCCATATACCGGGATAAAGTCCATGGCAGTGATATCCGCCTTCGAGGTATAAGACTCCTCCTGTTCCATGATCCGGATCCCTTCCCTTATACAGTTCATTCCAACTATAGTTTCCGCAGTCCGTAAAATCCATTGTCAGATCGCTGGACTGACTGAATTCATATAAACCGGAAGCGGTATAGGGCTTTTCTTCATCTTCGTGCAGAGCTGAACTGATGTACCTGTCATATTCTGCAAAGAGTGTGCCGCACAGGCTGGCGACTCCTTCTGAAAACCAGGACGGATTCGCAATGGTGTAATAGAGGGCTGCTTCGTCTGACGGATCAAACTCCCCGATACCGGGAATAAAATGTGAGGACAAAGGTGAAAGTGCCTCATGATATGTGATACTATCTCTTTGGGGGTAGTAATGATGACAATGGTACTGGATCAAATCAAAGGAAAACTTGTCGTATCCTGTCAGGCGCTTCCGCACGAGCCGCTGCATTCAAGCTTCATCATGTCCAGAATGGCAGTGGCTGCAATGGAGGGCGGAGCTGCCGGCATACGCGCACAGTCTGTTTATGATATCAATGCAATTGCGGAGGTGTGCCATTTGCCGATCATCGGAATCGTGAAGCGGAATTATGACGACAGCGAGATCTACATCACGCCGACGATGAAGGAGGTCGAGGAACTTCTGACAACAAGAGCGGAGATCATAGCGCTGGATGCTACAGACAGAAAGCGTCCGGGCGGCGTGCACACGAAGGTGCTGGTCGATCGAATCCGTGAAGAAGGCCGTCTCGCTATGGCGGACTGTTCGAATTTTGAGGAGTGTCTGGCTGCGCAGGAGATGGGATTTGATATCGTATCCACCACTCTGAGCGGTTATACAGCGTATTCGCCGAAACAGGAAGGACCGGATTTCGAACTGATCCGCAGATGTGCGGAGGAGCTCTCGGTCCCGGTGATTGCGGAGGGAAGGATCCATTACCCGGAGGATTTAAAGAAGGCATTCGAGTGCGGTGCTTTCAGTGCAGTCGTCGGCGGAGCCATTACGAGGCCGCAGGAGATCACGGCGAGGTTCGTGAAGGTCCTTGGATGAGAGTTATAGATAAAGAAGTTCAGAACTTGGTTAGCGGGTGCGCAGATGGAACGAAAACAGATAAAAGTTGTCGCTGCAGTAATTCTCAAAGACCGGAAGGTATTTGCAACGCAGCGGGGATACGGAAATTATAAAGACTGGTGGGAATTTCCCGGCGGAAAGATTGAACCGGGGGAAACGCCGGAAGATGCCCTTAAGCGGGAAATTCTGGAGGAGCTGAACACAAAAATAAGTGTGGAGAGATTTCTTGCAACGGTAGAGTATGACTATCCGGAATTTCATCTCTCCATGGACTGTTTCTGGTGCCGTGTGGAAGAAGGCGAGCTGATCCTGCTGGAACATGAAGCGGCAATGTGCTCGTGGTTGAGGAGATTGGGAGGGAATTATCTTAGGGACGTGTTGCTTGCGGACTTGGAGAATTCCCGGATTCGCAGTGATCGGCATTAAAGGAATAAGACAGGAAGGGGATATTTCAAGCAGGAACGCAGGGGTGTTCCTGCTTGAAATGTGAATGATAGTGGAAAAATCGCTCATGAAATGTGAGAAACAATGAAAAACTCCCTCATGAAATGTGAAAAAGAGAATGGATATGCCTCATTTTTTGTGATACTATTTCTTTGGGGGTAGTAAGAATGTATTACAGACGAAAGATAGATGAATATTTAAAGAATTGGAAGGCAGACCCGGACCATAAGCCTCTCATCGTAAAGGGGGCGAGGCAAATCGGTAAGACAGAATCGATCCTGCATTTTGCCAGGGCATATTATGAGAATGTTGTATATATTAATTTTGCCTTAGAAAAGAAATTTATGAAAATACTCGCGGATGGCTATGATGTTGGAAGTGTCATTCAGAATATTTCTCTGGCAGATCCTTCAAAAAAGTTCATACCCGATAAAACCATTATTCTGTTTGATGAAATTCAGGATAATCCGGATGTTGCAACTACTTTAAAATCCTTTAAGATTGACGGTAGATATGATGTCATTTGCAGTGGCTCAATGTTAGGCATTAACTATAAGAAGATCCATAGCAACAGCGTTGGTGCAAAAACAGACTATGAGATGTTCTCAATGGATTTCGAAGAGTTTCTTTGGGCAAAAGGATACAGTCAGGACCAGATTGATTCAATTCTTGACCATATGGTGAAAAATCAACTGTTTAATGATAATGAATTAGCTGTATTTAAAAAGTTGTTTTTAGATTATTGTGTTTTAGGCGGAATGCCGGATGTCGTAAAAATATATCTTGAAACAGGTACCTTTTCGGGAACACTTGATGTGCAGGAACAGATCCGGCTTGATTATGAAGAGGATGTAAGGAAATATGTCGAAGGCCTTGATCAGACAAAAATTATAAGTGTGTACAGAAGTATTCCTGCGCAACTGGCTAAAGAAAATAAAAAATTTCAGTTCAATAAGATCGCTAAAAATGCAAGATCAAGGGAATATACCGGATGCATAGAATGGTTAAGGGACGCAGGAGTTGTTATTGAGTGTAACTGTCTGCAGTATCCGGAACTTCCGTTAAAAGGGAATATCGAAGAAAGCAGGTTTAAATTGTATTATCCCGATACGGGATTATTAGTATCTTCATTGGATGAGGAAGCGCAGGAAGATCTTAGGGTAAACAAAAATTTAGGTGTGTACAGAGGCGCTTTGTATGAGAACTTTGTTGCAGAAGCTTTTGTAAAGCAGGGACTGGGGCTTTTTTATTATAAAAAAGAGAACTCTACACTGGAAGAAGATTTCTTCGTAAGAACTCAAAATGACCTGATTCCTGTTGAAGTGAAGTCTAACAGGAATCGATCAAAGTCATTGTCTTCGCTGATAAAAAATAAAAATTACAGCGATATTTCTTATGGGATAAAGCTGGGGGATTTTAATGTGGGGTACGCAAATGATATATATACGTTTCCTTATTTTTGCGCATTTAAAATTGAAAATGGTGGAGAAAGCAATAAAGAAATGGCAATGGGTTTTGAGCAAATCAGGAGAAAACCTGTCGTATCCTGTCAGGCGCTTCCGTATGAGCCTCTGCATGTGCGGTGCGAAGCGACGGAATGATTGGAGGGAATTATGACACCGGATCAAAGACTTTGGAGCAGGACGCGGGATGACCTTGTCCGCGAAGTGGAAAGCCTCGGGTTTCGCGGAGAACTCGGCGAGGCAATCGCGAGGCACCTCGGAAGCCCGAAGGCAATGGAGCGGATGATTTCCTACCTTCGCTATGTGAAGCCGAAGACGGAAGAACTGGTCGTGGACGAAATGCTGGCGATCCGGAGCGAAATCGATGCCTGGAGAGAGAAGAAGGCCAGCGAAAAAGCAAATGCCAGATACAATGAGGTGCTGAATTACGGACTGCCGGGCATTGACGGTCCGGATAACGCAGACGAATAAATATATCCTGTGATGACACAGTCTTTCGCAAGTGCCTGCCTGTGATGACATATTGAAAGGAGCAGCAAAATGCTGAAAACAGAAAGACTGATCCTTCGCCGCTTTGAGGAAAGCGACGCGGAAAATGTATTTGAATATGCCAAAGATCCGGACGTCGGCCCGATCGCCGGATGGCCGCCGCATAAGAGCGTCAGCGAAAGTCTGGATGTGATCCGGAATGTGTTCTCCGCGGCGGAATGCTATGCCGTCTGCCTGAAGGAGGATGGAAAAGCGATCGGCGCAATCGAACTCAAGCTGAATGGCCATACCGATATGACTGATCGGGACGATGAGTGTGAGCTCGGCTACTGGCTGGGCAGACCGTTCTGGGGACAGGGGATCATGCCGGAAGCCGCCAGGGAGATGCTGCGCCATGCCTTTGAGGATCTGGGCATGCAGAAAGTCTGGTGCGGATACTACGACGGCAACACAAAATCAAAACGGGTACAGGAAAAATGCGGCTTCCGTTATCAGTGGACCACAGAGAATGTCGATGTCCCGCTGATGCATGAGAAACGGACCGGCCACGTGAATCTTATGACGAAAGACAGCTGGCTCTGGAGCCGGCTTTATGAGGCTGCAAAGTCGGTACAGAACGAGAGGAAGATCTCTGAGTATGTGGAGGCCGGCGGTGCGGCGGCTGCCATTCTCTCCGCGTCCGGCAGGATCTATACCGGTGTCTGCGTCGATACCTGTTCTTCGTTGGGCATCTGCGCCGAGCGGAACGCCATTTTCAATATGCTGACGAACGGGGAGCAGGAAATCCGAAAGGTGCTGGCTGTCATGCCCGACGGAAAGAACGGTGCGCCATGCGGCGCCTGCCGGGAGCTCATGGTGCAGCTGATGCCGGAGACGTACAGGGACATCGAGATCATGCTGGATCATGAGAGCGAACAGGTCATAACGCTCGGTGAACTGACTCCGAATTGGTGGATCGGATGAAGATGAGGATGAAGACGATCGATGCATATGGCATCACGCATATAGAACCGGTGCCGGATGGAACGGAGGAAGTGTTCCGTGCGGGCGAAACGGTGAAAGGGAATGCTGTGTGCCTGATCCATTATCCGGACGGAGAGGTCTTCTGGCCTGTTCCGAAGAAGACCGGGACCTTTTCGGAAAAGCCGGTCTTCCTGGATGAACGGATCTATCTTCTGAACGTGGATTTCCAAAGCGGGCAGATACGCATTTTCCGCTTTGACTGCGGGAGCCATAAAGCGGATCTGTTTAAGGAACTGCCGATCAGTGCCGTAAAAAGCTGCTATAATCTGCGGCTGCACAGTTCTCCCCTTTCGCTCACACGGCAGGGAGAGGAAGGCGTGTTTGAGATCATCTGGCCGGAGCGGGTCAGCTTTGCATTGGAACCGCATGAAAGTTTCTTTCTGCGGGACGGAGAGAATCTGTATTTCAGCAAATGGTATGAGACGGGCGAAGGGCCGGATTACCGGTACTGGGAAGAGACGGTGATCCGTGATTTTAAGGGAAATCTTCTGGAGACGCTTCCGGGGGATATCCGGATCATGCCGAACGGGGAATTGTGGTATTTGAAGTGATGAACGCGTGACGACCGGAGGGATGATCGAATGTGCTGCAGATACTGGGCTGAAGAGTCTCCCGAACTCAGGGAGATCGTGGAAGAAATGAACCGCTCGCCGCTCGTTGAAAAATGGCAGAAAACGACGGCTGTCAGGAGTTACGGCGAGATCCGTCCGACGGATGTGGTGCCGGTCATCGCACCGAACCGGAAAGGGGAACGTGCCGTGTATCCCATGAAGTGGGGGTATTCCGGAAGGACGCTGCTGATGAATGCCCGTATGGAGACAGCGGCAGAAAAACCGACCTTCCGGGACGACTGGGCAAGGCATCGCTGCATCGTGCCGGCCTCCTGGTACTTCGAGTGGG